>JBBQHJ010000035.1:0-22375 GCA_038323865.1 Gemmatimonadales bacterium
CCTCGCCTTCCATGAACTCCTCGACGAGCACTTCATGGCCGGCGTCGCCAAAGCGGTTGCCAGAGAGCATGTCATCCACGGCAGCATTCGCCTCATCGATGCTCAAGCAGACGATGACACCCTTGCCACTCGCGAGGCCTGATGCCTTGATCACGACAGGTGCGCCGAAGCGCTGCACCGCGTCTTTGGCACGCGCGACATCCGTGTGCATCTCGGCGCGCGCCGTCGGCACGCCGGCATCGAGCATCAATTGCTTGGCGAACGCCTTCGACGTTTCGATTTCTGCCGCTTCTCTGGTCGGGCCAAAAATGCTCAGCCCCGCGGCGCGAAACGTATTTACGATGCCGAGTGCCAGGGGCGCTTCGGGTCCGATGACGGTGAGATCCACGGCGCGATCTTTCGCAAGCAGCTCGAGCGCTTTCAAGTCATTTACGGAAACATTCACGCATTCGGCGAGCTGCGCGATGCCAGGATTACCCGGGGCGGCGATCAGTTCGACGGATGGATCGTCGTGCTTGAACTTCCAGGCGAGAGCATGCTCGCGTCCTCCGCCGCCAACTATCAGGATGCGCATTGGTAGCGAAATATAGACTTGGAAACTGCGGAAACAGAATGCACGGATTTTACGGGAGAAACGGCGGACAGACCGGATAAAAAACGAAACTGCAGCTCTTTTTGAAAAAAGCTGCAGTTCCGCACTTTCATCCGCCGTTTCCGGTATTTCTCTCCGTGCAATCTGTGCAGTCAGTTCACTGAGCGTCCCGATAGAGTGGCGTCAGACTTCTGGCGTCGGCTCGGCGGGCGGTGGCGAAGCGCTCGGGCCCTTGAACGCATCGTTGAATGCGTCCTTCGCGCGATCCCACGCATCGGAGACGTTGATGTTGATCTTGTAGTCGCTCTTGCCGGAGTAGTAGCGGGCAGCCTGGTTCCAGTCCTCGCCCAGTCCCTGCTTCTTCTCGCCGCGCCTGGTGTAGTTACCGGCGATGATGGTGTCGAAGTCGCCGCTCGTGCGCCAGCGCTCGAGCTCTGCGGCACGCACGGTGGCGAACGGGTGATCACGCAGCGCAGTGTTGAAGAACTTCATCACCTTGTCCCACGTGTCGCCGCCCGTTTCGTAATTCTCTGCTTGCGCCATGAATGCGGCAACGCTCGTGCTGTCGCCGAAATCGCGACCGCCGGCAAAGCGCATGAACGTACGCTGCGCTACTTCTTTGTCCTGCATGGCGAGCAACGCGCCGCGATCGCTCGAGAATTCGCTCTTGCGATGCCATTCGAGAAGGCCGAGCTGGAAGGGCAGGAGCGCGAGGCCAATGGGCATGAGCGCCATCGAGCCGACAGCCATGATCACGAGCGCGATCGTGCGATACGTCATGTGATCGCTCATGATGTGCGCGAGCTCGTGGGCAAGCACAAAGCGATGTTCGTCCTCGCCCTCCAGAAGCTCGAGTGCTCCCGAGGTGATCACGATGAACGGATCTTCATGGCCGATTGCGTACGCCTGCACCTTGGCGTCCTGCGTGACATAAAGCTCCGGACGCTTCGGCCAATCCATCGTGGCCAGTACGTCCGTGAGCAGGGCGTCCAGCTTCGGGCGTTGCGTCGGTCCAACCTGTACCGCGTTTGCCAGGAAGATTTGGCGGACGCGCTTTTCCGTGATGTACGTCGCCACCTTGCGCACGACGTCGTCGAAGCCCGGGATGGCGCGCAACGTGTTGAGCGCGGCCCGATCAGCGGGATGTTCCCAGCTTACCGAATCGATTTGTGGAAGCGGGGTTGGCGACATGCGACGGACTCCTGGAATGTGAAGATGGCGGCCCTACGGCCGCCGGGGCGTGAAAGTGTCAGACGACGTGGAAGGCGTGCTCGAGATCGGCCAGCAAGTCGCCCACGTCCTCTACACCACAAGACAGACGAATCAGGCCTTCGGTAATCCCAAGCTGGCCACGGCGCTCCGGCTCTACGCTCGCGTGGGTCATGGACGCCGGATGGCTGATCAGGCTTTCCACACCGCCCAGCGACTCAGCGAGTGAGAAGACGCGGCAGCGACTGAGCACTTCGTTTGCCCTCTCCTTGGTGCCCAACTCCACCGAGATCATGCCGCCGAAGCCGGACATCTGCCTCTTGGCGAGTTCGTGCTGCGGATGCGATTCGAGTCCGGGATAGATCACGCGCTCTTCGCCGAGCCGCTCAACGAGCCACGAGGCGATCTGTCGACCGTTGGCGTCGTGGCGGGGCATGCGCAGATGCAGGGTCTTGGTGCCTCGAAGCGCGAGCCATGAGTCGAATGGTCCGGGAACCGCGCCCGCTGCGTTGAGGATGAACTGGAGTCTCTTAGCGAGCTCGTCATCATTCAGGACGCAGATGCCTCCGATCATGTCGGAGTGTCCGTTCAGATATTTCGTCGTGCTGTGGTAGAGCAGATCCGCGCCGAACTCGAGCGGACGCTGGAAGAAGGGCGATGCGAAGGTGTTATCGACCAGCAGGAGCGCCTCGTGGCGGTGCGCGATCTCGGCGGCCGCTCTGATGTCGCAAATGCGCATCAGCGGATTGGTTGGCGTCTCGATAAAGACGAGCCGTGTATTCGGCTTCATTGCGTCTTCGATTATCTGCGGATCTCGCGTATCGACCCACGAGAAGGTGAGTCCAAAGTTCTCGAGGAGTTTGTCAAAGAGGCGAAAGACGCCTCCGTAGAGGTTCTCGCCGCAGACGATGTGGTCGCCTGACTTGAACAGCTTCATGATGGAATCCACGCAGCCCATGCCGGAGCTGAACGCGAAGCCATGCCGCCCGCCCTCCAGAGCCGCTACGTTTCGCTCGAGGGCTTCTCGGGTCGGGTTTTTCCCGCGTGCGTATTCGTAGCCTTTGTTCTGGCCCAGGCCTTCCTGCACGTAAGTGGAGGTGAGGTACACGGGCGTCATGATTGCGCCAGCGAGTGGTTCCGGGCGCTGGCCAGCGTGAATGGCTCGCGTTGCAAAACCTGCCGTCAGGTCGTCGTCAAATACGCGCGTCATGCCGATACTGCTCCATGTATGAAGGTTCGCGCGCAAGTTAACCGGGGTCCTGAAAGGCGGCGAGGATAGCCGTCGCGCCCCCCCGGTTGCCCTCTGAGTTTTCTGCCCGGCAAAATGGAAGCTGACGTCAATTCTCCGCAGTACTGCCTGATCGTGGACGACGAGCCGCGGTTGCGCCAGGTGCTCGTGCACCTGATGCGCAATGACGGTTTTGCCTGTCTCGAGGCGGGGAATGGCGAAGAGGCACTCGTGCATCTGGAGGCGCACGAAGTGACGCTCATCATGAGCGACCTCAAGATGCCGAAGATGGATGGCGTCGAGTTGCTGCGTCGTGTGCGCAACCGGTGGCCCGATGTCGCCGTCGTGATGATCACGGCCGTGGCCGACGTTGAGGTGGCGGTGATGTGCCTGGCCATTGGCGCGATGGATTATCTCACCAAGCCTTTCCATCTCGAGGAAGTACGAGCGCGTGTGAGTCAGGCACTCGAGAAGCGGCGCCTCGTTCGCGAGAATCGCTCGTTCCAGGCCAGCCTTCAGGAAAAGGTCGCGGTGCAGGCGCGCCGCCTGGAGGAGCTCTTCCTGGCGAGTATTCAGTCCCTCGCCGAGGCGCTCGAAGTGAAGGATCCGTACACGCGCGGCCATTCGGTGCGCGTGAGCCATTACTCGGTGCTCATTGCGCGCGAGTTGGGCCTGGACGCGGCGTCGCTGCGGCAAATCGAGCTCGGCGGACACGTGCATGACATCGGCAAGATCGGTGTTCGCGAGGACGTGCTGAACAAGCCCGGCAAGCTGACGGATGCGGAGTATGAGCACATCATGACGCATCCGGTGGTCGGATGGCGTATTCTCGCCCCGCTACTCGGCGAGACACCGCTCGCGCTTAACATCGTTCGCTCGCACCACGAGCGTTACGACGGACGAGGCATTCCCGATCGGATTGGGGGCGAGGCGATTCCATTCGAAGCGCGTATTGCCGCAGTTGCCGATTCATTCGACGCTATGACAAGCGACCGGCCGTATCGGCCGGATGGCATGAGTGTCGAAGCGGCAATGGCGGAGATTGCGCGCTGCAGCGGCACGCAGTTCGATCCAAGGGTCGTGGCCGCGGCTCAGGAGGCAGTCTCGAGTGGACGACTTACGCTCCTGCCGCGCGTTCCGTCGTACGTTCAGATGGCTGCTGCGCGCTAACGGCTGTTGGTCGTTACTCTCGCGCCGGCCAGCAGCGGCGCGCTGAGGTTTGCTGTCAGCGACTCGACATCCGCGAGAGACGCTGAGGCGATGACGTGATCGTTAGCAGTGATACCACGCTCAGAGATCACCCGCCGTGCGTCCGCAATGAGTGTGCGATGCGAGAAGATGCGCGCAGTGGCTTCTGCATAGACGACCACAGCTTCTTCGTCACGCCCGTCCGCGTCGGTTTCTCCTTCGAGATCGAGTCCGTGGTGTGATCCGAGGTCGACATCCTGCCGGCGATCGGGGGTGATGACCTGCGCAACTCGCGGAACGCTGTCGAGCAACACGTACGTCATGCCAATCGGCAGCCGCTCCACGAATGCCTGCGTGGTGAGCACCGCGCCGACGTTTGCATCGCGGCACTGACCGGCGACGTCGTCGGACGCCGAACGCGGATCGATCAACACCGCCGCTCGCCCATCACTTGCGGCGAGCGCGGTGAGATACGCCGGTGACGTCTCGAGAAGAATGGCCGAGCGTTTTGCGCTGAGTGCGCGCACGAGCGGTGCGCTGCGCTGCAGGAGCGTCAGGCCGGCGGCGACGAGCTGTTGCGCCTCGAAGACATCAGCGGAACCGGCAGCACTGAGACGACCATTGCCCGCCGCAATTGCCAGCGGCAGCAGTGCGAGGGGATTGGACATGTCAGGTCTCGAACCGGCGCAGCGAGTGCTTTAGACGTTCCGCGACGAGTGCGAGTTGCTGGCTGGACGCTGCCACGCTCGACATCGACGCCGTCTGTTCCTGCACGACGGCACTCACCTGCTGCGCCGTGGCGGCATTCGACTCTGCCGATGCGGCCAGTGCTTCAATCTCGTGCGCAAGCGCTTCCGCTTCGCCGCGCTGTGCATCGGCCGCCTCGACAATGCGATCCACGGCTGCACGTGCGCTGACGATTTCCTTGTCGATCTGCGTCAGCGCCTGTGCCGATGCACGAATGATTGCTTCACCAGCGGTGACGCGATCGCTGGCTTGCAGGATCTGCTCTTCAGTGCGCACTGCGCTTGCACGAATTTCTGCAGCCAGGCGGCGGATCTGATCGAGGGCACGCGCGCTGTCGCCGGCGAGTTTTCTGACTTCGTCGGCGACGACCGCGAAGCCCTTGCCGTGTTCGCCGGCGCGTGATGCTTCGATGGCGGCGTTGAGTGCGAGGAGATTTGTCTGGCGCGCAATGGACCCGATAACGTCGGTGATCTTGCCAATGCGCTGCGACTTTTCTCCGAGCTCAACCACCGAGGGCACGGCAGTGCTGGTGACTGCGCTGATTTCGGCCATGGCGTGTAGCGCCTCGCCGGCGGCCACGGTGCCGCGTTGGGTCGTGCGCTGTGCGACATCGGCGGCGCTACGCGCCTGCTCGGCATGGCTGGCGACTGCAGCTGCTCGACTGGCGACACGACCCGACGCTTCGGAGGCCTTGTTGACCCCACGCGTCTGGACGGCTGCTGCGGATGCAATGCTGATGGCCGCGCCGGAGACTTGCTCGGTGCTTGCGGTCATCTGCTGCGCGCTCGCAGCGAGTTGCTCGGCGGTGGCGGCCACGTCGCTCGCGCTGGTGTCGAGCTCGTTGACAAGGCTGCGAAGGCCGCGCGTCATTTCGCGGAACGACGCTGCGACCTGGCCGACTTCGTCGTCCGACTGAAAGGTGAGGTCGCCGGTGAGCTGGCCCTGGGCGATCTGCTCCGCTTGCTCCGAGAGCAGCACCATGCCACGCGTTAGCTGGGTTGCGGCCCAGAACCCAATGCCGACCGCGATCAAGAGCGGCACGATCGAGATCAGGAGTAAGTCAACAAACTCACGTTGCGCCGCGTTCACGGCGCTGTCGGCACGCGCCGACACAACCACCGCACCGACGGCGCGTCGGTCGGACGCGACGATTGGCGCGGTCGCGCTGATGTATGGGTCGCCATTGAGATCGTAGATCTCGGTTGCCACGGCGCGGCCGGCGGCGACTGCGGCCATCACGGGTTCGGGTGGTGTCCATAAGTCGGAGAAGCCGCCGCCTGATGTTCGAGAGATCACATGGTAGCGGCCAACGCTGTCTCGCGACGCGGCAACGACGTCGATGCCGTCGTCGGCGATTTCGGCGCCCTGCGGATTTGCCGCCTTTGCGCGCGCAATGGCAAGCAATCGCTCACCCTCCGCGTGTGTGAGCGCGGAGCTCGCGTCGTGGTAGGCGACGACGAGGAAAAAGACCGCAGCGAGGACGACAGCGCCGCCAGCAAGGGCCGCCATCTTGAGCCGCACGGGAAAGCGCAGCGCGGCGCGAGGAGTGCTCAGAAACGATTGGGAAAAGGACACACGTGTCGCAGAGCGACGCGTGTCGAAACTACCCGTGCGTGAGAGCCATGAACAGGTGCAATCTTCGCTGCGTGCAGGACGACAACTCACTACCTTTTCACTTCATTCGTGCGGAGGCCTCATGGCGCAGGGTGGTGGAGGAAGTGGGACGCTCATGGTCAGCGTGTCCGGCATTCGCGGACGTGTTGGCGACTCGCTGACCCCCGAGGTCGTGGCGCGGTATGCGGCCGCGTTCGGTGCGTGGTCGATTCGCCAGGGAAAGTCGAAGCAGATCGTCGTAGGGCGCGACAGCCGAGTGTCCGGTCCGATGTTTCATCGCATCGTGGTGGGTACGCTTCAGCTCGCGGGTTGCGACGTCATCGACATCGGCCTCACCACCACGCCCGGCTGCCAGCTCGCCGTTGAGCACCACCACGCTGCCGGCGGCTTGATGCTGTCAGCGAGCCACAACCCCATCGAGTGGAATGCGCTCAAGCTGATTGGCTCGAGCGGGCTGTTCCTGGAAGCCAGCCAGGGCGCAGAGATGCGCGGCCTGCTGGACACGGGAATTCCGTACGCCAAGTGGAGCGAGATCGGCACGGTCACAACGGACGACGGTGCGTCGAGCCGACATATCGAGGCCGTGCTGGCCGTACCGTACATCGACGCCGAGGGGATTCGCGGTTGCAAGTTCAAGGTGGCGCTGGACTGCGTGCGTGGCGCCGGAGCCACCGTCATGCCCGCGTTACTCCAGCGGCTGGGCTGCGAGGTTGTGGCCATCAATCTGGAGACGGACGGCCGATTCCCTCGGGAACCGGAGCCAATTGCCGATAATCTCAAGGAGCTGGAAGCGCTGGTGAAGTCGACCGGTGCGGATATCGGTTTTGCGGTCGATCCGGATGTCGACCGCCTGGCCATCGTGAGTGATGCAGGAAAGGCCATCGGTGAGGATTACACGCTCGCGCTTGCCGCGCGACTCGTGCTTCGTCATCGAAAGGGGCCCGTGGTCACGAACCTCTCGACGAGTCAGGTGGTAGATGATGTGGCGCATGCAGCGGGTGTCGAGTGCATTCGTGCGCCTGTTGGAGAAGTGAACGTTGCCGTACGGATGCGCGAGGTGAACGCAGCTGTCGGCGGAGAAGGGAACGGGGGTGTGATTCTGCCGGAGGTGCATCTCGGACGAGACGCTCCGCTTGGCGCGGCCCTGCTCCTGCAATTGATGCTGGAAGAAAAGCGCGCGGTGTCGGCCGTTGTGGCGGAGCTTCCGCGCTATGTGATCTGCAAGGACAAGCTGGATCTTCCTGATGTGAGCCTCGACACGGTATATGGCGCGCTCCGCAGCACATTTGCGGACGCGACGGTTGATATGCAGGACGGATTGCGGTTGTCGTGGAAGGACCGATGGGTGCACATCCGGCCCTCGGGGACGGAGCCGATAGTGCGCGTGATTGCCGAGGCGCCGGATGAAGGAGCGGCTCGGGAGTTGGTGCGCCGGTCGAGGGAACCGCTGGACGCGTTGCGAAAAAACTAGACAAGCAGATCCTTCGGCTTCGCCTCAGGATGACAGGAAGCAGATCCTTGGGCTTTGCCCCAGGATGACAGGAAGCAGATCCTTGGGCTTTGCCCCAGGATGACAGGAAGCAGATCCTTTGGCTTGGCCTGAGGATGACAACAAGAAAAAGGGATTGAAATTATGTGCGGAATCGTCGGTTACGTTGGAAACCGGAATGGCACCTCGCTGCTCGTGGACGGCCTCAAGCGTCTCGAGTATCGCGGCTACGACTCCGCTGGCGTCTCGATGATGAACGGCAAGGGGGTGGAGACGCGCAAAGCCAAGGGCAAGATCGCCATGCTCGAGCAGGCGCTCTCGAACCAGCCGGTGCAGGGCACGGTTGGCATCGCGCATACGCGCTGGGCCACGCATGGTCCACCGAGCGAGTGCAACGCGCATCCGCATCATGATTGCACGGGCAAGATCTCGGTAGTGCACAACGGCATCATCGAGAACTATGGACCGCTGCGCGCAATGCTCAAGAAGACGGGCCACACGTTCGTCAGCGATACCGACACTGAAGTCCTCGCGCACCTGATCGAAGCAGCATTCGACGGCAATCTCGAAGAAGCCGTGACCGATGCGCTCGCGCTGGTCGAGGGCACATACGGCATCGCCGTGATTTCGTCAGAAGATCCGGAAAAAATCGTCGCCGCCCGCAAGGGCAGCCCACTGCTCATCGGGCTTGGTGAGAACGAGAACTACGTGGCCAGTGACGTCGCGGCGATTCTCCAGCACACGCGTCACGTCATCTACCTGGACGATGGCGAGATGGCGGTGCTGACGAAGTCCGACTACCGCGTCATGGATTTGAACGCGCAGACGGTGAAGAAGCGCGTGAGCCGGATTGATTGGGATCTCGACCAGATCGAGAAGGGCGGCTTTGATCACTTCATGTTGAAGGAGATCATGGAGCAGCCGCAGACCATCCAGAACACGATGCGCGGCCGTTCGGTCGACGAAGACGGCTTCTCGAAGCTCGGCGGACTCAATCTCAGCAAGGAAGAGCTCCAGCATATCGACCACATCATCATCACTGCGTGCGGTACGAGCTGGCACAGCGCGCTCATCGGCAAGATGATGATCGAGGAACACGCACGCATTCGTTGCGACGTGGAGTACGCATCGGAATTCCGCTATCGGAACCCAATTGTCACCGATCGCAGCCTGTGCGTGGTGATCTCACAGTCGGGTGAGACGGCGGACACACTCGCCGCCATGCGCGAAGCAAAACGTCGCGGCGCGAAGACGCTTGGTCTCGTGAATGTGGTTGGCTCCACGATCGCGCGCGAAGACGACGGCGGCATCTATCTGCACGCGGGCCCGGAAATCGGCGTGGCGTCAACAAAGGCGTTCACGAGTCAGGTTGTAGCGCTCGCGCTGCTCACGCTGAAACTGGCCCGTCTTCGCACGATGTCGGTTGTCCAGGGACGTGAGATCACGCAGGCGCTCGAGAAGTTGCCGGAGCACATCCAGAGCATTCTCGACCGCGCTTCAGAAATCGAGAAGATTGCTGAGGCCTTCGCTGACGCCAAGAATTTCCTGTACCTGGGACGCGGCTACAACTTCCCGGTTGCACTCGAAGGCGCACTGAAGCTCAAGGAAATCAGCTATATCCACGCCGAGGGGTATCCCGCGGCCGAGATGAAGCACGGGCCTATTGCGCTGATTGACGAGGACATGCCGGTGGTGTTCGTCGCACCGCATGACTCGGTATTCGACAAGGTCGTGTCGAACGTGCAGGAAGTGAAGGCACGTGGCGGTCGCGTCATCGCGATCCTCAGCCGCGACGAGCCGTCGCTCGAGGGCAAGGTCGACTATGAGTTCCGAATTCCGGAAACCATCGACATGCTCAATCCGATTCTCGCGGCGATTCCACTTCAGCTGCTGGCCTACTACATCGCAGCGAAGCGCGGACTCAACGTCGATCAGCCGAGGAATCTCGCGAAGTCGGTGACGGTGGAGTAGTTCCGCGCAGGCGGTTCAGCGCGCGCAACACCGGACTTGGAGTGAGGAGGTCGTCGGCAATAGCGGCGACCTCTTCTGCTTGCCGCCACGCACGCTCCAGATCGGCGAGCTCGCCCGCGAGGGCGCGGCGTTCGTACTCCTCGAATGCCGACATCTCCAGCGCGAGACGCACTTCACGCGGAAGGAAACTCAGCGAACCAGGATCGCCGAACTGCGTGTGCAACGACCACTCGTGCGCGCGGCTGGCCGCCCATGCAAATCCGTGTGATGCATCGCCCCACTCGCTTACCAGCGAGACAGCACCCTCGATCGCACGGGCGTTGGCTCCGGTGCCATTCACGAGTGGTAGGAGCGCTCGCGCCGCTTCGAGGGCGCGGTCGCCGTGCAACACACGCTCGCCGCGTGCGCCATGATTGATGAAGTCAAGCGCGCGCCGCACTCGGTCGGGACGTTCGTCCACAAACGGCACGCGCAGTCCCCAGCGTTCCGCGTCCCCAACGATTCGTGTCCACGACAGTGCATCCTGCGGCACGAGGAGATAGCTGCCGGCGTCGTCTTGGACAAAGCGGGGTGTAAAGATGGCGTTGTTGCCCGTGAGATTGCCCAGGCCAATGATCGCTACTGACGCAACTGCCAACGGAAGCAACAATGGAGCAATCAGCGCAGTTGGCAGCACGGCGGCGCCCGCGCCGAACACCCCCGCGGCGGCGGCGCCGGCAATCATCACCCGCTTACGGCGCTCACTGAATTGCACACCGTAGCGCCACGCGGCGAGCTCAGGCCGCTGTGGCTTGCCAATTCGCACGAGATCAGTGCCATCTCGCAATCGAGCGAGGCCGATATTCTCAGTGCTCATTCTGAGCCGAGCCGCCCTGAACAGCCGCTCAGCGTCTTCGATGGCTTCCCAACGCTCTTCCAGCGGCGTGAGATTCCACCGGAAGCAATGCGGGCAGATCACCCACAGGCGTCCCTTGTCCGGATCGAACGCGAGCCGCTGTCCGATCGGAAAATGCTCGATCGACTCGTTCTTGCCGAGCTGGCGATTGCAGACCACGCATGCGGTGTACACGCCGTTAACTTAGCCACGGTGCCATCCGCGGTCATTGCAGGCGAATGGGGAATGAGTAGAATCACCCATCGCCTAACCCACCGAGCCATGCCTCGCCAACTGCCTGTTGTTCTCGTGCTGACCACATTCCTGGTCGGCTGTGGAGGTCACTCCGACGACGCGAGCGAAAACGCCTCCGTGCACATCTCTACGACACACGCCGAGAGTGCACCGCTCAAGGACGGCGACGTGCGCATTGACGTGCAGAGTGGAGGAGTCGACCTCGCGCTGATTGGAGACACGATCAGTTCGGGCCTCTCTCAGACCACGATCGCCACCGCCGCTCGC
This sequence comes from Gemmatimonadales bacterium, assembly GCA_038323865.1. GTDB lineage: Bacteria > Gemmatimonadota > Gemmatimonadetes > Gemmatimonadales > Gemmatimonadaceae > AG11. The sequence continues at coordinate 11,435 of JBBQHJ010000035.1, forward strand.
GAGACGGATTCTTCAACGGTGAAGGGCACGGGATTCGGCGCGTCGATCGAGAAAATGGTGAAGAGCAGTGTGCAGAAAGGGCTGGGCACGCGCGTCGGCTTTCCGATCTCCGATATCAAGAGCGCCGCGTACCGGGACGGCAAGATCAGCTTCGATTTCGTCGACGGTCACAAAAAGGTTTTCGACCAGGCCAAGATCAACAACAAGCCGTTGCTGGAGTCGTTCAGCCCTGCGGACGCACAGCGATTCGTCGATGCCGTGAATGCGCGCAAGGGAACCGTCGCGAGGTAGTTGATGACGACCAACTCGGCTCTCCGGCCCCGTAGTGTTACGGAGATTGTGGACGCAGCATTCCAGGTGATGCGCGCTCACTATGCGCAGTTCGTGATGTGCTCTGCAATCGCGTATGCGCCGTGGCTCGTGCTGGAACTCATTTTCCTCGGCGATCCGGAAACCGTGCCGGTGCCCAACATGGCGTTCGCCTGGGGCGCGCTCGCGGCGGGCATTGGACTCTGGGTGACGTTTGCACTCATGAGCGCTGTCATCATCACCTGTGCGTCTCAGGCATATCTTGGAGATCCCGTTGACGTGGCCGACGCTGTAAAGCGCGCGTTGCCGCGACTGCATCGTGTGATGATTGCCGCTGTGTTGCGGTATTTGATGTTGATGCTTGGCGCATTCACGCTGTTCATCGGATCGATCTATGTGATCGCGCGCTACTTCGCACTGACGCCGGCGATCATCCTGGAAGATTGTAGTGTGGGCGCCGCGTTGTCGCGATCGTCGCAACTGTCGAAGGGCCGCAAGTGGCACGTCTTGAATACGATTGGGCTCGTCGGAATCATCTACTGGATTCTGGCAATTGGCGTCAGCATGCTCGCGGCCATACCTGGTGTGTTCGCCGTGCAGGCGATTGTCGGAGCGACATTCACGATTCTCGCCTACCCGGTCATCGCCATCACTGAAGCGCTGCTCTACTACGATGCGCGCATTCGCAGCGAAGGGCTCGACATTGAGCTCATGGCAATCGAACTGGGTCTACCCACCGGCGAGACGGCGACACCCTGAGCCTCCTTCTGGTGCTCGTTCAAACGGCCGAGCGTACATGGCCGCCCGGCGCTGTACACGACAGCGTGCGGGCGGTTCTCCGTGATCCAGCGTTTCGGCGGTCACTTCGCCGTACGCTGATCGACCGGCTCATGGTGTGGATAATGGAGTGGCTCAGTCGGTTGGAGCGCGCCGCTCGACACCTGCCGTCGCTCCGCTCGATCGGGCTCACGCTTGTTGCATTGATCGTGCTGTTTGTGATTGTGCGAACACTGCTTGGCGCGCGCGAACGCGCCGACGAGACCAACCAGCGGCTCCGTCGACGTGGTGCGAATACGCAGGAGAATCCCTGGGAAGTCGCCGATCAACTGACGTCGCAGGGACAATTCGAGGACGCGGCGCATGCGCTCTATCGCGGTGTGCTGCTGACAATTTCGCGCACCGAACGGATCCGACTCGATCCATCGCGAACCAGTGGTGATTACGCACGTGAACTGCGCCGTCGAAACGCGTCGTCAGTGACAATGTTTCGAGCGTTCACGCGCCGCTTTGAATCAGCGGTTTACGGCCACGAGCGGTGCACGGCGGATGTCCTGATTGAGTTGCGGTCGCTCGCTGAACCGTTCCGGCCGCGCGCGAGGGCCGCGTGACGCCGCCGCCGCCGCCGACACCCGTGTGGTGGGCCAAGCCGTCGTGGGTGTTGCCGGTGATCGGCACGATTGTCGTTCTCGTCGCCCTGCTGACGCCGCAACCTTCCGAGGGGCGTCTCGGCGATCAGCGCCTCTCGATAAGCCTGTCTGGTCCATCCAACGCGCGCGTGCTCGCTGAACTCTCCAAGCGCATGGGCTGGACGGTGGTGAACGACACCACTCCGGATATTGTGGCGGGGTCCGGTAAGTCGATTCATGCGGTGCTCGCGCCACCGATTCCCACCACAGCGTCAGAAGCCCACACATACCTTGACGCCGTCCGCGGCGGCGATGCCCTGCTCTTGGTTCTCAATGCACGTGACGCGCTCTCTGATTCTCTCGGTGTGGCGCACAGTCCCGGCGGTCGCATGCCGCCGTCGGTGGCGGATACGAGTGGCTGCGAGCGAACGGTCGATTTCGCGCCGCCGCGCTGGAGTGACGGCCGCATGAATCTCTATTCACTTCGCTGGTTGCGGGGAAAGCCGGCCGACGCAATACAGTTCGGCACGTTGGTGCTCGATCGAAACGATTCACTCCCGCACGCTGCGACGCCAAGTCTGCCGGCGGAGACGGCGGCCGGGTTCTCGTTTGGGAAGGGACGCGTCCTCGTTGTTTCCGATCCAGATTTGCTGCGCAACGACGTAATTCGGCGCTGCCAATGGGCCGCAGATGTGGTCAACGTGCGAATGCTCGAATGGCTCCGCGCTGGGGGCAGCGTTCCGCGCACAACAATTGTGTTCGACGAGTACCACCAAGGATTCGGCCGACGCGCGGGACTTTCTGACGTCGTGTTCCCGTTCCTGTTCGAACATCCAGTCGGTCGTGCCGTGATGGCTGTCGTACTGGCGGGCCTGATTCTTCTGTGGGCGTTGGGACCGCGCCCAATCGTGCCGCCCGAAGATGAGCGAATCGAACGGCGCGATCCGCTCGAGCAGGTAGACGCGCTGTCGCACGCCTACGAGCAGGTGCGGGCAACGCGTACGATCGTGGCGCGGCTCGTCCGTGGTGTGCGCTGGCGCGTGCAGCGCGCGTGGCCGAGCCTTCGTGCGTCCACTGATGCAGACTTCCTCGGCGACGCGGCCCGTCGATATCCCGCGCTCGCCGGCGACGTTGCTGTCATTCGCCGAGCGCTCGACGCGCCCGTCAACGAGAAAGACCTTCGGGAAATCGGCGCAGCGCTGCACCGCGTCGAAGACACTCTGACCAAGACCATTTCATGAGCACTGCACTTACGCCGGCGCAGGGCGCCGAGCTTCTCGATCGAGTTCGCCGAGCAATCGCGTCGCGAGTGGTGGGACAGGAGGCCACTATCGCGGATACGCTCGTCGCATTTCTCGCCCGCGGCCACGTGCTTATCGAGGGCGTGCCAGGAACGGCCAAGACGCTGCTCGTTCGTTCACTGGCGTCAGCGCTCGGCGCGCGGTTCGCACGCATTCAATTCACACCCGATCTCATGCCGTCGGACGTCACCGGTGTGAATGTGCTGCGAGACCCAACGCGCGGTTTTGAATTTCAGGCGGGTCCGATTTTCACCGACCTTCTCCTTGGCGACGAGATCAATCGTGCGCCGGCAAAGACGCAGGCAGCCTTGCTCGAAGCCATGGCCGAGCGACAGGTGACGGTGGACGGTGTGTCGCGACCACTTGGTGGGTTGTTCACGGTGTTTGCGACGCAGAACCCTGTGGAGCATGAGGGCACCTATCCACTGCCCGAGGCGCAACTCGATCGTTTCCTGATCAAGGCGGTGATGCCGTATCCGTCGCGCGAAGCGGAACTGGAGCTGCTGGCGCGATACGAAAATGGCTTCGATGCCGAACGTCTCGATGATCGCAAGCTCGAAGGCGCGTTGTCGACCGATGAGGCCACGGCGTTACGATCGATTGTTGATCATGTGCGCGTCGCGGAAGACGTGCGCGCGTACATCGCTGATGTCACGCGCACCACGCGCGAAGAGCGGATGTTGGCATTGGGTGCATCGCCACGCGCAACTGTTGCCCTGTTTCGCGCAGCGCGCGCCGCGGCAGTACTCGACGGCCGCGATTTCGTGACGCCGGATGACGTGAAAGGCATTGCGCCCGCGGTGCTCCGTCATCGCATAACACTGTCGCCCGAGCTGGAAGTGGAAGGGCGAAATGCGGACGACGTGCTTTCGTCGCTGCTCGATCGCGTGAAGGTCCCGGGCAGCTGATGGAATGGCTGCGTCGCGTCTACCAGCGTTTCCGCGAGTTTCTCGCGGTGATCGCGTTTGTGCCGACGCGTCGTCTCGCGCTGGTCTTTTTGGCGGTGGCACCGCTGTGGCTCTTGAGTGCGTGGCCAAGTGGTGCCGCACTCGCTGCCTTCGCAATGCTATCGGTGCTCGCCGTCGCGGTTACTGATATCGCGATGCTGCCCGATCGCGAACATCTGCGCGTGCAACGCGTGCTCGACGAGACGATCGGTGTGGGCGACACCGTCGATGGGCGCTATGACGTAGAGTCGAACTGGGAGCGCCCACTCATTGCCAGATTGTACGACGAACTGCCAGCCAAGTTTCTGAGCGGTAGCGTCGAATTTGCCGATGCGGAGCTGCCCGTTGGCGGACGAGCGACTTATCCAATCTCGGTCACGGGAGCAGCGCGTGGCGAAGCGTTGCTCGGTGACATAGCGCTTACCGTGCGCACGAAGCTCGGCTTGGTGACACGCACATTTCTGTTCAAGCAGACGGATCAGGTACTCGTGGCGCCGTCGCTCGCTGGTGTGAAGCGTTTTCGGTGGCTCGCGGTGCATCATCGGCTCGCCACGGCGGGTATGCGCGCAACTCGGCGCCGCGGCGAAGGTCGGAGCTTCGCTCGCCTGCGCGACTATGTCGTGGGAGATGATCCGCGACACATCGATTGGAAGGCGACGGCGCGGCGCGCGCAGGTGACGACGCGAGAGTTCACCGTGGAGCAGTCACAGACGGTGTTCGTGTTGGTTGATGCGGGTCGCACCATGACGCAGCTCGCCGGCCGATACCCACGTTTCGAATACGCGCTCTCGGCGTCGCTGCTCTTGGCTGACGTCGCCAGCACGGCGGGAGACCGCGTTGGTGCACTGGTGTTCGACGATCGCCTGCGCGCCTTGGTGCCTGCGCAGCGGGGCGCTACCGCGTTACACGCTCTTCGCACGGCGATGATACCGCTGCAACCAACGCTCGTGGAACCGGACTACGCCACGGCGTTCCGTACGCTCGCGCAGCGTCAGCGGAAGCGTTCGCTCGTTGTGCTAATTACCGATGTCATCGATGCCCGAGCGTCACGCTCGCTACTTGCGCATCTGGCGCGTGGCGTGACGCGTCATCTCGTCGTCGTGGTGGCGCTGCGAAATGAAGCACTACTCCGAACCGCTGCGGCGCGTGGAGGCCGAACGCGCGATCTCTACACCACAGCGGCGGCGGAGGAATTGATCGCCGAGCGGCTCACGGCGTTGCAGCGTATGCGCGACGCCGGGGTTGTGGTGCTCGATGTCGCGCCCGAGGCGATGGCCGCCGCAATCGTGAACGAGTACCTCGACCTCAAATCGCGCGGGGCCTTGTAACGCGTTCGATGCCGCCACGTAGGTAGCTCACGAGAAACACGAGCGTCACGCCGCTCACGGCCAACTTGCCTTCGAGCGGCCACCATTCGATGGGGGACACAAGTCCCTCCAGCGATCCGGCAATCAGCAGAAGAAACGTTGATGCTGCGATAAGCCGAATCGCGCGACGGCCATTCTCCACCAGTGCGCGCCGCCGTGTACGTGGGCCCGGCATCAGGATCGCCGCAGCGAGAAGGAACCCCCCTCCGCCAGCGACGCAAATCGCAAACAGCTCGAGCACACCGTGCGGCGCAACAAAGGCAAGCAGGAGGTTGCCGATGCCCTTGCTCACATAGAGCCCGAACACGCTGCCGATCGAGATGCCATTCGTGACCAGCATCAGAACGCTCAGCAGGCCGGCCGTGATGCCGCCTGCGAACACTGCAAAGGTCACCTGCACGTTGTTCGCGATGATCCGGCTGGCCATCACCGGTCGCAGGAGTTGCGGATCTTCGATGTACCCCTCGCCGTTCTTGGCGCGCTGCACGCCTTGTTCGGCACGTTCGATCATGCCGGGTGGAAGCATAGTCTTCGCAATCTCTGGTGCGCGCACTACGCCGATACCAGAGATGAACGCCGGGCCAAACAACAGCGTGGCGGCGAGCAGAATTGGTCGCACACTACGGCGGACCTCACGCGGCACATCCGTGAACAACATCTCGACCCCTTTGCGGATGCCGATGCCCCGGTCGCGATACAACAGGTTGTGCGCACCAGCAACGAGCCGTCCGAGGTAGAACATTTCATCGAGCGTTCGTCCAGCGGACGCCGTGCGTAGCCGTGCGAGATCGGCTGACAGCGCACGATACTCGGAGACGAACTCTCGTACGCCATCCTCGCCAATCGCACGAAGGCCGCGCTTCTGCGCGACAGCGAGACGGTTTGCAAACGACGTCCAGCGCGGCAGTCCGGCGGCAATCAGCGCTTGTCGTTCGCGGCCGGCACCAGTGTCGCCCTTGCTCGCGACGCCTTTGCGCCGCGCTATTTGCTCGCGTTGATGCAGTTCAAGGAGCCGTTGGCCAATGGGGCGTCCATCGTCAGGCAACGCCGCGCCCAGTCGTTGGGCGATTTGCTCCGCAAGCGCCGCTCGTCGCAATGGATCAATGGTGCTCCACCGGTCCACGAACTTCGAGAGCACTGTGTACTGCTCTTCATTCAGCGCGGTTTGAAGCTCACGCGACTGTACGTCGCGATCTCTCGCCCTGATCTGTATGTCGCCGGTGCGCTGAATCTCCTCGCGCACCACGAACGTGCCGGCCACGAGGTCTCCCAACCGACGACCACGCTTGGTAACGAGCGTACTGCCAATGCCAACCAGGTAGAAGAACACCGGTTGCATGTCGATGATGCGCACCAGATTCCGCACCGCCGACACGCCAAAGGTCACCGAGTAGCCACCGTCGCGCACAACGCGCAAACGATGAATGCGCTTACCGGGCGTCTGGCCGTCCATGAGCCCTTCGAACAGGACGTAATAGCCCCAGACCACGGCGAACTGTACGAGTACGAGAATGGCCGCGCCCCAACTCGCACCGACATCGAAGCGGATGCCGAGCTTGCCCGAACCAACCATGAAGTACACGATCAGCAGCAGCAGTACAGCGCCGACACAGATCACGAGGTCGGTCAATCCTGCCATGGCGCGCGAGCCAACTCCGGCCACCGAATAGCTCAGGACAACAAGCTCCGGAGTTTCGACGTCGACAGTTTGCTCGAATCGCGCAGCGGTCATGATGCGCAATCTGCGCCTCGCCCCAACGCGACAACAGGCCCGCGATTATCTTTTGCAACTCATGCGAGTGCTTTTGCAACGCGTTTCGCGCGCCGAAGTCAGGGTTGGGGAACGAGTGACGGGCCGTGTGGGCCGCGGCTATCTGCTGCTCGTCGGCCTTACGCACGCCGACGACGAGGCCAAGCTCGTCTGGATGGCCGACAAGGTGATCGGCCTTCGCCTCTTTGCCGACGCGGACGACAAGATGAACCTTGCGCTGAGTGATGTCGGTGGGGGACTGCTCGTGGTTTCGCAGTTCACGCTCTATGGTGATGCCGCGAAGGGCAGGCGGCCCAGCTTCATCGATGCCGCGCGTCCCGAAGTCGCCATCCCGCTCTATGAGCGATTCATCGCACTGCTTCGCGAGAGAGGCGCTCCAGTCGAGACAGGGGAATTTGGCGCCATGATGGATGTCGAGCTTGTGAATGACGGCCCAGTCACGCTGTGGCTCGAGCGATGACGACACCACACGTCATTCTCGCCAGCCAATCGCCTCGGCGACGTGAACTGCTGACGCTCGTCGGCATTGCGCACGAAGTACGTCCAGCGGATATCGACGAAGCGTACTTGCCAGGCGAGACACCGCGCGGCCACTGCGAGCGTCTCTCGCGTGAGAAGGCGCACGTTGTTGCCGCCGCTTCGCCGGATGCACTGGTCATCGGCAGCGATACCATCGTCGTCATCGATGGCGATGTGCTCGGCAAGCCGCGCGATGAGGCTCATGCCGCCGAGATGCTAGCGCGTCTCTCGGGACGATCGCACGTCGTCATGACAGGCATCGCGGTGAGTTGGCATGGCGAACTTCGCTCAGATGTGGTTGAAGTCGGCGTCACGTTCCATCGCATCGATGCCGATGACATTCAGGCGTACATCGCGACGCGCGAGCCGATGGACAAGGCGGGCGCGTACGGCATTCAGGGCTTTGGTGCGACGAACATCGAGCGTGTCGACGGCGATTATTTCGCCGTGATGGGCTTGCCGCTTCAACGACTCGTGCGGCTGATGACGGCGCTTGGCGTGCGCTACCGGTTTGGTTCCCTCAGCGCCGACTCATAGACCCGTTTCCATAACTCGACCTTGTCGAGTACGTCGCGAACGCTGATGCGCTGCATGTGGCCCGGCCGGTTCTCCATCGAGATGGGATAGTTCTCGCCTGGCTCACCGTACGCGTCGATCAGGAGATCGTGAAAGCGACGATATGGTCCCACGCGCTTGGGATTCGTGTAACCCATCAACGCGATTACCGGCTTGTTCAGCGCGACGGCCATGTGCAGCGGTCCCGTGTCGGGCGACAGGGACAGCGCGCCGGCGTCGAGAATGCCGACGAGCTTGCGCAACCCGCTGCCGAGCGCCGAAACAACAGGAACCTTCGCTTGCGTCCGAATGATCGCGTCTGCGGCCACTTCGCGAGGCGACGTGCCGCCCACGAGCACGGGTTGCAAACCGAAATCTCCATAGAGCGAATTGCAGACTTCAGCCCAGCGCTCGGGCATCCAATCCTTTTCCGGCTTGCTTGTGGCAACCACGATCGGCGCAATCGGTCGGTCGAACCCCGAGAGAAACTCACGTTGCCACGCGCGCTCCTGCTCCCACGGGCCGAGGTCCCATGTGACCGGTTCGTGTGGAACACCGAGGTACTCGAGGAATTCGAAGTACTGATCCTGCACGTGCTGGCCTTCGCGCGCAGGAACGCGGCGCGTAGTGAACAACCAGTTCAGGTCTCGCGCACGCGCGCGATCGAAGCCAAGCTTGATCGGCGAACGCGTGAACGACGTGACGATGCCCGCCTTGAAATAGACCTGTAGCGCGAGCACGACGTCGAACTGCCGTTGATGCAGCTGTGCGCGCACGGCAGGATAGGCCTTCCAGCCGCGAGCGCGATCGAACTCGATGATCTCGTCCACTGCCCAGTGCCCGCGCACAAGTGACGCCGCGCCGGGCTGCAACACCCAGGTCACGCGAGTCGCCGGCGAATGCCGCTTGAGCGCGGTGAGCAGCGGTAACACGTGCACCGCATCACCCACGGCGGACATCATCACGATGCCGACGCGATTGAGTGGTGGTGTCATTCCGTGCGGGTCTGTGTCATTCCGAGCGAGTCTGTGTCATTCCGAGCGAAGTCGAGGAATCTGCACTTCCGCAGTTATTAAAAATTAATCGAGCGCCGAAAACTCCGATTCGTCGAATTCAGCGCCACGCTCATCGCGCCATTTCCGAGCCGAACGACGCAACCGTTCAACGTTGCCACTGCGAATGGCAGACGCATTCGGCTCACCGAACGCGACGCGATCAACATCCAGTACCCACGCCGCACCATCCAGCGCAATGAGAATATTCTTCACGTTGAGATCATGATGACGTGCACCCGCAGCGTTCAGCGATGCCACAAGCGCCCGCGCAGCCGCCCAAGCCGCACGACGCGACTCCAACGGCTCGGACCCCTGCATGAACGTCGCGAGATCTCGGCCGCCAATAATCTCTCGAGTCACAACATCCGACCTTCGAAATATTCCAAGTACAGGCGACACCCCGATCATCAGGACGTCGGGCGTCTTCACACCGGCTGCGGCGAGTTGTCGCGCAACAAGTAGCTCGTAGGGCGCGCGCGTTGGCGGGAGAAACAGGTCGCCTGTGAGCGGAGCAAGCAATCCGCCATGGCGGTTGTGCCGCACCACCGCCTGAACCCCGCTCACCGGTAGCGCGATGGCATAGGACACTCCGCGTCCCTGTAACGACCGCGCACCGGGGATACGAGCAGCCGCCTCGTACAGCGTGCCGTGCCGAAGCAGTGCCCACGCGTCGTCCGCGTGATTGCCTCTTGTGACGACCTTGCATCGGCCCGCAGATACCTGGCGGTAACCGACGCCTGCTCCCTCCTCAGTCATCCCGTCCGGACGCGATACACCTTCACCGGATGACTCTTATTCTTGAGTTCCATCGGTGGGCATTCCTCGACGTCCGGCGGCGACGCCAACGCCTTCAACATCGGATCGGAAAGCAGAATCTCAGCCGCGGCCGCGGCACCACACAGGCGACTCGCCGTGTTCACCGTATCACCGATCACGGTGTACTCGAGTCGCCGCTCGGACCCGATGTTACCGGCGAATGCCTCGCCATAATTCAGGCCGATGCCGATCTGCAACGTTGGCCGGCTGGCCGCACTCCAGCGCACATTCAGCTTGGCGAGTTCCGCCATCATTTCAATGGCCGCTGACATCGCTCGGTCCGCATCATCGGCGTTACCAAGCGGTGCGCCCCACTGCGCCATCACCGCATCGCCGATGAATTTGTCCAGCGTGCCGCCGTGACGGAACACGCAGTCCACCATTTCGGTGAAGTACTCCGTGAGCAACGACGCCATATCGTCCGGATTCATCGTCTCGGAGAGCGCCGTGAATCCACGAATGTCGCTGAACAGCACCGCCACCTGGCGCTTGTCGCCACCGAGCTTCATTGCTTCGCCCGAGCTGGCAATTCGCGCCGCGAGCTGAGGAGCGAAGTAGCGCTCGAAGTTGCTGCGCACGAGACTCTCGCGACGAATCGTTTCCGCGAACTGTGAATTCTCGATGGCGACGGCCGCAATGCCCGCGAACGCCACGAGGAACTCGAGGTCCTCGTCGCTGAAGCGGTGCGTCATGCTCGGACTGTCGACATACAGGACGCCGAGCACCTTGTCCTCGCTACCGATGAGCGGGGCGCAGATCGCCGACCGGATCTGCTGCATGAGAATCGACTGGCCACCATAGCGCGTATCCTCGACAGCTTTGTCGGACAGGAGCGCCACCTTCTCCGCGACGGCCTTCTTCGCGATGGACTGGGGCACGGCTCGGTTGGAGTCGC
>JBBQHJ010000036.1:0-22238 GCA_038323865.1 Gemmatimonadales bacterium
CTGTCAGTGGGACTGCGTCCTCATTCATTCAGTGGACGGCTCGGTTTGCGTGGTGGCCTCGTACTCTGCCAGCAACTCGAACAAGTAGGAGATCACAAGCGGGCCGAGAAACACTCCAACGAGGCCGAACATGCGGAGGCCGGCGAAGGCACCAACCAGCGTAATCATTGGATGGATGCCCGACACTCGACGAAAGACAAGAAGCCGTGCGAGGTTGTCGATGTTGGATGCAAGCCCGCCACCAGAGATCAGGAGAAAAATGGCGGCTCCGGGGCGGTGATCGAGTAGCAGAATTGCAACACCGGGGAGCCACACGAGCGCGCTGCCGAACAGCGGCAGGATCGATACGCACGCCGTGATGAAACCCCAAAGCACCGGCGGGTGCAGACCGACGATGGCGAATCCCACACCGACCACCAACCCCTGCAGCGCGGCGGCCAACGCCGTGCCAAGTAGTAGCGCCTCCGTAACGGTCGCGAAGCGCGTCGCGAGAAGATCCGCGAGATGTCCAGGGCCGGGAAATAGCGGTACCAGTCGGCGCCACAGGACACTGCCGCCCAGGAGGAGGTAGTAGAGCCCGAACAACGCGATGACGATGTTGAGCACCGCGGACGACACACTTCCGAACAGTGCAACGGCGCGTGTTGGAATCATTGCTGTCATCCCGCGCGCAACGCCCGCAAGCTCTCCGCCCACATTGAGTCTTCCTACGGTGGTCGTGTTGAGCCGTGCCACAAGGGCGTCCGGCTTCCACGATCCTAGAAAATCGCTGCCCTCGGTGATGATCGTGGTCACGAGCCAGGTGCCAGGCAAGAGGACCAGCACGACGACGCAGAAGATGATTGCGAGTGCAGCAACGCGCGGTGGCGTGCGTCGCGCCAGCCGTTCGTGTAACGGCTTCGTCATCACGTAGAGCATCAGCGCGCCAAGGAGCCCAGACAGGAATGGGAGCACGCCAATCAGGATGGCGGCACCGATGACATACAAGAGCCGCCGCATCGTTGGCGCACCCTGAGCGCGGCCCTCCAGAGACGTGCTTGCGCCATCTTTCATGTGCGACACCGGAGTTGGCGGAGGAACGGGAGCGCGTCATGCACTATCCTGCATGCAGAATGTACGTCTCTCTTCAATGGTGCTGCTGTGCAATCCCCGATAATCGTGCACAAGTCTAGGGAGCTCGTCCACAACGGGAGCGAGCAATCCTGGTCGGCTCATCACTCCGGACGCGAGGAATTGCACTGGCCATTTGGTCGCGAGCAACGCCCGGCCGATAGTTCACTCGCCGGCCGACCCATTCTGCTGGCATTCGATGGCGGAAAGGAGTCGCTCGCCGCTGCGCAGTTCACGAATGCACTGGTGGCGCGCAGCCAGGCTCCCGTCCATCTGGTGTCTGTCGTTGACACGTCGCCGGTGCCGATTCCGTTCCCTCTCGATCGTTTGCTGGTCATGAACGAGGAAGCTGCTGACGGCACTCTTCATCTCGAACAGGCCAATGACGTCCACCGGCAACTCAAGACGCTCTTGGGCCACTCCGTCGAGTGGCCCGTGACAATTGAGCTTGGCCGTGCCGCCGACGCGATCTCACGACGAGCTGTTCACTCATTGTGCGGCCTCATCGTGATGGGCCTCAGGCAGCATGGCCATCTCGATCGCATCGTGAACGATGAAACGGCACTCTCCGTAATGCGGAAGGCCACGGTCCCGGTGCTCGGCGTGTCACCGCGCGCCGTGGGCCTCCCCACGCGCGCGCTCGTTGCCATGGATTTTACGCAGGCGAGTGTATCTGCCGCGACCGCAGCGGCGCAACTCATGGAAGTCGACGCCACGATGACACTGGCAGTCGTCGAAACGAGGCTGGACCTCGCGGCCGAGACGGACGGTGTGTTGCGCACGTTGGGCCTCGAGCAAGCTCTTGCTCTGCTCGTGGCAACGCTCTCGACGGCGTCGCTCAAGGTTGATCATGTGATCCTCCAGCATGTCAAACCCCGTGCACCAGCCACAACGTTGCTCGAATATGCGGACGCGAGTGGCATCGACCTCATCGCCGCCGGCAGTGCGCGGCATGGTCGCCTGGATCAGATTCTACTCGGCAGCACGAGTGCCGAGTTGGTGCGCGCAGGTCTCTGCTCCACGCTGATTGTTCCTCCGACGCGCGATTCATGATCGCCGCACATTTCAGCGCGTAACGTGGCTCGACACGTCAGCGACTGGCGCCGCCAACTGGTGATCCCCGCTGCGGTGGCTGCGGTGCTGCTCACCGGTGCCGTGTTGCGTGTGAGTGGTGCGTCCGATGCGGCAGTCACCGTGTGGATGATTGGGCTGGGCGTGACAGGCCTTCCACTCGTGTGGCGCACAGGCGGCCAACTACTGAGGGGCCATTTCGCGACGGATGTCGTCGCCATGCTCGCGGTCGTTGCCGCGATCGTGCTGCGGCAGGAGATCGCCGGGCTTGTCATCGTGTTGATGCAGAGTGGCGGCGAGGCGCTCGAGCGCTACGCGGAAGGGCGCGCATCGGCTGCTGTGCGCGCGCTCGAGGAGGACGCTCCGCGAATCGCACATCGCGTCTCCGGTGGTGGCGCGAACACGGAGGATGTCGACGTCGCCGCAATTGCGCTCGGTGACCTGTTACTCGTGCGCCCTGGGGAGATGGTGCCGTGCGACGGCGTGGTCGAAACGGGTACGTCGCATGTGGACACGGCGCGGATCACAGGTGAGCCAGTACCGATGAGTGCCGCTCCAGCGTCCGCGCTCTTGAGCGGGAGCCTCAACATCGACGGACCACTCACCATTCGCGCCACCGCTACGGCGGGTGAAAGCCAGTACGCGCGCATCGTGGAGCTTGTGCGCTCCGCGCAATCGAGCAAGGCACCCCTTCAGCGTCTCGCAGACCGCTATGCGGTGTGGTTTACTCCGGCGACGCTCTTGGTCTGCGCCATCGCGTTTGCGGCGAGCCGCGACTGGGATCGTGTGCTCGCGGTGCTGGTGGTGGCGACGCCATGTCCACTCATTCTCGCAACCCCGGTGGCAATCATCGGTGGCGTGAACAAGGCGGCGCGCGCACACATCATCATCCGCGATGGTGGGGCGCTTGAGCAACTTGCCCAGATCTCCACGGCAGTATTCGACAAGACCGGCACGCTGACCGTGGGCTCACCCGAAGTGAGCCATGTGCGTTCCGCGGGACCCATTCCCGAACGCGAGATTCTCCGCCTCTCAGCCGCGCTCGAGCAGCGCTCTCGCCATCGGCTCGCGTCATCCGTCGTCCGCGCCGCGACTGCTGCGGGCCTGGCGATCGCGAACGCTACCGAGATACGTGAGGAGGGTGGGCGCGGGGTGAAGGGCATTGTCGAAGGCCATGCGGTCTGCGTTGGTGCAAGCAGCTTTGCGGACGAGTGCGTCGGGGATGCGAGTCAGCGTGCTGGCCATCCGTCGGCGGCCGCGCCGGGACTGCGCGCGCACGTCGTGATCGATGGGGTGACCGCCGGTACGATCGAGTTCGCAGACCTGATGCGCCCAGGCCTGCCTGCGTTCTTCGCCGACCTGCACAAGCTCGGTGTGCGCCGCACGGTGTTGCTCTCGGGCGACAGCGTTGCCAATACGCTCGCGGTGGCATCGTCGGTAGGAATGCTGGATGCGCGCGGCGCACTGCTGCCGAGTGACAAGGTGGCGGTCGTGAAAGCGCTCGTTGCGGACGGCGAGCGCGTCCTCATGGTCGGTGACGGCACCAACGACGCACCTGCGCTCAGTGCCGCGCACGTCGGTATTGCGCTTGCGGGACACGGCGGTGGCATTGCGGCGGAGGCGGCCGACGTCGTCATCCTTGGCGACGATGTCAACCACGTTGCCAGTGTGATCCGCATCAGTCAGCGAACGCTGCGCATTGCGCGACAAAGCATCCGGGTCGGTCTTGGCCTGAGCGCAGTCGCGATGGTGGTCGCGGCAGCGGGGCACGTGCCACCGGTCTTGGGCGCGGTGTTGCAAGAGGTAATCGACGTCGCCGTGATTCTCAATGCGCTCCGATCAAGTCGCTAAACACGGATAGCCTGCCCTTGCGCCGCCGCAGGTTCACCACCTCAAGCGATCGCGTAGGTCGTCGAAGCGAACGTCGTAGACATTTCGCACAAGCGGCGTTACGCCCAGCGACGAAAAGCTAGTGAAGAACAGATACTTGCCGTCGCTCGACACGATTTGACGCAGTGTGGACGCACGATTGCTGTGTCAAAGTAGAGTGCACCGCGATATGTCACCGACGGTAGGGCGTCGCTGCCCGTGCTGTTTACGGGATCAGGCAAACGGAGCGGAGCCGACCAACCGCTCGACGTGCGATCGGCGTACCACATGTCCATCCCGTTCGCAGTATCGGCTGGCGACGCGCTTTGCGGGCGCCACGACGAGAAATCACGACGCGCTCCGCTTGGTGTAAAACGACGGATCAAGATCGCGGTAAGTGCCGGAACATGGCAGAACATCGGGCGTGCTTCACGCGTCGTTTGAGAACGTGGAACTCATGAGCGTCACGGTGCGTGTCGCGCCATGCCGGGAATTTCGGCTACACCCTTCACCGAAGTCACCCAGTGAGGAGCGAATGCAGGGTGCACCTATGACAACCGAATGCTCGCGCTGGTTTCATCGGCGTTTCGTTTCTGCCTTCGTGATGTTTCATGAAACACTCGGGCCAAGCGCAGGCACGCGGCGGTCGCAAGGCGAAGCCGTTGTCGCACAGCGAGATAGGAGGTCGCTTCCAAACACGGAGGCCGTGGTCGCGTGATTTGCCTTCTGTGCTGGCGACACTCGCCGGCAATCTGCCAGTGAATGCAATCACTCCGAATCTGGAGCCGCCCATGATCAGAAAACTGTCTCTCGCGTTCACGACACTCGCCCTCGCTGCATGCGGCGGCGGAATGGACAGATCGTCATCAGAATCACTGTTGGCGCCTGAGGCGTCCTCATCGCACGATGTCATCAGCACGGCGCAGGCTGGGGCCGTCTTTACGCTGAGCAATGCCACGTCCGGCAATGCAGTGCTGGCGTTCTCGCGTGCGTCCGACGGCACACTGTCGTCCGCTGGTTCATTTCTCACGGGCGGAACAGGCACGGGCGCCGGCACCGGCTCGCAGGGCGCGGTCACGCTTTCTCCCAACGGCAAGTGGCTCTTCGCGGTGAACACGGCGAGCAACAGCATCACCTCGTTCGCGATCAACGGAAGTTCGCTGTCGCTCATTGGCACTGTTCCATCGGGTGGAACAACGCCGATCAGCATCGCGGCCCGAAACAACCTGCTCTACGTGCTCAACGCCGGTGCACCCGAGAGTGTCGTCGGCTTCACGGTTTCGGCGTCGGGTTCACTTGCAATGCTGTCCGGCTCGTCGCGTCCGCTGAGCGGCGCGGGTGTCGGAGCCGCGCAGGTGAGCTTCCACCCGTCGCAGCCGTGGCTTGTGGTGACCGAAAAGGGAACCAACCTCATCGACGTGTACTATGTGCGACAGACCGGTGATCTGGGCGAGCGTCCAATCACGAGCCCGTCGTCGGGACAGACGCCATTCGGCTTCGCGTTCAACAGCCAGGGTGTGCTGGTTGTGTCCGAAGCATTCGGCGGTGCTCCGAACGCCAGTGCCGCATCGAGCTACAAGATTGGTGCAAATGGACGCCTCACCACCATTACCGCATCAGCACCCACGACGGAGACCGCCGCGTGCTGGGTCGCGATCAGCCTGAACGGCCGGTTTGCTTACTTGACGAATACAGGTAGCGCGTCCGTCACCGGGTATACGATGTCGCAGGGCGCACTGGCCATCCTGAATGCCAACGGGCAAACGGGTGCCACCGGCGCCTCACCAATCGATGCGGCGATCGCGAAAAACTACCTGTACACTCTCGATGCCGGCGCGCATGCCATCAGTGCGTTCAGCTCACGCGAATCGGACGGTGCACTCACCAAGCTGTCGTCCGTCGGCGGGCTTCCCGCCGGCGCCATCGGACTGGCGGCCCAATAGCATTCCATCATTTGCGGTGGGCACGGGTCACGGCATCTGCCCTGACCCGTGCTCCTCTGCTGTCATAGAATTCCCCATGCGTTCGTCACTCACGCTTCAACGCGTTCTACTCGGCACCGTCGTCCTGGCACTCGTCGCCGGTGTGGTGCCCGCAGCACTGGTGCTTGATCGCCGGCTGGCGGCGGCGCTCGAGGATCGTGCGCGAGACGACCTCCTGCTCGCGCCGCGCAATCTCGCCGATCGCATGGCCGCGAATTCCGACGCCATGATGATGCATGCGAAGGAACTCGCGCACTCCTCCGGTCTCGATGCTGCGTTGGCGAGAGGAGACCGGGTTGCCGCGCGCGCTATGCTCGACACCGCGAGGCGGTCGCTCGGCGGTGAGCCAGTGCTCATTGGCCCGGGTGGCGAGGGATGGGCGGGTCCGGAAATAGACAGTGCGCTCGTCGCCCGCACGCGTGCGGGCGAGATGCCGGTTGTCGTGCGCCGTTCTGGTGCCAGCGTCAACCATATCGCATTGGCACCGGTCAGTCGTGACAACAAATGGGTTGGCGCTGCCGGAGTCGCAACGGCATTCGATGATCGGCTCGCGGGAAACCTATCAGGGCTCACGCGCGCCAACGTCGTGCTGTTCGCCGACAGCATCGGGCCCATCGCCAGCACACTCGATTCGGAGACGACCGCGGCGCTTGCGGAAACGTTCAAGACATCGACAATCGACGAGTCTCCACGAGAAGTGTCGGTGGCCGGACAGCGAACCGTCGCCGTCGCCGCGCGGTTGGCGGGAGCGGGAACGGTGGTTTTTTCCCGTGCGCTCGACGGTGAACTCGCAGTGCTTCCCGAATTGCGGAAGGTCAGCGCGCTGGCCGCACTCGGCGCGTTGCTGGTGGCCATCTCGTTGGGGGCAGTGCTGGCCGCGACCGTCTCGCGTCCCGTGCGGCAGCTCGCCGCCTCCGCGGCAGCGCTGGCAAGCGGCGATTTCTCCGCGCCCCTGCCGCAGTCGCGCATCCGGGAAGTGGCACTCGTGGCGACGACATTCGACGATATGCGTCGCGCACTCGCCGCGCGACTGGAAGAACTCGGCGCCGCGAATGAGGCCCTCACTGATCGAAGTGCCCGACTGAGTGCATTGCAAACGGACCTTATGCAACGCGAGCGGCTGGCCGCCACCGGGCGTCTCGCCGTGCATCTTGCACACGAAATTCGAAATCCTGTCGCCGCGTTGCGAAACTGTCTCGAGTTGATTCGGCGACGCGTCGAGAACGATCCCGAGGCACTCGAGTTCGCGGATCTCGCCATCGATGAGTTGTTGCGCATGCATGAACTGGCCGAGCAAGTGCTCGAGCTCGATCGTCCACGTGATGCAGCGGCGCTTGTATGTTCTCCGTTGCGTGTCAGCCGTGATGTGGCGCGCCTCGAGACGCTCGGCAAGCGCGCGGGCACGCCCTCGATCACCGTCGATGGCGATGCCTCGGTGGTTGCCGCGATTCGTCCCGACGTGCTCCGACAGATTCTGCTCAACCTGGTGAAGAATGCTCGCGAGGCCGTTACCGACGATACGCCGACCACCGTCTCCATCCATGTTCGCGCGCAAGCAACAACCGTGAATATCGACATCCGCGATACCGGGCCCGGCATTTCACCTGATATTCTTCCACGCATCTTCGATCCATTCTTTACGACAAAATCGGCGATGCGCGGTGTTGGGCTCGGGTTGTTCGTTGCCGATGGCTTGTTACGCGCCGCCGGGGGACGAATCACGGCAATGAATGCTCCGCGCACAGCGGATGGCGAGCCCGGTGCGTGGTTTCACATCGAGTTGCTTCGCACGGATGCCGTCACCGGCGGTGTAGCGTGACTACAGCGACGCGCTTGCTCGTCGTCGACGATGATCACGCGTTTCGAGTATCCACGGCGGCGCTTCTGCGCGCTGATGGTCACGAGGTCGATACCGCCGTCGACGGATCCGATGCTGCGCAGGCCATTCGCAATCATCGCTACGATCTCGTGGTGCTCGACATCCGCATGCCCGGCATTGATGGCATCAGCCTGGTGGAAGTGCTGCGTGTGTGGGGCGAGAAGGTGCCGGTGCTCATGATCAGCGGCTATGGAACCGTGGACAGTGCGGTGCGCGCAATGCACGGCGGCGCCGATGACTTTCTCACCAAGCCAGTGGAGCCTGAAGTCCTGAGTGCGCGTGTCGCGCAACTGCTCGATCGTCGTCCACTCGTTGGCGGCGATCAGGGAACCCTCAGCGGCATCGTGGGTCGCACGCCGGTCATGCGCGACCTGTTCACGGCAATCCGTAAAGTGGCGCCCACGGAGGCGACGGTCCTCATTACCGGCGAAACCGGCACTGGCAAGGAGCTCGTGGCGCAGGCGCTACACGCACTGTCGCCGCGACACGCCTCGCCATTCATCGCGGTGAACTGTGGTGCATTCGCCGAGGGTCTTCTGGAGAGTGAGCTGTTCGGCCACGTAAAGGGTGCGTTCACCGGCGCGGTGCGTGATCGCGCCGGCGTGTTCGAGTCGGCCAACGGAGGAACGATCTTCCTCGACGAAGTCGGTGAGCTCTCGGCGACAGCGCAGCAGCGGCTCCTGCGCGTGCTGCAAGAGCGTGAGGTAACGAAGGTCGGCGCATCGCATCCGGCGCGCGTGGATGTCAGGGTTGTTGCCGCGACCAATCGCGACCTCTCGGTTGCTATCACCGACGGTGGATTCCGCAACGATCTCTACTACCGTCTTGCTGTTTTCCCGCTCGTACTGCCTCCACTCCGGAGTCGTCGTGCCGACATCCCGCTGTTGATCGAACATGCGTTGAGTGAGATGCGCACCAACGACGCGCAGCGACAGGATCGAACAGCTCTTGCGTGTTCACCGCTCGCGATGCGCATGTTGCGAGCCTATGACTGGCCGGGGAATGTCCGCGAAATGATCGCCGTGCTCGAGCGGGCCGCTATCGATGCGGACTTTGGACGCATCGATGCACAGCATCTTCCGCCGGAAGTCCGCACCGCCTCCGCCGAGCCACGTTACCGCGGCCTTCAACCAATCGCGAACGGTGATGAGCGGGATTCAATCGCTGCGGCACTCCTCGAGTCGGGCGGCGCGCTCGGCCGCGCAGCGGAGTTGCTCGGCATGGGACGCACAACGCTGTGGCGGAAGCTCAAACTGTACGGCCTGGCGGCTCACGGCAGTTAAGTGCCAGTCACTTTGTGCAGTCGACGCGCGCGTAGGGAAACGGAATCACGCGACTCTTTCCGTTCATCGTTCCGGAAATGCCTGCGATCAGCGAGTCGCGACCGCGCTTTCGATAGAACACGCGCTGCGGATAGTCGTGGGTCGGGTTCTCGAATACGACTGTCGAGTCGGTGAGTTCAATGCTGGTAAAATCGGCCGGTTGTTGCTGCGACGGCTCGGCGTGATAGATGACCGTCTCACCTCGCTCGAAGATGCGGACCGCTTCGTACTCCGACACGGAGTCACCACGCACGGTTCGGCCGGCGCCCATCATCATCCCTCCGTTGGGAGCCATCCACTGTTCGTCGATCACGGCGCGCGACGATGACTGCCGCCAGCACCCCGCGAGCCAGGAGAGCTTGTTGATCTGTCGGGGGTTGGTTGTTCCTCCAGGAACGGGCGCATAGGCGAGCATTGCCGGTACAACGGCGAGAGCGAACAGAGCGAGCTTGGTCATGAAGTGCCTCCTCCTTGTGGTGAGGAAGTCAATGTTGACTCGCGCGCCCGTCGCAGATTGGACGAATTGGACAACAGATCCTCATGGTCTGCCGCGCCGAAGGCATCCGACATCGGATGTTGCTCCGCGATGTAGCGCGAGGGGGTGACACCGGCGAATTCGCGAAACTCTCGAATGAGGTGCGGCTGGTCGAAGTAGCCCGCCTTGATGGCAATTGCGGACCATCCGCCAACGGTGGGTTGTTCCAGGAGCGCAATTGCGCGCTGAAAACGGGCAAGCCGGCCGAGGGTACGTGGACGCACGCCGACGTACGTGGCAAAGAGCCGGTCGAGTTGCCGATGACTGATCGCCGCATCGCGCGCGATGATGTCACACCGCCGCGCCCCGCGCTCCGACACTAACCGCTGCGCCAGGAGCGCGGCCAGTGCCGCTCGCTCTCGCCGAACCTCGGACCGCCGACGCAGCGCACGCGAGAGGAGCTCACCGGCCAGTGTTGCGCGTACCTGTCCAAACGGAACTTGTGCCAATTGCTCGCACCACTCGCGTGCCTCGGGAATGACGTCCGATGCCTCGGGCATGGTGTCTACCAATTCGACAGCCGGGCAGTGCGTGAATGCAGCCAATCCGCCCGGATGCAGCCGAACACCGAGTACGTCGGCGATGCCAGTGGCGCGGATCAGAACGTGTCGCACCGACGGCCCAACGATCATCAGGCGCGGCTGCCGTTCCACGTGCGCATCGATGAGTCGTTCAAATGGGTCGCCGAGCTGGAACACCAGTTCGACGCAACCATCGGGTGCAACGCGCTGGAACGGGGCAGTCCCGCCCCTTTCGTTCGCGAGCATCCAGATGCACTTCACGAACGGGTACAACGTTCTCGGCGGCGGAAACTCGGCGTAGTGCATTGGGCGGGCCGGAAAGTCTACCGCGAATCTACCGCCGCATGACGCGGAGGACAATTACACATCGCGACCTCGAGGCAACGCGTGCATATTGCCCGATGCACGTTCGACACTTTCTCGTCTCTCTTGCGATCCCCGTGCTCGCCCATGCACAGATCCCCGGCGCGAGCACCCCTGAACGCGCCGGCCGTTTCGCTGCACCGACCTTCGTTCAGGTGGCGCCGATCATTGACGGAAAGCTCGACGACTCCGTCTGGGCTCGCGCGAGACCGCTCACCTCGTTCACACAACGCGAGCTCCACGAAGGCGACGCCGTTTCTGAGCGCACCGAAGTTCGCATCATCAGCGACGGACAAGCGCTCTACATTTCCGCGCGGCTCTTTGACCGTGACGCCAAGAGCATCATCGTCGGCGAGAAGATCCGTGACGTCCCGCTCGAGAACAGCGATTACTTCGCCATCACACTCGATACCTATCTCGACCGACAGAACGGTTTCGTCTTTGCTACGACGCCGGCGGGCATCGAGTACGACGGACAAGTCGTAAAGGAGGGCGAGGGCGGCGGACTCACGGTCTCCGGGCAAACACGCGCGCAGTCCGGCTCCATGGGCGGCTTCAATCTCAATTGGGACGGAAGCTGGACGGTCGCCACCTCCATCGACTCACTCGGATGGTCCGCCGAGTTCCGGATTCCGTTCTCAACGCTGCGCTATGGCGGCGGGAACTTGCAGTCGTGGGGACTGAACCTCGCACGCGGCATCCGTCGCAAGAATGAAGACGCGTACTGGTCGTTCATCCCGCGACAATTCAATCTCTATCGCATCTCGCGCTCGGGAACGCTCGAGGACATTCACGTCCCCACTCCGCGACTCGCCACGATCACACCGTACGTGCTCGGCGGCTCGCACCGCGACTTTGCCGTCGACGCGCGGTTCAAGGGCACGTCGGAAGTTGGTGCGGACGCCAAGCTTGGAGTGACGCCGGGTCTCACGCTCGATCTCACGTACAACACAGACTTTGCGCAGGTGGAAGTCGACGAGCAGCGTACCAACCTCACACGCTTCTCATTGTTCTTTCCCGAGAAGCGACCATTCTTTCTCGAAAACGCCGGAGTCTTCTCTGCCGGCACTCCGCAAGCCGTCGAATTGTTCTTCACGCGACGCATCGGAATCGACGCGATTGGCAACCCCGTTCCTATTCGCGGAGGAGGACGTCTTACGGGGCGAGTGGGTGATTTCTCCGTCGGTGCATTGGAGATTGTAACGGAAGGCCTCACGGGGAAGCAGCCTGCGAATTCATTCAGCGTCGCACGGGTTGTGCGCGAGCTTCCGAATCATTCGCGGATTGGTGCGCTGTTCGTCGAGCGCGTGGCTACAGGAAACTCTGCCAACCGCAATGGCACCTACGCGGTCGATGGCCGAGTGGGGTTGAGTGATGCCTGGACGATCGATTGGTGGGGTGCAAAGACGTCCACCCCGAACATTGGTCATGACGACAAGGGATACAGTGTGCGCGCCGGTTTTTCCTCGGCGGCATGGAATCACACGTTCCGTGTTGTGCAGGTAGGAAGCGACTTGAATCCGGAAGTCGGCTTTCTCAATCGCACCGGCGGCTATCGCTACTACGAAGTCGCGCTCATGCGATTCGTTCGCAAGCCGGAGTGGTCGTGGTTCAAGGTATGGAATCCGCACAGCAGCTTTCGTGGCTACTACGGTCTCGATGGCTCGTACCAGAGTGGCCAGTTGCATTTGGATCTCACGGAAGTCGAATTAGCGAGCGCGGCCAAATTCGGCCCCGAGGTGAATGTCTTTCATGAAGGATTGACGACACCGTTCGTGATTGCGCCCGGCGTCACCCTTCCCGTTGGAAAGTACGACTACACTCAAGTCGGTTTCGATTGGGCCACGGATCCGAGTGCGTCACTCGGGATGCTCCTGCGCGGAGACGCGGGACCGTTCTACGACGGCACACGCGCTGGTGGAACGGCGACGTTCACGTATCGCCATGGCGCATCGCTGTCGACGTCTCTGCTGCTTGACTACAACGACGTACGGCTCAAGGAAGGGAAATTCATTCGTCGCCTGATCGGGACGCGCGCTGCGTACTTCTTTACGCCGCGGGTGTTCGCGCAATCACTCGTTCAATACAACAATCAGGCTCGTGTCTGGACGGCGAACGCGCGCTTCGCGTGGCTCGCCACGGCAGGCACGGGATTGTTTGTCGTGCTGAACGATGGTGAGGAGGCGGACGGATACCTCAACTGGGTGCGGCCACAATCGCGATCGCTGATCGTAAAGTTCACGCAGCAGCTCGGCTTTGCGCAGTAGTGCGGCATTCACCTCGACGAACATCGCCATGCGAAAGGCTGCAGCGGTAGTTATCGGCGTTGATAAGACTGGAGGGCTTGATCCGCTCAAGTCGGCAGCGCGCGGCGCAAAGGAAATAGCAGCGTGGCTCGCAGCAGAAAAATTTGATGTCAGCTGCCTGACTGATAGCCCCGTGAAATCGGTTACGTCGCAGGATGTATCAAGCGCGATTGCCGGCTATGTCACCAAGCCGGCAACATATGACCTGCTGGTCGTGTACTTCTCGGGCCACGGACAATGGCATACGCGCGCTGACCATTGGCTTCTCTCAGGCGCACCGCAGAATACCGCCGAGGCGATCAACCTCGAAGGCGCGATGTACACTGCGCGGAAGTGTGGGATTCCGAATGTCGTCTTCATTTCCGATGCCTGCCGAACGATCCCGCGGACGGATGTGGACAGCCTGGTCAACGGCGTCGATGCCTTTCCAAACCATGGGATAACTCCGGTTTCGAAGATCGACTTCTTCAAGGCAACGAGCGACTCGCGACCGGCGTACGAGACATCCATTGATGGTTCCGCTCAGAGCGTCCTCACTCACGCGATTCTCGCCGCGTTCGAAGATCCAGACCCGGCGATTGTCGCGCAGATCGTCGATGGAGTGGAAACCGTTTCAGTCATACCGAACCGTCGCCTGGAGACGGTGCTGCAAGCTCGAGTCGATGCCATTCTCGATGACGTGAATGGTAGCCCGACGCAGGAGCTCGACATCAACGTTCCATCGGCGGACGACATCTATCTCGGTCGCGTACACGTTACGCCCGTTGCGGCCGGTGGCGGGCCGCCGCAGGGTGGCGCACCACCGAGTACACCGCGCGGACCGCGCGGACCGAACAAGCCTGTCAACACTGCCGGCTCGCTGCTCACGATCGATAGCGCCATCTCCGCGCCGAGCGTTGTCGACCGCGAGGCAATCGCGTTGCGCCTTCCCGACCCCACAGCCGATCATTTCGAGACGCAAACGGGCTTCATCATCCGGGGAGCTCATGTCGTCGATGCGGCGATCAGCCCACAGTCGAACGGCAAATTCGATCTACTCAACGACGGTAACGACCCCCGCGGCGATGCGCTGCGCATTTACGCCTCCGCGCCCGGATACTCGGTTGTTGTCCGCCTCAAGGACGGGCGATGTGCCGTTCTCGCGGCGTTGCGCGGCTATCTGGGGCACGCACAGTTCGATGATGAGGGGCTAGTCAATGTGAGTTATGTCCCATCCTCAAATACCGGTCGATGGAGCGCCTATCAGGAACGACGTGAAGAGATCGATCAACTTCGCGCACGCGTTGCGCTGGCGGTGAACCGCAACTCATTCCGCTTGAAGTCCGCGGAGGAAGCCGTCATGCTCGCCGATCGCATCCGCGTCGATAAGGCCGCCGATCCTACGCTTGGCCTCTATGCAGCGTACGCCTTCGCACAGGCCGGAATCGATCAGCAGGTACGCGACGTCGGCGGGTACATGCGCATGGATCTCGGCCTCGACCTCTTCGACGTACGAATGCTCTCGAACGAGGGTCAGGACTCCAATCCCTTGGTTGGCGAGCAGGTGCCGTTTTGTCCAATGCTGACGCAAGGCTGGAACATCTTGCGAGCGTACAAGGTGAAACTCCCGAGCGTTCTCCAGTACGCTTCGCCATTTCTTGCGAATTCACTCTGGTCGACGTTTACGCGGCGTGGCGCAGACGCCGTGTTCGAGGCCGTAAAGGGCGGAGAACTGCGATGAGACTGCTACTCGTGCACGGGCGCGGCCAAGGCGGCAAGAACGCCGCGGACCTCAAGGCGACATGGATCGGCACACTGCGCAAAGGCTACGAGGCCGCACATCTCACGTATCCGGAGTCGCTTGAGGTAGACTTTCCCTACTACGGCGATGCACTCGACGCACGCGTTGCAAAGTCGGAACTCCCGCTACCACGCTCCATCGTTCCGAAGGGCGCTGGCGAGTCATCGCCATATGAAGACTTCGTCCGCGAATCGCTCCGTGAAATGAAGGAGAGTGCGAGCATTTCCGACGATGCCGTCACCGCCGAAGCAGGACCGATTCCGGTCGCCGAGAAGGGGATTGCCAATTGGGCACTGACGCAGGCCATTCTCCGCCTGATTGACAATCGATTTCGAGGCGTCTCGGCGTACTCGATCGACTCGTTTCTGCGCGACGTGTTTCTGTATGTCACCAATCGCAGCGTTGCGAATGAGATCAACGCGATTGTCACTGGTATGTTGACGGACGAACCGACCGTCGTCGTGGGTCATTCACTCGGGACTGTCGTGGCATACAACGTCCTCGCCAATACTCCGACGTTGAAGCTCCGGCGCTTCATCACCGTGGGCTCACCACTCGGCTTAAAGACGATCAGCAGCCGGCTTGGCGTCCTTCAGTATCCGCCGGCGGACTTTGCGTGGTACAACGCGTACGACGACGGTGACGTCGTTGCGCTCAACCCGCTCCGCGACCCGTACTTCAAGACGATGCCCGCTGTCGACAATTACGACGGCATCAACAATGACACGGACAATCAGCATGGCATCATCGGCTATCTCAATGACGCAACCGTCGCTCGGGCCATTGACGAAGCACTCCAGAGCTGAAGAGTAGCACTTGTGCAAGGCGAGGAACGACGCGCGTCTCCCCTGAACCCTTCATCCGGACGGACACCGTGCGCCCTGCTCTTGTACTCGCCGTAATTGCGTTGATGCTTTCCGCCTGTGGCGATCGCGCCACGCGGACAAAGGAAGTCGCCATGAGCTCGCCGCCGGCAGCCGATGCAATCTCGTTCGTCGTGGCTTCGGGTCAGGCGAATGCAGTAGAGCCAGCAGCGGCTCCAGCGCCAGTCGCGCGAATGACCGCACCACAGGCGGCCGGATATTGGGCGTCGCAGAAGTTGATTCGCACCGCAAGCCTTCGCATTCAGGTGAAGGATGTTACTGCGGCATTGAAGCGGGTCGACACCATCGCGCGGGCGCACGAAAGCCTTCTCGCCGACACCAAGGTCACGCAAGATGCCGAGGCGACCAACGTCGCACAGGTCATGCTGCGGATTCCCACGCAACGCTTTGGCGAAGTCGTTGCTGCACTCACGGAAATCGGCACCGTGCGCGACGAGGCGGTCGGTACGCAGGACATCACCAAGGAATATGCGGATCTCGAAACGCGACTTGGCGTGAAGCAACAGACCGTCGCCCGGCTTCGCACACTGCTCGATTCTCACACGGCGAAGCTCACGGATGTGCTTCAGGTGGAACAGGAGCTTGCGCGCGAGATCACGGAGCTCGAGCAGCTCAAGGGTGAGCGTCGCTACTATGACCAGCAGATCTCGTTGTCGACCGTCACGCTCTCGCTGTTCGAGCGTGCGCCGACGCACATCGCGCAGCTCTCCAATCCGATCACGGATGCGTTGCGCAGTTCATTGCAGGTGCTCGGCACTTCTATTGGAACAATTATCTACGTACTGGTGGCCGTAACGCCGTGGGTGGTGCTGACGCTGCTAGTGGTCTGGTTTGTGAAGCCACTGCGTCAGAAGCTTCTGCGCAACTGAGCTCGGGGGTGCAACCGGGTGGACGTCGCTCACGCGAAAGTACATCTCGTCGTCAGCGATGCGCGAGGCACCATCATCGTCGATGGAAGTCGGAAATCCCTTCGCCATGTCATACTCCGCGCGAATCGGAAAGGCGCCGTTCTCAGTCGCAGCATGTTGTTCCTGAACAGTTCGCTCACGATTCTGAGCGCGCGTCAGAGCGTGAGGACGCGTATGAATTTCACCGGCGCTGGGTCAGAGATGCCCAGCCCGGTACTCGCGCTGTAGAAACCGTAGCCATCCAGGTCATTGGCGTCGGTCGCCACGCCATCGAATCGCAGCGTATCACCAATACTTCGCACGATGGTCAACTTGATCCGACCGCCAGTAGTGACGCCGGTGACCGAAACGGTGCCGCCTTGTCCCGCCTCAATGGAGTATGTGCCGGTTCCGGTGATCGTGCTGTCGACAACTACCAAGTGGAAGTGAAGTCCGCTCCCGGGCACTTGCTGGCTTTGACTCCAATCACCATTGAGCCGATTTGCGACTGTCGGCACGGCGACATCAGCACTGCAAGACGAGAGCGCGACGAACGCCGCGACGATGGCTGTGATCCTGAGGGTGCGCATACGCATTGTACCGGTCTGCGACAGCGTCATGCCGTCGTCTCGTATCGCTCAACCCTCGGTTCGCGAAAAGGACACAATGCGCTTGCTTCCGCCCGCTACTTGCCGCCCCTCGGCTTCGGCAACGCCATCCGCGGCAACTTCTCGTCGCGCATTGCCGTGTGATACACGAGCGACGCCACAACCACCGACGCCTGCTTGAGATCCTCTTCCATGAAGAAGCCCGCATTATCGAGCGACGTATGATGCGTCCGCGGATCGTAGTCGATGGGATCCTGAATCACTTCGAACCCCGGAAGCCCCACGGCCGTGAACGGCATGTGATCCGTGCTCCCGTGATTCATGATCGTCAACGTGGTTGCACCAAGATCACGAAACGGCTCGAGCATCGCCGCAAAGATCGGCTTCACTGCCGTGTTTCCCTGCATGTAGATGCCGCGCACCTTCCCCGTTCCGTTGTCGACGTTGAAATACGCCGACAACTTCGAGTGCTCGGGCTTGAGCTGCATCGTGACAGGATCGCCAAAATGATTCTTCACATAGCCAAGTGAGCCGAAGTAGTCCTCCTGCTCCTCACCGTCCCACAGCGCCACACGAATTGTGCGACGCGGCTTCGCATCAATTGCCTTGAGAATGCGCAGCACCTCAATTGCCACGGCACATCCAGCAGCATTGTCCGTCGCGCCCGTGCCGGCATGCCAACTATCAAAGTGACCGCCAACCATCACGAGCTCATCCTTGAGCGACGGATCGGTGCCCGTTATCTCGCCAACAATATTGAATCCGACAGAGTCATCCATCGGATATCTCGTCTTCATCGAAATGGCGAGCTCGGGTCGAGCGTCGCGGTCGAGCAGGGTTTGCAGCCGACGATATTGTCCGCGATCGACAACGAATCCGGCGAGGTTGTTGATCGTTGGTGAGTCGTACGAATTGTACGAGCTCGAACTCAGCGTCAACTCATTGCCACTCGGCCTCAACACCGCGAGTACACCTTCGGTGCGCAGAAACTGCTTGACCTTCTCCTGTGCCTTGAGCCCCTCGGTGAATCCGTCAGCGTCTTCCCAGTAGTCTTTTGGCTCTCCGGGCTCGGTGAGGCGCGTCAGCGAATCGAGTTCCGTATCTGTAAAGCGGCGCGCACCCGCGGTGAATCGCGCCTTTTCGTTCGCAACCAGTGAAATACGCTGAAGCATTACGATCTTTCCGCGCAACTTCCCGCGCCACTTTGCGAAATCAGAATCGGCGCGAATCTCGGCGATGATCGGCACGCCCTTGGCGACGCCATTCATGCTTCGGCTCCACGCAAGCGGCACAGCGTTCAAGCGGAGATAGCTCGGCGAGGTCATCTCGACGGAGAAATTCTGTACCTCCCAGCCGAGGCCGCGCTTGCCCCACGAATCGAGCCGCGCGTTGACGGCCTTGAATTCCGTGAGTCGATCGCGTGCCCATGCCGCAGCACTCTTGTATTCGGGCGAGCCGGCGAGACGCGGGCCGTAGCCATCGCTGAGCATGCGCGCCGTCTCGAGTACGCGCGAGTGATTGAAGCCTTCGTCGCGAATGTCGGCGTTGACCTTCGCGTTGATGGGTTCTTGTGCTCCGACTGCTGCCGATGCAACAAGGCACCACATCACTATCGCTGCGCGCATGCATCCCTCGTGCTGGTGAGCTTCTGGCCGTAATATGCCGCATGATCCGCTTTGGCGTAGACCAGGTTGTTTCGGGGTTTGAGCGTTTGCCGGCCGGCCCGCTGGCGATGCTCACGAATGACGCCGCGAGACTGTCGGATCGTCCGGACATGGCCTCACGTGTTGCTTTGCTCGATGCGCGTGTCAACATCGCGAGGTTGTTCTCGCCGGAGCACGGACTTCGCGCGATCGCCGACGACGGCGCGCACGTCGCCGACGGACGCGATCCGCTCACTGGAATCAGTGTAACAAGCCTCTATGGCGATCAGCTTGCCCCGACACGCGAGCAACTCGAAGGCATCGAGGCGGTGATCGTCGACCTGCCAGACTCCGGTACGCGCTTCTATACCTATGTCTGGACGATGACGCACCTGCTCGATGCATGCGCCGCGGCAGGAATTCCCGTCATCGTCCTCGATCGCCCCAATCCACTCGGTGGCGACATCCGGGCTGCAGAAGGGCCAATGCTCGATGACGAATTTCACTCGCTACTGGGCAGAGCGCGCGTCCCGATTCGACACTCACTCACGATTGGCGAAATCGCACATCTATGGCAGCGCGAACGTACACCCGCAGTGCAACTCCGCGTTGTACCATGCGCAAACTGGCGGCGCGACATGCACTGGCCGGACACCGGACTCACCTTCGTTCCCATGTCGCCGGCATTGAGTTCGTACGAGAGTGCACTCTGCTATCCCGGCACCTGCCTCTTCGAA
The DNA here is from genome assembly GCA_038323865.1 of Gemmatimonadales bacterium. Lineage (GTDB taxonomy): Bacteria > Gemmatimonadota > Gemmatimonadetes > Gemmatimonadales > Gemmatimonadaceae > AG11. The sequence continues at coordinate 19,498 of JBBQHJ010000036.1, forward strand.
GCAACCAATATCGATGTGGGGCGAGGAACTGATCGTCCGTTCCGTCAACTTTCTGCGCCATGGTTGGATGCGGTGCGCGTTGCCGAGTTGTGTGCCGCTCGCGTGCCGGGACTGACGCTCGCTGGCTCAGGGACAACCCTGTATTTGGAGATTCGAGATCGACGCGCCGTTCGTCCCGTACGCGCCGGCGTTGCGTTGCTCGAGACAATCTTCAAAACGCATCCCACGAAGTTTCGGTGGGCGACATATCCAACGGTCGCGAACCCATCGGGTGAAGGACACTTCGAGCGACTCGCCGGCACCCGATCACTGCGCGCCTTGATCGAAGCTCGCTCGCCAATCCCCGATTCAATGTTCGACGTCAGGGACTGGAGCGTACCTGAGTGAATCGCTCGTATTGATCCGTCGCCACAAAGTCGACGCCCGCGCGGATCACCGCGCGCCAACGAAGTTCGGCCGCTGATTCCGATCCGAAATTATACGACGCGGTATATCCCCGGTCGGTCTCACTCGTAAATCCGTCGAGTGTATAGAAACGAATCCAGAGCCCCTGCGCGTGCGCGCGCTGCACGAGCGATGCGAGCTTCACGCTGTCCGCGTTGTCCCACGTACCTGCTTTCCGCTGTCCCCCTTCTTCGACAACACTCCACGGATAGTTGACCCAGCGTGCGTAGTTGTCCGCCGTGGCAGTCGGAACGGCGACACCACCGAAGGCCCGCAGCCGCTGCCCGGCCGGGACGAGATCATGAAAGCGTTCGCGCTGTCGAGCATCGGAGCCTGACAGCACGAGTAGCGGGCCGACACTGAACTGCTCTACGGCGCTCGGCGTCGCTGTTCGCGTCGCCGTCGTCAACCAAGGTTCGTACCTCCCAAGTAGCGCCCACACCGCGTCGAGCAGTGGACGCTCATTGGACTTGAAGTCGAGATTGAGCGTGATGAGCGGCCATTGCTCACGACGATTCTCGCGCAGCGCCTTTTCGATGATTGGACGAATCCGCTCGAAGAAGTACTGCTCGAGCGTCGGTGCGCCATCAAGCGCTCCCGAGTCGTGCGCAACAACGATGTCATTGTTCCGCCAATACAGATCCTGCTCAATGGCAAGCGGAACGCCGGTCGAGAGCGCACGATCTATCCGGTCGCTCCAGCGACCCGATTCCGGGTAGGAATTGTGCGCATCGAGGAGCACTCGGCCGCCAGGCAAGAAAGTCGATTGCCCCAACGCCTGATTCGCCAGCAAAACAATGGCAACGGCAACGTTGCGGCCAAGCGCTCGATTCGTGAACATTGCTCCAACAATAGGAGTGGCTATGAAAGGAGGAAAGGGTGGGCGTCCGCGTCGCCCCGTCACGGCGAAACCCGTGAAGGCAAAGATCGGCGCAAAACCGAAAAAGGATGCGCGCCAAAGCTCAGTGGCGCCGAAGAAAGGCAGCCAGAAGCGACCGCATGTTGGCGGTCACTCGTCCACAGGCGAGGACTACTGAGGAGTTATGGCGTTACCTCGTCCGACCACGATCGCCGAGTACATCCGCGCAGCGCCCGCCGTGGGTCAGCCGCATCTGTGCAAGCTCTGCAAAATCCTCAAGAGCGTAGCGCCAAAGGCGGAAGAGACGATCAAATGGGGAACGCCGTTTTTCGTCGAGCCGCGATTCCTCTTTGCGTTCGCCGCATACAAGGCGCTGGGCAACCCGGCCATGGGAGAACAGCTCGCGGGCACCATCCTGGCGCTGGCGAGTGCGGCCCCAGGAGAGAAGGCTACCAGTCAGGCGTGATTGCAACCGTTGCGACGGCGGGGGGTGTCCAACGGCTGTTACCCCCTTGCCATCTCGACGGAGCCCGCGTGCCTGATTTCAGCGACCTGACCGACCTCCAGCTCATGATCCTGAGCGTGCTGTGGAGTGAGAAACACGCCACGATCGGCACCATTCACGAACAGGTCAGTGCGCAGACACCGGTGGCGCGAAAGACCATCGCGATGATCCTCGCCCGTCTCGAGCAGCGTGGGTTGGTGAACCACAGCGTCGACGAGCGCGCCGGCGTCTATCGGGCCACCGTCGCCAAGAAATCCGTACTACGAGCACGAATGGCGAGCCTACTCAGCGCTGTATTCGTCGGACAACCACGCATGGCGGGGGCGCTCGCACTCGATCCCTCCGACATAAAGAGTGGCGACGTCTCAAAACTCGTGACACTCATCCGCCAGCTTGAGCGCGACGTCAAGGAGGGTAAGTAGATGATCGCCATCGCCAATAATCTCTCCACTATCATCCTCACCTACGCCGCGCACAGCCTCGTGGCATGCCTCGTCGCACTCGGCTGCGGCCGCATCTTGCGGCGACCGCAAGATCGCGACCTCGCGTGGAAGGCAGCACTCATGCTTCCGTTTCTCACGACTGCCGCCGTGCTCATCGGCTCGCAGGCGGGTGCCGCACTCATGCGCGTGGATCTCGCCAAGGCGCTCCGGCAGAGTGGTGTTGCAAACATGCCTCCGCGCTATGTGATGTTGCGCGTGTGGAATGATGGCGGCCAACAAACCGTCATGCGGCAGGTTTCCGATCCCGTCATGGCCGTGCTCTCTATGACCACGCTCATCATTGCCCTTGCGTGCATCACAATTGCCATCGCGCGCCTCGTTGCAGGTCGGCGCGCGCTGGTGCGCGCAATTGCCGGTCGCCAGCCGTCCGCGCATGTCGACGGCGTGACGATCTCCGTCGTCGACCATCTTGCCTCACCCGTGGCATTGC
>JBBQHJ010000037.1:0-21780 GCA_038323865.1 Gemmatimonadales bacterium
GGACCCTGATGGCTGACAACACCTGGATGCCAATCAGTGCCAGCACGGTTGCCGTCGGCAAGATGCTCCTGGAAGGCGCGGCGCCGCGCGAGATCTCCGAGGCGCTCCACATGAGCCTCGACCAGTTCATGGGTGAGTGTGTCCGGCTCGCGCGTCATCAGGTCGACGCGGTCGGGAAGGCGGCTTGAACCATGGCTGCCAAGACATCACCCGTAAGGCCTATCACTGCCGCGCCCCATTGCCCCACGGCGCCAAGTCCGACCACGACCGACGCGGCCGTGCGGCTGCGGACCATCATTGAGGTCTGTCACGTGATCATGCAGGCGAACCACAATACCGACCCGATCGAGGGCAACGATGGCGATCGGGATTGGATCGCCGGCATGCTCGCCGTGCCGTCGTTCTTCGTATCGATGATCACCGCCGACTTCGGCTTGCCGGACGTCACGAGTGAGTGCAGCACGCCGAAGGTCCGCGAGTTCCTCGATTGGATGGCCACCGTGGGTCAGGACACCGTCTTCGCCGCCCTGACGGAAGGCCGCGCAGCCCTCGAGGCCCGCTACGAAGCCGACCCTGAGGCGCAGTCATGACGCGCCAGCAGAAGATGCTGGAAACGGTGCAGCAGTTCCCCGAGGCCATCCGCCTCCTGGCCGATAAGTCGCGGACGCCGGTGCTCACATTTTTGATGCTGCTCGAGTTTCTCACCCTGGCCGACCTGCGGGACTTCGAGGAGCTGCGCCGGCTCGACTGGGAGGCCGCCCACGATCCCGCCCAGCTTAGGGCCCGGGCGATCGAGTACCAGGCGGCACGCGAGCTCCTGCAGCGCTACCGGCCCCGGGTCTGGTCGGCGCTCCAAGGTGCCAACATGTTTGCTCTCGGGCCCTGCAGCCGCGCCTCTGTCCGGGTAGCGCTGGCTGCGGATCGGGCCGGGAAGGAAGCGAAGACGGAGCCGCGCTCCTGGGAAGCCGCGGCCGCAGACATGACCCATTCCGATCAACGAGAGGAGACCATCACATGGCAACGAGACTGAAGAGGGCCACAGGTGCAAAGGCGGGTTTGGCGAAAGCGACGCCCTCGCTGCCCGGACGCGCGCACCGTTCGACGCGCGTAGCCTCGCGGCGGCGTGCCTCGGTGCCGCTTGGCAAGGTCTGTTCGGGCTGCGGATGCTGCTTCAATCCGGCGCTGAACGACTGTCCGCATTGTGGCCAGTCGGATGCACGCTCCGCATACAATCGGGGCATCTGGGAAACGATCCGCGCAGTGTTCACGGGCCGGATCTATGAGAACGACAGCTCTGAGAGTGGTGGTATCCAACAGGGTCGTGACGCCGCACGAGGCCCGCGGACCTTACGCGCCATCAGTGAGTCGCTGGGGCTCCCTTACCTGACCCTCGCGATTGCCGTCATTGATTCCGACCCGGTCAAGTCCGCAGGGTTCCCGTTGAGCCAGAGAGAAGTCGATAGCCTCGCCTCGCTCAGCTTGCCGTACGGGCCCCACGGCTCGCTGCCCTTCGAGGGGGAATCGAATACCTCGATCCGCGTGCGTGCCATCCGGGCGACGCTGGAGGCGATTTTGTCCGAAGACATTGAGATCGATCCAGACGGCGACGGCTCTGGACCCGCCGAGATCGCCGCGAAGCTCGGCGTGCCCTTTCTGGTCGTCGCCGTGCTTGTGCAACGCAAATTGACCATGGCGGAGATCCTACAGGGGACGGAGTGGCTTCGTCGTCATCGCGTCAGCCCGCAGATCCTCTGCGAAGGGACCGACGGGGTTGAGGAAGCGACGGCAACCACTCGTTGACGAGGCGCATGTCGACGCACCAGATCGGCTCTCCGCTTGTAGAAAGGTGATCGGTGCATTGCGCCGCGACACGTGAGAGGCTCCCGCCCTCGCGCGGGGGCACCGTAGACGCGCCACCGGCGTTGATCAGAGGAACCAGGACATGAGCGAGAACCAGAACTTCGAAGTCATTCACGAGCCTGGCGGCGCGCCGATCAAGGCGTGGGTCCGCGGCGTACCGCTCGAGTCCCAGGCCAGGCAGCAGCTCGTCAACGTGGCGAGCCTACCCTTCATCTTCCACCACGTCGCCGTGATGCCCGATGTCCACTGGGGCATGGGTGCCACGATCGGCTCGGTGATCCCAACGATCGGTGCCGTCGTGCCGGCGGCCGTTGGCGTCGACCTCGGCTGCGGCATGGCAGCCGTGCGCACCAACCTGCGCGGCGAGGATCTGCCAGATTCGCTGGCTAGCGTGCGATCGGCAATCGAGGCTGCCGTGCCTCACGGCAGAACCAACAACGGCCGCCCAGGCGACAAGGGCGCTTGGAGCGAGTTGCTGCCCGAGGTCGAGGTCGCATGGGCGGGCCTCGATGAACGCTTCCGGGCAATCGTCGCGAAGCACCCGAAGATCGGCCAGTCGAACTCGGTCAATCACCTCGGCACCCTCGGCACCGGCAATCACTTCATCGAGGTCTGCCTCGAGGAGAACGCGCCATCGGACAGCAACTTCGTCTGGGTGATGCTCCACTCCGGCTCGCGCGGCATCGGCAACCGAATCGGCACCTACTTCATCGAGCGGGCCAAGAAGCACATGGAACGCTGGTTCATCCAGTTGCCGGATGCCGATCTGGCCTACCTGCCCGAGAGCGCCGAGGAGTTCGGTGCGTACGTCCGGGCCGTCGGCTGGGCTCAGGACTTCGCTGCGACAAACCGCGCCCTGATGATGCGGCGCGTGCTTGCGGCGATCGGTACGGAGCTCGGCCGGTCGATCGAGCCGCAAGAGATCGCCGTCGACTGCCATCACAACTACATCCGCAAGGAGACGCACTTCGGCAAAAGCGTCTGGATCACGCGCAAGGGAGCTGTCTCGGCGCGCCAGGATGAGCTCGGCATCATCCCTGGCAGCATGGGCGCGCGGTCCTTCATCGTGCGCGGCAAGGGCAACCCGGAGAGCTTTCAGACCTGCAGTCACGGCGCCGGCAGGGTCATGTCGCGCGGCGAAGCCCAGCGGCGCTTTAGCGTTGCCGATCACATTGCGGCGACTGCTGGTGTCGAGTGCCGGAAAGACGCTGATGTCATCGATGAGACGCCGGCGGCGTACAAGTCGATAGAGGCTGTGATGGCGGCGCAGAGCGACCTGGTGGAGATCGTTCACACGCTGCGACAGGTTGTTTGCGTGAAGGGGTGAGTTCGGCTTGGCGGTCTTTGCCCGGTAGTCCCGTCTGACCTGGGTATTCCGGGCGCTGCCCGGTAATTGCCGGAAGCCGACGCGGCCGGGGTTAACCCGAGCCGCGCCTACGCACCCGAAGATCGCTGTATTTCACCGAGGGTGGGAGCTTCCGTGCGGATGAGTACGCCGGGAAACGGTGGGGCGCAAGTTACAGCGATGCCCTACCGAGCGTTGTCGGACCATCCTTGGTAGGAGTATTCAAGAGAGATGCTCGAGCTGGACGAATCCCTTCGCATTTTGGCCCTGATCGTCGAGAAGGCGGACAAGCTCCACGGTCTCGGATTCACGCGCCACCTACTTAACGGGGGGCACATCGGTTTTTCGGGGAATGCAGAGCCCGATGGATTTGCCTTGAAACGTGACGGGCCGACCGAAGAGGAAATTGATGCGTTCGTTCTTACGCTTCGATTCTTCGTGCAAAACAACGAGCCAACCTCGATTGAGAATATCGTTAAGTTGTTCAGGGACCTTCCCTTGGCGCAAGAACGGATCGATGCGGCCGTCCGATCACGACAAACGTTAAACGAGCGCCTCGACCAGCCTGGAAGCATTCAGCTCGGAGACGAACAGCTAACACGGCGACAAATCTTCGAAGTCTTCCTTTATGGCGGGCTCGCTCACGCCAATCCCACGAAGAAAGTCATATATGACGGGTGGGCAACCGACCCTATTCGGTTCATGCTGCTCCAGGTGGAGTTCACGAGTATTCTTGTGGACCTGCTGAACGCGATTTCGTGGTTCGGCCGGGCCAGCCGGGCGGCGTCCCGAATCCTTTCGGCCCGAGAAGGCTTGGCGCCATCCGAAGAATGAGAGTCCCCAGTCGCTAGAGATCACTAGGGCAGGCTCTGCACAAACAGCCACGGTTGTTGAGCGACTTTTTGCGTAAGTTCGGAATCTGCACCAACAGGCGGAGGCGCGGTGAAACGAGTGGAGATGCTCCGAACCAAGTCTACTTCTTGCGATCCGATCCGTACGTCTCCGCTGGGTCGGCCGCAGCCAGCTCGCGTACATCATCGACAAAAATGCGCTCCTCCTCCGGCTGGTAGGAATCGGCCGCGAACTGCAGGGCGCTCACCAACAGTCTCGCCACGGCAGCCTGCAGGCCCGGCGCCTTCGACTCCCTCGATCCTGCGACGTTGAGCACCCGGACTTCGCGCGTGCGTAGCCACTCGCGCAGCTGTTGAACTGCCACGGTCAGCCGAACCTTTTCGAGGTCCTGGTGGACGCAGGGCTTCCCGGCCTCGCGCGCAATCTTCTCCGTCAGCTTGCTCCCGCCCTCGAGACGGCCACGCGTGAAGATCACCGTGCCTCCTGAGTCGATGACGTTGCGACGCGTGCGGACCTTGTAGTCAGCGCTGCCGACCTCCTGGAGCTCGTAGCGTTCAGGGATCGCGCCATCCTCGGCGCGCCGGCCCTTTGGGCACCAGCCACCGTGCGGGATGCCGAGCTCGATCGCAGCATCGAGGCCACCGCGATCGGCGCCGGTCTGGCCGCCGCTAACAATCTTATCGACGATCAGGCTCATTCTGGCGGGTCCTCTTGTACCGGATGAACCGGCTCCCACGGTGGTAAGACGTGGAAGCTCGCCTCTACGTCGAGGGTCGGCATCACCCCATGTATTCGGTATCGACGATTCCCACGACGCGACTGAAGGGAAACTGCCCCGTCAGCAGGTTGTTCGCACCAAGGAAGCGGAAGAATGCAACTCCGCCCACGACGGTGTCATCGAACTTCTCAGCTTTTACGTCGACGTGATTGTTATCACCCTCGAGAATCACTCGGAATGTGCGCATACGACTCGTCGTATCAGGGCGCGTCCGTACGATCCAGCACCTGCGCCGTGGTGGCAGAAGGCGGCGTCGAAGTGCGTGGCCGCTTTCACGCGAGCGGTTGCAGGCATTCCGCCGAGTCGTTTGTCGGCGAATTGACGAAGGTCGACACCTCGTACGCCTCCAGCTCGGCGCTAGCCAGCGGCACCAGGAGGCGCTTCACGTCGTCCCCGGGCGACGCCGGATCCAGCCACGCATCGCGCGCATCGACGGGCACGATCACCGGCATGCGGCCGTGGATCGGCGCCATCAGCTCGTTGGGCGCACAGGTGATGATCGCGCAAGTTGGAACGAATCCGCCGGCGGTCTGCAGAACCCTCGACCAGATCGCCGCCAGGCCGAACGGCCGCCTCGATCGCATCCGGATCGCGAAGGGTCTCTTCGTTTTGCCGTCCCGCTGCCACTCGTAGAACGCGTCGACGACGACCAGACAGCGGCGCCTGGTGAAAGCCTCACGGAAGAGGCCGTTGGTGGCCACCGTCTCGCCACGCGCGTTGATCTGCGGCCGCGCAGCGATTCGCTCGGGCTCAAACCCCCAGCGCATCGGGCCGCAGTGGCGTTCGTCACCGTTCTTGACGACGGCGTCGATGAACAGGCTGGGCGCGATGTTGAACCGTGGCACCGGGATGACGTTGACGATGCGCGAGACGCCGAACTCCTCCTTGATCAGGTGAATCGAACTCGTACGAGCGATGCGGCCGCACATTAGTTGTTCTCTGCCATCGTTCCGCAGCGGGCGCTAGACGTTCCCCGCCGTGACCGCGACAGGGCTCTGAAGGGGGGCCTCCGGCCCGGGGGGACCAGGCCGGAGGCACGCACGCATCAAATTGGGGGAAGATGCGCACGCGAACAATTTCTATTTGCTCCGAACGCGTTACGCAATCGCGCCCATGAACTCCGATTGATCCTCGAACTCCGGCGTGCACGCCCCGCAGATCACCAGCATCCCACCACCATCCGGCAGCGGCTCGGTCACCACGACGTGTTCGCCTTCGGCGCCGTCGTTGAGCTCCAGGAGCACGTCGGCCGGCAGCGGTGCGCGGTAGAACAGCTCGCCGGCGGAGATCGGCAGATCGCAGATCGAACAGAACGGCCGCCGATCGGCGGCGCCGCGGAGCTGGGCGCGGCAGACGTCGCACAGCTCGTCGAGCGGGGCCTTGTCGGGATCGGGTTCGAAGCATGCCGGCCGGTGCATGGGGCGGGGGTTTACGACGGGCGCTGGCGGGGCGTCAATCGCTGCGCTGCAGTCATGGGCGCGTCGTTCCCTTCAGCACCTGGTGTCTCTCGCACACCCTTCCAGGCGTCAGAGCGTGCGAGCGGAACGCACGGCACCCGCAGGCGAATAGGATCCGCGTGAACGTCACCGGGCTCGCCGACGTCGGCAGCACAGAGTCTTCCAACAAGATGCGCTCGAAGCCGAGCGGCAGCGGTTCGCCTATCGTTGCATTCGCCAAGGTGGGGTTGGTCTACGATGGCTGCTGACGGGAATGCAAACGGCGTCGTCAGCGCTTCGGCCGATCAAACTGCTCCGAGTTGCGCGCCGATCGCGGCACGTTCCGCAGCAGCTTGATCCGCTCCACTGCCTCCGTGTCGCGCGTGATCCACGGCATCAGGCCGCGCAGGTGATCGTCGACCGGTAGCGATTCGATCCAGTCGGCCATCGTGCGGAGGCGCGCCACGATGTCGTTCCGGGCCTTGGACACCTGGCCGTTGTCGCCGTAGAACTTTGCGTCCTCGGACATTGGTACTCCCTTGCTTGAATCGCGTGGCTTACCGCGATCGGGGAGGGGCTGCTATCCAGAATGTTGGGCGGGCGCCAGCGCTAGGCCACAGCTCAGTTCTTGAACCTCACCAGTGCACCGAACTTCTGCTCGACGAGAAAGGCAGCGTGCTGAGCCGCCGTGAACGGAGCCTCGAAGGCCGTGCTGATCGGGGGGAACACGTATGGATTGGACGCCGCACCATCTTGCGTCGCCAGAGTGAGTGGTTGGTACTCGAAGTGCGCGATCCGGCATCGATCTTCCCCGACCGTCTCCATCCTGCAGAGCCCCATCAACGAACCATTGAGTCTCGTGTGCCATAGACCACCTCTCTGGGCAGTGTCTCAACGCGCAGGGCATAGTCAAAACTCTCGTGCGGGGGAGCCGGTATGCATGGTGGATACCGGTGGTGGTGGCGGGCGGTCAGGTTACGACTGGGGGGTAGTCGGTGCAGTCAGTCAGACGTTTCGTCGGATTGCCCGTGAGATCGACCTCGCAAGCCGAGAGCCAGCGCCAATCACTCCAGTGGGTAGTCCGCCGGCGGGAGCGCCTCTGCCGCCGGCATCACGTCCTTCTCTTCCACGTAGACGAACTGGAGGTTGAGGTTCTTGATCTCCGAGTACTTCAGAACGAAGGTGTCCCCGACGATCCCGACAAAGGTCTCGGTAACTCCATCTGCTTTGAAGAGGGCCCGCTCAGACTCTGCCAACGCAATGCTTTCGAGGCCGCCAGCCTCGCAAGGGAAATACTCGGTAAGGATGCCTCGGTAGATCATCGATACACCACCAACGTCTACGAGAGCCCAGACGAAGACAAGACCGCAGTCTTCGGCTCCGAACTCTCGACCGCTCAAGATGTAGAACCAATCATTTGGTATCCTGAGCAGATTGAACCTGAGGTCCAACTGCAAACGCCTCACGAGCTTCCAGGCCACGAATCCGAGGATCAACGCGATGGCACACGCGAATAGGTATCCCAAAAGTATCTCGCGTGCGTGGATGAGGATTGCCTCCATCGCCGCCGCCTGAGCCTTGACGTCAGAACTTAGTAGCTGTGCCAACAGCTTGGGCGCCTCGTGCGCAAGCCTCGGAGTGAATAGGCTCGCGTGCGGACCCCAAACCCAACCCGCCGCCGTGCGACTGGTGAGCGCAAATATCACCCACAGGGCGAAGTAGGTCGCAATCGACCCTCCCGTTACCCACACGACCTCATCGGATGCCGCAGCGGTGCCAAGGCGCCTCGGCATCGCCGCGCTGATATACGCCCAACGGAAAATAATCCCAGGAGCCAGCGCAAGGATCAAGCCGAGCGCAAGGACCGACGTCGGCATGAGTGCCTGTCCCCCCTCCCCCTATGTGCCCCCCCGGGCTACCAGTTCTTACTTCGTCTTCGGAATCGTGATCTTGATGAACCCTGTATTCGTGCGGGAGACCTCGTCGACGCAGGCAGCGTGCTGTGGGCTCTCGTTGCCCAAACACTCGCGCAGGGCACCGACCAGATGCTTGGAATCGTTCTCATCCTTCAGGATCGAGCGCACACGTTCACTCATAGGGGCCTTCATAGTATTCCTCCACCGCGCGCTCTGTCCGAACTGAGTAGCGCAGCCATTAGCAAAAATTAACGACCCGCGTCAAATGCTTGGCGCTTCGCATAGCGTTCTACGCAGCGCCAATTCATAGTTATGCAAGTAGCATGCTTCCAAGCGTGGCTTCATCAGGGACGCCATCATGGGGCATCAGGCGACGCCAGAACAGGATAAATCTTCAAAAGTTGTCCGAAATCTAGGACAGTTGGTGCTGAATTAATGCCGTTCTGGGCGGCCCTTTGCCCAGGCAGACGTCCACGCGCACGCTATGCGTCCCGCGTCGTTGCCAAGGAAAGGCGTGCGAGAAGCACCAACCGCCGAAGGGTGCGTAAGGTGGCCATCGATCTCCTGTCGTACGGCACTGATTGGGACGGAACGATCGTGACTCATGCTGAAGCCGGTGGCGGCGGCGCCGGTAGTGGCGACGTCACGGCCGAGAGCCGTAGGCCGTCGTAGATCCTTTCAAGGGCTCCTTGTCCAGCCTTCGAGACGAGAGGGTTATACGAAGGCCTAGAAGTGGCCGGCGTTCGGAAAAGCCAGCAGCGAACGCGAGTAGGGAGGAATGAGCATCCGATACAGATTCGACTTGGCGTTACTTGGGCAAGTGCGAAGCCTACTTGCCCAAGTCGCGTTGACACTCGGTATACGCCGGTTAAAATGCGTGAATGGCCGACCGTACGCAACAGAAACTCGATCAAGCGATCTATGAAACATCTAGGGTGTTCACTCCATCCGCGCCCATCGACGAGCAAGCCCTGTTTGCTGGCCGGACCAAGGAACTCAGGCAGGTAATCGACGCCATCAATCAGCGTGGCCAACATGCGATAATTTATGGAGAACGCGGCGCTGGGAAAACGTCGCTCGCCAATGTCCTAAGTCCCTGGCTCCAATCCTTGGGGCAACGGGTACTTGCACCAAGGATCAATTGTGATGGTTCCGATACCTTCGCTACCGTGTGGCGAAAGATGCTGGCAGAACTTCAGTCAACGCGTGAGCTGCGCCGTTCCGGTTTCACATCTGAAACGGAACAAGAGAGATTCAACGCCGCGGACGCTATTGCATCCGATCCCGTGACACCAGATCAGATTCGTCGAGTGCTAAAACCCCTGGGAGATCAAGGGATTCTAGTCGTTGTATTCGATGAATTTGATCGACTTTCCGACCGAAGCATTCAACGATTATTCGCAGATACCATCAAGACGCTATCGGACCATTCCGTCCGGGTTACCGTGGTCCTTCTGGGCGCTGCCGATACCGTCGATCAATTAATTGAAGAGCACCACTCGATCGAGCGTGCGCTCGTGCAGATTCAGTTGAAGCGTATGTCGAGTGCTGAACTTCGCGTCATCATTGAGAATGGTATCGCTCGTCTCGGGATGACTGCCGATGATGAAGCGATCGACGAGATCGTCACCCTGTCTCGAGGCCTTCCTCATTACACCCACCTGCTTGGGCTGTATGCCTGTCGAGCTGCCATTGATGCGCGAAAAATGCATCTCGCAATGACCGATGTCCAAGTTGCGATCGCCAACGCGGTGACCCGCGCACAGCAGACTATTCGTGACACCTACCACAAGGCGACGATGAGCCAAAGACGTGACAATCTCTACGCCGATGTGCTTCTCGCGTGCGCGATGACAGGTGGTGATGACCTCGGATACTTCTCCGCCGCGGACGTGAGAGAACCCCTCCAGCGGATTACCGGAAAATCTTATGACATTCCGAACTTCTCGCAGCACCTGAAGAATTTTTGCGACACTCAACGTGGTCCGATCTTGCAAAGAACGGGCGTAGAACGTCGGTTCAGATTTCGCTTTGGAAATCCGCTTGTCCAGCCTTTTGTCGTCCTGAAGGGCTACTCCGATGGCAAGATCTCGCGGCGAAAGTGGCATTGACCCAATTTTGTGAACAGCCGCGCAAAGGGCAGAATGCCCTTTGCTAGCTCAGGCCAAAGGGTCGGGTGGTTGCCTGAGCGCTTGGGCATTGATCGCATTGACACGTGGACATCAGTGTAACTCCGTCATGATGCCAGAAGGCCAAAGCTCGCAAAGCCGCTCCAGATCTTCCGTCGGCTGGTCGTACACGCGCGCAATTGTCGTGTCGTAGCGCCGCTGGTCCCATGGGATGCGCGCCTGCTGCTGTATCGCGGCGACGATCGTACGTGCCACCGCTGGATGCAGGCTTACGAGTCGGATAGCTTCCACGACTCCCGTCCCTGCATCAATCAGCATGACCTGCAGCGCGATCGCTTCCTGGTCGCCGAGCGATGCAGCGATGGAACGCTCCTTCCGTGGAACCAGGTGCCACGAGTAGGCGGCGTCAGACACCGGCAGCGCGCCGAAGCGGAACAGGACGAACAGGGCGTCATCGATGAGGGCGGCGCCGAACTGCGCGCCGCCGGTACGCACCGCGGCGATTTCGTCCGCGCTTGGGGACCGCCAGAAGAGAAGTAGCTCGTACACACCGCTGCGGAAACTGAACCGAACGCACTCGGGCCAGCTCGTCGCCTCGGTGCGGTACAGCTCGCCGACGGTATAGGCGGTCATTGGCACGACAGAATCACTAGGACGGGCGGCGCCGAGGCGTCAATCGCTGGAGGCTGTCGGTGCAGTGCAGTCGTGGCCTCGCCGTTTCGCAGCCGGCGATTCCGGAGAAAGGGCTGAATACCTCGGCTAGATTTATCGGCCCGTCTCATGCCATAGAGCGCCCGTCGGGGGGTTCCGAGAGTGGCGTGCAGGGGACGCATCCTTCAGCGGTTGAGTCTGCCACACGGGTGGCGACGTTACGGCAGTGCGCTTGTCGTGGCCGCGCTCCTCTGTGCTTGTGCCCATTCCGCCGCCGCTCACGGTGGTGGTCTCGACGCAAACGGCTGCCACAATGATCGACGTAACGGCGGCTACCACTGTCACCGCGGGCCGGCAGCCGGGAGCTCATACGATTCCAAGGCGCAGATGCTCGACGGCGGCTCGGCACCGAAACCCCGGGTAGCCCCGGCTATGCCGCTCAGCGGTTCGACGCGATGCCCGGCTGGCACTGAGCTACTCTATCGGCCCGATCCAGACGGTCGGATGTCGCCAGTGTGCAAATAGTGGGGCGCGGATGCGATTTCAGAAGCGGCTAACGCTGTTCCCTGGGTTGAGACTCAACTTCAGTCTTCGCGGCGTAAGTCTCACCGCGGGCCCGCGAGGCGCCAGCGTCAACATCGGTCCGTCGGGCTCATACTTGAACGTTGGACTTCCAGGGACGGGCCTCAGCAGCAGGACGCGATTGAGTGGGCAAGGCGCCGGCAACCCACGCGCCGAAGCGGCGCCCAGCGGCAGCAGCCGCACCAGCCAACGATCAATGGGCTATGTCGTTGAGACGGCGTACGTGAGCAAGCCCGTCGGGTCACTCACCAGCCCATCGTTTCTCGGAGTGCGCGAGTTATTCGCCGAGGTCGAAGGGAGACGCAGAATCCTCGCGCAAGCTCTCGATCAGGCTTCTGCAGAGCATGCCAGAAGCACCACCTTGCTGGAGCGACGTAAACCTTCGTTCTTGGCTGCCTACGAACGGGCCTATCTGGACAGTCTGGCCCGACACGTTGCCACAGTTGCCGATATCCGCACCGCCCTCGAGGAGCAGCTCGATGGCTGCGTCATCGATGTTGCCTTCGGCGTGAGCCCAGGAGCCGCCGGCGAGTTCTCGAAGGTGGTTGACGCGTTCGACACGCTTGCCGGCGCAGCAGTCATTTGGGACGTGAGCAGAAGCGTCGAGCGCGACCGCGCACAGACACGAAGCTTCGCAGCCCACGAGGTCCACAGGGAGCCCGTGACCTTCGGGCGCGCATCGGATGACGTGATTGCGGGAAGCGTACCGCTGCTGCGCCTGGGTAACGTCAACGGTGGAACAATCATCATCACCCCCGCATTCGTTCTTGTTCGCGATGCCACCGCCCTTGACGTGATTGACCTTCGTGCCCTGCGTCTCACCGGTGAGTCGACGAAGTTTGTCGAAGAGGGGACGATCCCGGCCGACACGCTCGAGCTTGGAGAGACCTGGGAGAAGGTAAACAAGGATGGGTCCCAGGATCGCCGTTTCAAGGGCAACCGATCGATCCCCCTGGTACAGTATGGCACCCTTCGTCTGACCACAGACACGGGGCTCAACGAGCACTACCTGGTGAGCAACTCGGCTGCGACAGTGGCTTTCACTGGCGCGTTCAAGGGCTACCAGGGCGGTCTGGGCGACGCGCGCGCGACCAGCGTTGAGCCAGGCGCAGCAGATGCCGATGACGATCTGGCTCTCCCCGAACTCAACCTGCCGAATCTGCCACCGTGCCCCCAGCGACCGCTGGGCCCGCGGGCAGCGGTTGGCTTGATCGTAGCGATGGCCATCGCAGGTGGGCTGTCGATTGGACAGTTCACCACGCGAATACAGCCGGCGGCGGAAGGCGGCGAGGCGGCAGTGGCGAGTGAGTCTCGGCGGGTGAAGCCGGAGCAGGCGCCCACAGCGACGGCGGTCCCGTTTGCGCCCGCGACCTCAAAGGCCTCGGAGATGCTGAACCGGTCCCTCACACGCTCCGAGATCGCGGAGGCGCAACGGCTCCTGGCGAGCTCTGGCTTCGATCCGGGCACCCCGGACGGCCGCCCTGGCGCGCGCACGGTTGCCGCAGCGAATAGGTTCCGGGTGAGTGCGGGACTGGCGGCCACGAAGGAGATCGATCTGCAGACTCTGCTGGCGCTCCGTCGGGGACCACCGGCAGTCCCCTCCAAGGATTAGGTAGGCCGGCTACTTCTTCTCACGGCCAGACATCCGACGGCTCGTCTCGTCAGCAGAGAGTACCGCGTTTGACTTCGGATCCTGAAAGCCGAACAGCTTCCATTTCTTGTACGGCGGTGGATCACCCATCGTGACGCCATCGGGAACGTACGCTGCCCGAACGTGCTCCTTCTTGTATGTCATCATTCGGGTAACGATCGGTGGACGGGGCTTGTCGTAGGCGGTTGAATCATCGATGTCGGGCTTGCCGTATTTGCAGATCAGCTGCGACGCGTCGTCGTGAGGAACGCATGGTTCCTTAGCGTGGGCAACCATCGCAAACATCAAAAAGCCGCACAGCGCCGCAATGCTCTTCCCAACCATAGATTGCCCCTCTCTCGACGCGATTGGATCGTGCGCGCCGGTTACTCTATCTCGAGGTTGCTCAGTCGATCCATTCTTGTGCGCTGGCGCGATGGTGAACCATTGCACCAAGAACCCAGCGATGAGAAGCCCCCAGCCGATGGAGTTCGCCCACCACCAGCGCGAAGAGGCCCATTCGATCGTCCCACCAAAGCCTCCGAATGTACCGAACTGGCTCGATAGTCCCGCCAAGAGTGAACCGAGCGCATTCATTGCGAGCCCGACACGCTGCGTGGACCTTCCCCTTAGTCTGTTAGTCGTCATCCTCACCTCTATGCGACCATTGCGCCTGCGAAGTGTTTCAGCCCTCAGAGGCTCTGATGCGCCAAGTGGTTCTTGCCGCAGACCAGACTACCTTCCAGCCTTGAGAATTTTCGCCAAGTGCGCAATCGGTTCGTAAGTGTTCACGTCGGCTGCGTAGAATAGCAGCTGCCCTTGCTCGTTCAGACAGAAGCTCTGGCGGTCTCGCGGCCAATTGCTCGAGACCACATAGTGCCAGATGCAACCCCCGAACAGAAAGTTATAGATCCGGATGCCAGAGATGCGGGTCATCGTAGCGTCCCAGATAACTCGCTTTCCGACGCGGGCTCCGTCGGAATCGCAGAGCACTTCGGCGAAGATCGGGAAGACGGTGGCGGGGCCTGGGACTCCTTTGAGCAACATCCCTCGTGCCTTCGCCTCCCAGGTAGGGCCGATTGAGACGGCACCGAACACCGGCAGTGACGACACGCTGGCGCGCCACAGAATTGAAACGTGGAAGAGCTTGAAGGTTAGGTAGTCGAGTCCCGTTACGGCATAGAACTCACCGACCAGCGGATCCGGCACACAGGGGCGCTCGAACCACACGTTGGCGAAAGCGGTTTCGTGTCGGTTGAGTCGTTGCTCACATTCCTCGCACAGCAGCGGTTCACGCCAGCCCTTCTGAAGCTTCTTGGATGGCCCCCCTCTTTCGACCAGAACTGCCTTGTGCCGCGCATTGTAGATGGGCTTGAAAACAAATTCGGGAAGAATGTGAGATGCAACAATCGGCCGCTGCCTCAGGCACAGGCGGCATGCGCCCGTTGCCTCGCCCACAATTGGACTCCTCATCCTTGACTCCTGAGGCAGTAGAGCCCAGCCGACGGGGGGCGCCGCTTGAGGCCAACCACGCTTCAAGCGGCGCAACCCTGGTTCAATTCAATGCAGGTTCAGCGAGATCTTTATCGTCGGAGCGAAGTGCATTGGCGCGTAGGGTAGCATCACGCTTCGTGCCCAAGGCGATGTATGTGGCCGCGGTCGCCGGTACGATCGTGATCACGTTGTTGAACGTCCCTAAGCGCGCGTCGGTCGATGCAATATCGTGGAAGTACGACATGGCGTTTACACCAGGGATCTTGTTTGCAGCGGTCATCAGAGCGCTGCCTTCGTTGCCCTGCTCATACCAGTGCAGCTGCTTGTCGGGCGTGAGGTTGGCCATACCCGTGTGATTGCGAGCCGCGGGAATACGACGCATGTCGTCCGCCGTGAAGACATCGGTGCATCCTGGCCTTCCGTTGCACGGATTCTCGATCGTGCCCTTAGCGACTGGTTCATCCCCAGGTCGGGCATCGAGTGCGCTCTCGGTGTAGTGCTCGATCGCCAACTTCGCTGCCGCAGCGATCGTGCCATCACGGAAGCCTTCTTTGAAGCTGCCACCGCCAGCAGCACTAGCCGCGCCGCTCACTGCACCCGACTCCGTTACTTTGACGGCGGCCGAAGCATGTTGGGCGTCGACCTTCCCCAAGGCGAACGCCGTCGCACCGGCAATCGCGCCGGCCTTTAGGCCGCGCTTCAGATCGTTGGTGGAGCGTGCAACGAACCATGTCTGGTACGCCGCCGCGCCGGCGGGGCCATAGGAGGCAGCCGCCACTTGGCCAACCGCGCAGATAATGTTGCTCTCTTGAGCAGCCCTCAGCGCATTCTTCTCGAAGGATCTGTATCGATCGGTTTGCAGGTGGCAAGCAGCGTCTATCGGCTTTCCCTCGCGCAACCGTCGATCAGCATCGGCCAAGCTGCGGGCGAAGTCATGCGCTGTACGCTCGCCGGTCTTCACAACAGTGGCGGCGGCGGTCCAGAGATTCTTACCAGTGCGTTCTGTTTCGCGCTTCGTATTCTCCCACGCGCGTCCCCCTTCCTTCTTGGTATTCTCGAACGCTTTGGCACCTGTACCACCCACTGTGGGCAGGTGGACATTGATCGTGGGGAGCCTTGGTGAAGCAATCGCCACGCGAGGCAGCGTACAAGGAATGTGCGGCAATGCCGCGGCCGGGTGAGCGAGGGCTCCAAGCAGGGACAACAGCACACCAGTCTTTGGAAGCTTGCGCATATTTGGCTGGTCCTTTGGCCAGCGTATATCGGTTGACGTGAAGGTTCTCTCCGCGCGCGTGTGTTATCCTAAGATCGCTCTGGATTGCGTCAACGTCATAGTTTTGACATCACATCGATCGCCCGAATCTTCCTGGGATTTCTCGTTCAAATAATTGCGCCGATGGCAGAGTGATGAATACGACAGACCTCAGTCGCGAGAATTTCCGCAAGTCCCATTTGGATCTGAAGGGACAGAATGCAGGTTTCAGGCTCTGTTGAACAAACATCTACATAGTGCACGCGGATCGGCTGCTGGATCCGTTGATCGTAAAGGAGCCCTCAAAACGTCTGTCCGTTGAAGCTCTGCCAGTATTGACGCGACGGACCAGTCGGCTTGTTCGCAAAGGGTACAATCCAGCCGGAGCGGCGATCCCTCAACCGTGGACGTACTGCGCAGCGGGGGGCAATACAAAGCACCGAACTTCACCCATGCGAGTGGTGCGGCGTGTTCCCGGCAACATCCACGATCGATCCCGTCGCATTCAGATTCCCAGTCACCGCGACGTTACCAACCACCTGCAACGCACCGACGATCTTCACGTTCGGCGCTTTGAGCTCGATGTTGCCGCCGGCCTCCACATCCACGTCTGACGCGGCAGTCACCTTGGCGTTCTTGCACTCGGCAATCAGATCGCCATCGCACCTCGCCGTGATCGACTTCGCCGCGTCGTTCAACTCGACCATCGTTGTCGGCGTCTTGGCGCGGATGATCCCGTCGGCGCGCTGGATCTGGAACTGGTAGAGATTGTCGCCGTCGGCGATCCGGATCTCGAACTCGTTCTGGCGGTTGATCGTGATGCGCGCGCGGAGCTGCTCGGACCAGTAGACGTGGTTCGCCTTCTCACTGTCCGGCACGATGACATTGTGTACGGGAATCGCCACCGGGTTCTGGCACGACGCATCCAACCACCCGACCACGACCTTCGACTGCCGGCCGCCGAGCTTCAGCGCGTTGCCGTCCGCGTCGACGTTGTGGACCTCGGGCAGGTAGTGCCCCTGAACCTTGCAGCGCGGCACGATCGCCGCGGTCTCATCAGTCAGGCGGACGTCGACTTCCCAGGTATCCCGGTGCACCGCGATGACGATGCCAATGGCGAGTCTGTACTGTGAGTCGGCTGGATGATCCTGCATCTGAGTATCTCCTCAAGGTTTGACCGGCGCGGCGGTCCGGCTGTTTGTGGATCAGAGTCCCAGGGCCGTCGGCAGCGGGGCCCAAGGCACTGGCCAGCCTCGATCCACGTCGACGCGGGTGCGGAACGAAGCCTGCTTCCCGAAGCTGATGCTCTGGGTCACGCCGGTGACGTAGTACTCGTTGACTGTGGCCATCGCGTCGCTTGTCACCATCCGCATGCCGATGTTCACGTGGGGGTTACCCTTCAGGGTGTAGTTGCCGCGCTTGAACAGCGGCTCATAGCGGTGCCAGTGCCACAGGAGTCGAGCGCGGGTGCGCGCCACCTCGATGTCGCTGGTCATGTTCCCGCCGAGGTTCCTGAAGTAGTAGTCGTCGACCTTCATGAGCCGCGGCCCGAAGCGTCGGATCGAGGCCGGCGCGTTGGTCCCGTCGTCCATGAGCGGAGCGAGGAGCGCGTTGAAGTCTGCGTCGGTGTTGGCCGAAATACTTCGAGGGCGAACCCGGTACACGTTGACCAGGCTGCTCTCGACGGATCGGCCGACGCAGAGCTCGATCACGTCCTCAGGGCGGACAAACACGTTTTCGCGTGGGTCGCTGATGAAGTCATCGTCGAACTGCGACCCGCGCTCATGGGCGCCGACGATCTCGCCGGCTTCGTTGATGCGTCCGGCAAAGGGCTTCTTCCGGAAGAAGAGCTCGTTGGCGACCAGGCGCGTACGCGCTGGGATCGGTTGCGGTGTCCGTTCGATGCCGAGCGCAGCCAGGCCGTCGCGCAGGTCCACCGACCTCACAAACAACTCCTGGTAGGCCGGATCTGACCAGGTTTCCATCAGGTTCCAAATGGGCACGCCGATGTCCTTGAACTGTGCCGCTGCAGGCAGTGCTGCGCGCGGGTCGAACAGGCGCTCCTGGGCCCGCTGCTCGTCAAACACCAGCAATTCGGAGAGCACGTTCTGCGTCGGCTTGTATGTCGTCGGATCGATCGTGATCGGCAGATCGAGGTTTAGCATGGGCGTGGCGCTCTGATTCCACGTCGTCTTCTGCCCTTCCGTGCACATTCGGACGAAACGACCCATCACCGCCGCCGGCGAGTCGCCGACGTAGGCAAGCTGCGGGTCGATCGCCACCATGCCGAGAAGCGCCACGGCCTTGCTGAAAAGCGGCGAAATTCCCGCTTGGCTGCTCACCTTTTCGGGCTGCAACTGCTCTGGGTCTGCCGGGAGGTAGAAGACTTTTTGATCGACAAAAACGCACGACACTTCGCGGCCGTGAATCTGGACCTGGCGGGTCTGCTGCGCCCCACTCATCTGAGCTGAGATCATTGCCGCGCTGGTGAGCCCCAGCATGACAAGGACGGGCTCGGGGTTCTGCGGGTATCGCTGCATCCAGATCTCAACGAGCGAGTATGCGGGAATCAGGTCCGCCCAGGTGTAGCCTCGAACGACCTCCCGCGGCGCAAGGTTCAGCGTGAAGCGGCCGCACGGTTCATTCAGCCGCTTCTGGGTCGTTACCGACAATAGATCGCGGCCGATGTCCGTGCTGGGATCGAGTACGTCGAAGCTGAAGGGCTGGCCCGGGATGACCTGGTCTGATCTGGGGTCGTACTCCGGCGGCGTCTGAATGCGCACCACCGCACGCACCCCGCTCGTGAAAGGGTGGGGGCTGTTCATGATGCCGCCTCGCCGTCGCTCGAGTGGTTCGAGAGTCGGTGCGCCATGAACCGATCCAACAGGGTCTGGGGCTGGTCCTCTTGGTTCCAGGAGCCTTGGAAGTAGACGCCGCCCTGCGTATGGCACATCGTGTAGCCGCGCCGGCGCATGTGGACCTCGTACAGCGCCAGGAGCACCCGCCTGCCCAGCCTCAGGTTGTCGTAGGGACCGTCGAAATGCGGCCGGCCGACGGCGCTACAGTGCATCACGTAGCCGCGGGATCGCATGAAGTGTTCGGCGATCCACAGCCACAGGCGCCGGTCGAGCCGTTGGTTGCGAAATGGCCCATCAAAGTAGACGCCGCCCTGCGTATGGCCGATCGTGTAACCGCGCGCCCACATGAGGGCCTCATGCACCCTACCACTGTCTCGTCTAAGCGTTCCCATCCTCATCCTCCTCGTCCTCCTCATCCCCTCCCGGGTTGCCTTGGTCCGACGCGCCGCAGGGGTCACGACGCGCGCATGTACGGCGCTGGGTTCTGGAATCGCCCGTTGCGCAGGATTTCGTAGTGCAAATGAACGCCCTTCGCGGCGCCGGTCATCCCGACGGCACCGATCGTGGTGCCACTGTCCACACGCGCGCCCACCGCTACCGTCACGCTCTCCAAGTGCGCGTACCGGGTCACCAGGCCGTTGCCGTGGTCGATCTCGACCAGGTTGCCGTAGGTGCCCCGCGGCCCCGCGTAGGTGACCACGCCGTCGGCCGTCGCTGCCACCGGTGTCCCGGCGCGCGCCGCGATGTCTTCGCCGTTGTGCGGCAGCATGATCCCCCGGATCGGGTGTAGGCGCATCCCGAAGGCGCTGCTGATGCGTCCCGGCACCGGTAGACCGTGCGGCCTGTCGGGGTTTCCGACCGGGGTCAGGAGGCCGATCGCCGTGTTGGCGCGCCGTGGCGAGGGGTTCCTGAAGCGAGTCCCGTGATCCTCGGAGGGTTCATTCGCGTAGCTGAGGTCCCGATTTGCCAGTACGCGCCGGCGCATCTCGATGAACGCATCGACGTCCGCCCTGATCTGTTGGCTGAGGGCATCGAGAATGTTCATCGGCCCGGCCCCAAGTCTGTGCCGTTTGCCTGCGCCCGGCGGGTCGCAATGATCGCCGCCAGCTGGTCGGTAGTCAGCTTGCCGGCGGCACCCTGCTCGACCTCGTCATCGGTCAGGAGCAACAGCGTTTCGGCATCGAGCTCGGGACCGGTGTAGACCGACATGCGCTCGCGGAACTTCTCGGGGCGATGCGCCCGCAAGAGGACAACGAGCAAGTTATCCGAGAAGCGTTTGATGTGTCCGCAGACTTTCCCCTGGTAGAAGACCGGTTCGTCGATACCCTCGACGGCGCGGCGGCGGGCTTCGTACTCCAGTGCGTCGCAACCCACCTCGAGCGCTTCGGTCCACGCCTCGCGGAACGCCTTGTCGTTCTTGCGGGCATGGTAAGCGGTCGATCGGTGGATTCCGGAAGCATCGCAGGCCCGGCTTATGCAGGCCGTTTGCTCCAGCTCCTTGACGAAAGCTGCCTCCCAGGGTCGCTTTTTCGACCCCCCCCTTTGTGTGTCTGTTTTGTCTGATGGCCGCCCCCGCTTCGCCGCCGGTTTCTTCGCCTTCGCAACCGCCATTGTCGTCTCCTTTTTGGTCATCGATCGCGACTTCTTTCCGGGTAGAGCAGTGCGCATCAGCGTGTCCCTCGGGTGCGGCCAGCTGGCCGGTGGCGCTGGCGGATCGGCGTGCCCTTCGATCGTCTCGCCCGCTGCGCCAACCGCGCTGCCTCGGCGGCGAGCGCCTCGATGTCGCCGGCTGGCAAATGTTCCACGTGCAACTCGAGGAGCACGAGTGCGACGGCGCCGCGCAGGCCGAGCCGCTTCTCGGCGATGCGGTCAGCCTTCCGAATCAGCCGATCGATGCGACGCGACAGCGCGCCGGCCTGGCGTACCAGCTCACTCGTCCTCGACGACGAGCGCGCGCGGCGAAGTCCGGGCGTCGGTTTCGGTCTTTGGTGCCAAGTTGGTGCCGTAGCTGCAGGACGAGCAGCATAAGACGGTGACCTGCGGTGACGTTCTCTCATCGGGAGCCCCTTTGTTTTCGGGGGCGAACGTCACGCTGAGTCTTGCTGTTATGCGACTCGGGTGGATTCGTAATCAGCAGGTCTGCGGTTCGAATCCGCACACCAGCTTTTCTCTTTCTCCCCGGCCGTGTGCGCCGGTTTGAAGCCTTGCCCCGGTTGAACTGTCTCGGGCGATCGTATTTACCGCAGCGCATGATTGCTTGTCTCGATCTCGAGGGTGTCTTGGTTCCGGAGATTTGGATCAACGTTGCCGATCGCACCGGCATTGCCGAGTTGCGGCGGACAACGCGTGATGAGCCGGACTATGACAAGCTCATGCGGCGGCGGCTGGAGATTCTCGATGAGAACAAGCTGCGTTTGCCCGACATCCAGGCGGTGATCGGTGGGATGCGGCCGCTTGACGGGGCCAATGAGTTCCTGGATTGGCTGCGCTCGCACTTTCAAGTGTTGATTCTCTCCGACACCTTCGAGGAGTTTGCCAAACCGCTCATGGCTCAGCTGGGTTACCCGACGTTGTTTTGCAACTCACTGGTTGTCGAGGCGGATGGGCGCATCAGCGACTACCGGATCCGTATCCGCGACGGTAAACGCAAGGCGGTCATGGGCCTCAAGCTGATCAACTTCGATGTGGTGGCGGCCGGGGATTCATACAACGATACCACCATGCTCAAGGAGGCCGATCACGGCATCCTTTTCTGCCCGCCCGAGAATGTGATCCGCGAGTTCCCGCAGTTTCCGGTCACCAGGGATTACGTGGAGCTCAAGGCGGCGTTCTCCAAGGCGGGGCGGATGTAGGACCACTCCGCAGGCTAAAGAGGCTGTCTCAAAACATAGGCTCACCCTTCGACGGGCTCAGGGCGAGCGGACAAAATGTCTTTGAAAATCAACCAAGCACCCGCTCAGGCTGAGCCTGTCGAAGCCGGCTCCGCAAGGTTTTGAG
>JBBQHJ010000038.1:0-21419 GCA_038323865.1 Gemmatimonadales bacterium
CCCCTCCACCGCGATGTGACAGGTCGTATCTTTGAGTGCACCGCACGAACAATTCGCATGGATCCACGCGAGACTCGCCGACGAGACGCTACTTCAGGAGGGCCAGCACCGGCTCGAGGCGCACCGATGGCGAGCGCGACAATATCTCATTCAAGAGATAGGCATGCCCCGTACCAATCAACACGAGCACGCGCTCTCCCGGCGCCGCCGTTCTGAGAATGTTCGTCGCGATTCGCGCATTGCGCGCGTACCATCGCGTCATCTGATCGGCGCCAACGTAGACGCTGTCACGCCCGATCTCCGCGAGGTACACGTACAATGATTGATTGAGTTCTAGCGCGGCCGGCTCATTCTCGATGCGATACAGCTCGACGATGCTTTTCGTCGACATCGCTGCGAACAGCGTCCCCACACCCTCGAGCGCGCGCTTCATGGCCTGCGCCTTCTCGGCCTGGCCGTTCGCGGCGGCATACCCCAGTGGCCCGCCGAAATCGAGCCCGATGCGGTAATCAATCGGATACACCGTGCTCAAGCTTAGTTGCTTCGCCAGCCGGAATCCTACCTGGTCGACCTCATTGGCGGTGAGCACGTACTGACCGTTCACATAGCGCGCATACTGTTCGACGATCTCGGTTGAACCGTACGACGCTTCGAGCGCGATTCTCGTTGGCTTGAACGCCGCAAGACGGCGTACGAGATCCATGACCTCCGCCTGCCGGCGCGGAGACCGCGGATCATCAAAATCCGTCTTCACCATATCCTGATTCGGATTCGAAAAGTGGTGCGTCCCCACAATCATGACGGTCGCCAGCGGCGCGGTGAGTCCAAGCGCCGTGCGAGGAGCCGGAATTTCCTGCTGCGCCGCAAGCGGAGCCGCACAAGACAAGGCGAGAATGAGATAGGTTCGCGCTAGCATGGCATGAGACCCGGCGAGTGTGACGCGCGTCGCGCACCAGATGGTCCACGTCCTGAGCGGGAGCATATAGCGTTGCGCGACCGCACTCGTAAGAAGCCTTTGGCAGGTCGTCCGTCTCGCACTGCTTTGTGTGCGAGTCGTCCCAGAATTCGTCGGCGCGCGGAACTCCGCTTTGCTATCATCACAAGGTATGTCGCACTCCAGCGCTATCATGAAACTCAGTACGGCCTCTTTTGTCTCCGCTTGCACGATCTGCGCATTGGCAGGACTGCTGGCCTGGCAGCGTACCGCGGTTGCGCACGCGCGAACGATGAGCCGCGCCGCTGGTGACGACTCACTCGTCATCGACGCCCTTCGGCGAGCCGCCGCACCCCTCGCGGTGAAGGACGGCGTACTTCAGGGACGCGCTGCTCAGGTGCTCGACAGTGCGATGACCACGGCGCAGTTCGTCCTCGTTGGCGAGAGCCACGGCTTCGTCGAGCCACCCGCCTTTACGGCGGCACTCTTTGATCTTGCCCGGCCGCACGGCTTCCGTCATCTCGCCGTGGAAACGGGCATGCTTGCGGGGCGGGCAGTCGACTCGCTCGCTCGCGAACACGATGCGCCGCGCGCGTTCCGCACCTTCTATGCGACATACCCCTTCTCCATCGCATTCTATTATTGGCGCGAAGAACAGGAGATGGTCACCCGCGCGGTCGCCGGAACGCGCGCGCGGGACAATGTGATCTGGGGCTTCGACCAGGAATTGATGTTCTCGCCCGAGTGGCATTTCGCCACGCTGTCACAACAGGCCAGAACGCCAGCGGCACGTCGCTTCGCCAGCGAACTCGCAACGCGTGCGCGCTCGTCGTTCGACGCCGTGGTGCGCGAGCACAACCCGACAAAGGGTTTCCTACTTTCAGCATCCGACGTGACATTCGACTCGGTACAGCGCAACATCGTTCCCGCCACCGGCAACGATGGCGTAGAGCGACTCACACAATTGCGCGCGAGCCGGGCCATTTATCTGGACTTCATGGCAGGACGCGGCTTCCAGTCCAACGTTGCGCGCTCCGCATTGATGAAGCGAAACTTCGCATCGTCCTATCAACGGGCGCAGGCGGCCGGCGAGCGCACACCCAAGGTGATGTTCAAGGTTGGCGTCGACCACGCCATGAACGGGCGCACCATCACCAACGTCCAGGATCTTGGCGCGTTGACGCACGAGCTGGCCGCGATGAATGGCATGCAGGCGCTGAGCATCTTATTGGTGATCGGACACGGAGCGCAGAACGCATGGCTGCCATTCGTTGGCGATACGGCGGCATTGCATCGCCGGTTCAACGCGGCCAGCGATCCGGCGGGTGAGCTCACCATGCTCGGGGCAACCACCCTGCTCTCTGCCGCCGAGCCAATGAGTGGATGGACCCTCTTCGACTTGCGTCCCGTGCGCGCGCTTCTTGCCGGCCGCAAGCTCGGCAGCGTCTCGGAGCAGATGCAACGCGTTCTGTACGCCTACGACATGGTTGTCATCATTCCCGAAGGACACGCGTCGACGCTCACCACGGGCGACGGCACCCACGATGGTACCCACTGACCAACACAATATGCAGCAGCTACTCGCGATCTCACTCGCGGTCATTACAGCAGCCACCACGCCGCAGGCGCAGCAGCTCGATACCGCGAGAGTGGAACGCCTGGCGGAGGGCGTGTTCGTCATCGTTCACCCGGACGCGACCGAAGATTGGCCGCACTCCAACACGGGCATCATCATCGGTGACGACGGCGTGCTCGTTGTGGACGCCACGTACCTGCCCTCGCGGGCTGCCGCTGACATTGCCATCATCCGCACGCTGACGTCGCTTCCCGTGCGCTATCTCGTCAACACGCACTGGCATTACGATCACATCAACGGCAACGCTACCTACAAGGCCGCGTTCCCCGGACTGATCATCGTGTCGCAGACTGAAACGCGCCGTCTGATTGCGGTCAACGGAGAGCGCTATGCGCGTTCGGTGGTCGCCGCGGGGTCTGCATCACGGCAGGAGTTGGCGAAGCGCAAAGATGCAGTCCGCGCCGGCACGCCCGCGCGCGCCGCACTCGACGACGTCGCCAATCGCGAGCGCGAGCTTCAGGAACTGGCTGGGCTTCGGATTCCACTCCCGACGCTGACCTTCGAGCACGCACTCACACTCTACCTCGGCAACAAGGACGTGCGCCTGCATCATTGGGGTGCCGCCAACACGCCCGGCGACGTCGCCATTTACGTGCCGGGCGACAGCATTCTCTTCGCCGGAGACTTGCTTGTCTCGCCGGTCCCGTATGCGTTCAACTCGTCGCCGGTCGGCTGGATCGACGCACTCCGCGCCATGGAAGGCCTGCCGGTAAAGCGTGTGGTGCCAGGACACGGATCCGTCGAGCCAGACCTCGCGTACACGCGACAGGTGCGCGCGTTGCTCGAATACGTGGTGAGCAACGTGCACCGGCTCGCTGCAGAGGGAAAAACGGTGGAGGAAACGCGCAAGGCGCTCAATCTCGAGGCGTTCCGCCAACAGTTTGTCGGCAGCGATAGCAGTCGCCAGGCAACGTGGGACGACTCCATCATTCGCGCGCTCATCGACCGAGCGTGGCAGAGCGCGCGCGGGGCACATTAGCGCGCCACCGATACGGTGATCCTGCTATCGCGAGGAAAGCACGCGCGCTATCGTTTTGCAGTGTATCAAAAGCCCCTGCTTCTCACCGCAATGGGACGTACCATCTCCACGGCGCCGCTTGGACGCCGTGGCGACGACATCGAGGTACGCCACATTCCCGTGCTCCCGACCGCGCGGTCGATCGATTCCGATCGGCCCACGGTCATCGCGCTCGACAAGGCACTCATTGCGAGTGCCGGCGATGACCCCACGCGCATTCAGGAACTCGCGGTGCTGGCAGCCATTGTCGGGATTGGAGAGGCCGGCGAATCGGAACCACCGACCGGCTTCCCGGTTGACGTACTCACGAGCTGGATACCGGGCGATGCGAGGATCGGCGCGGTAATCACGGGCCTGCGCGGTGCCTTTCGCCACGCGTCATCACTGGTCGCCGAAAAACATGCTCGGCAAATGGCAGCGGACCGCGCGCGAGAACTCGCGGAGCTGACATCAATTGGCGTGGCACTCTCACAGGAGCGTGACCTCAATACGCTGCTGGAGATGATTCTCACACAGGCGCGGCGACTCACGAACAGTGATGCAGGCTCGCTGTATCTCGTCGAGAAAGATGAGGACAATGTGCCGAGTCGGCTGCGGTTTGCGATGGCGCAGAATTACACGCTTCCCAACCTGCCGTTTCGTAGTTCCACGGTGGCAATCGACCACGCGAGTCTCTCAGGCTACGTGGCCGCGACTGGTGAGCCCCTCGTCATCGGCGACGTGTACCTGCTACCGGACGATGTCTCATACCGGCAAAACCGCAGCTTTGACGAAAAGGTCGGCTATCGCACGAAGTCGATGCTCGTGCTGCCCATGAAGTCACACCGCGACGAAATCGTCGGTGTGCTTCAACTGATCAACCGCAAGCGCACGGCAGACACGCGCCTGTCGTCGGCGGAAGTTGTCGATCGAGACGTACTCACCTACGACGAGCAGTGCGTCGAGCTCACGTCGGCGCTCGCGTCGCAGGCAGCGGTGGCAATTGAAAACGGCAAGTTGTACGAGGACATCGAGCGCCTATTCGAAGGCTTCGTTACGGCGGCGGTGACCGCGATTGAATCACGCGATCCAACAACCTCGGGTCATTCGTCGCGTGTTGCAACGCTCACGGTCGGTTTGGCTGAGGTGGTCGACCGCGCTACCGACGGGCCATACACTGCGGTGAAGTTCACGCGCGAACAGCTGCGCGAGCTGCGCTACGCGGGCCTGCTGCACGACTTCGGCAAGGTCGGCGTGCGCGAGCAGGTCCTGGTCAAGCAGAAAAAGCTCTATCCCGCGGACCTCGAGCTCATTCGCAATCGTTTTCAGCTTCTGCTTCAGCGCACGGATCTCGACTTCGAACGCGAGCGCGCCGAATATGTCCTTGCGCATGGCAATCAGAGCTACGAGCATGCGATTGGCCGTCTCGATGCCGCGCGCGGAGAACAGAAAGCCGAGCTGGTGCGGTTTCTCGACGCCATCGTTCGTGCGAACGAGCCCACGGTGCTGCCCGAGGGAAGTTTTGAGGCGCTCCAAGAGATCAATCGTCGCAGCTTCACGGACTTCGAGGGCCGCGAGCGGCCACTGCTCGAAGATCACGAGCTTCAGTTTCTCATGATCCGGAAGGGCAATCTCGACGATCGCGAGCGCCGTGAGATCGAGTCGCACGTCACGCACACATACCGCTTTCTCGAGCAGATTCCGTGGACGCGCGAGCTCAGGCACATCCCGCGCATCGCCTATGGACATCACGAGAAGTTGAACGGCCGAGGCTACCCGAATCAGGTACTCGCCGCGGCGATTCCGGTGCAGACGCGCATGATGACCATCTCCGACATCTTCGACGCGCTCACGGCGACCGATAGGCCATACAAACGCGCTGTGCCCACGGACAGGGCGCTCGACATCCTGAACATGGAAGCGAAGGACGGCATGCTCGATCGCGCGCTGCTCGATGCGTTCATCGAGGCGCGGGTGTTTGACGTACTCATGAAGAAGGACGAACCGTAGCGCCTTCGTAGCGCGCGAGCACCGTAGCCGCGGCCATGTCACCGGTAACATGGGTGACTGTTCGGACCATGTCGGGAATGGCGTCGACTCCGATCAGCAAACCAACTGCAGACAGCGGCAAACCCGCAGCGGACAACACCGGCACCATAACGATCACGGTGCCACCGGGCACGCCCGGTACGCTGAACGTTGTGAGGTACGTCACGAGCGCGATGGAAAGAAGATCTGCCGCGCCGAGCTCGATGCCATAGAGCTTGGCCATGAACATGGCGCCGACGGGAATCATGACAGCGCTGCCCGTCTTGAACACGGCGGCCGCCAGCGGCAGAAAGAACGTTCGCACGGCGAGCGGGAGACCCAGCACCTTATCCGCACCTTCGACCATGGCGGGAAGCGCAACCAGCGACGATCTCGCGCTGATGGCAATCGCCTGTGCCGGCGCGCAGGCGCGGGCGAACACACGCGGCGAGTGTCCGCCAATGAGCCACGCGACCACGTACAAACCGATAAGGACAACCCCACACAATGCCGCCACGGTGCTCACGTAGTAGAGCACGGCGCCAGCCGCCGCGATTCCCATGCGATGCGCGAACGGCAGCGTCAGGCAAAACACCCCGAGTGGTGCGATCACCATCACCCAGCGCATGACTGACAGCGACGCGTCGAACGTTCCCTGGAAAAAGGCGATCACGGTGTCGCGCGCGCGATCGTGCGGCAAGCGCGCAATCGCGACGCTGGTGAGAATCGTGAAGACGATGACCGGAAGCATCGTACCGTCAGCGGCCGCCTTGATGGGATTCGCCGGGATGAGCGAGATGAACCACTGCGACACGCCAATGAGTTGTTGCGCGCTCTTCACGGCCTCGCCACTTGCCGTGGCCGCGCTCGCGCGCAGCGCAGCCGATGCCGCCGCGTCGATAGTCAGTCCAGACAGCACGAGTGGCGCCGCCAAGGTCGCAAACGCGGCAGCAACCAGCACGAACGCCGACGCCAGAAGAAATGCTCGTCCGCCAATCCGCCCGATCGAGCGAGCATCGGGCAACGAGGTCACACCAGTGACAATGGCGGCGACCACGAGCGGAATGACGATCATCCGCAGCGCGTTCACCCAAATGGTTCCAATGGGCTCAATGGCATTGGCGAACGACGCGCCCGCCGCACTGTGCGACGCCGAGATGGCCGCGCCGCCAAGCAGGCCAGCCGCAAGCGCGAGAAGGACCTGTGTGCCTTGCTTCATGCGCGCGGCGCGACTGGGCCATACCCGCCGCCACCAGGCGTTTCAATCGTTACCACGTCACCGGCTTCTAAGATACGACGGCATTTCGCAGGTAACAGCGCGCCATTCAACATGTTTAGGCCGGGCCGCGCATCGGCACCGCCTGCCACGCCACGTGGCGCATGCCGGCGTCGCTCGGTGAGAAGTGTCACCGTACAGGGTTGCGTCGCGCGATAGGCGCGCACCACGCCATCGCCTCCACGGTGCATCCCGTCACCACCTGATCCCTCGCGCAATTCGTAGCGCTCGATCCTCAGCGGCGTTGAACGCTCGAGCGATTCCACCGGTGTATTCAGCGTGTTGCTCATGCCGACATGCACGCCACTCGGGCCTGGACCACGTTCGCTCGCACCTTGTCCGCCGCCGAGTGTTTCGTAGAACGTCCACCCTGCACCGCCGAACGTGATGTTGTTCATCGTCCCCTGCCCCTGCGCCGCGACCGACACGCCGGCGTCGCCAAAGGCAGCAAAGATTGTGTCCGTCACCCGCTGCGACATCTCCACATTGCCGGCAGCAACAGCGGCAGGCCACGCAGCGTTCACAGCGCTCCTCTCCGGCAGCGTAAGTGAGATCGCGCGCGCGATGCCATCGTTCGTTGGCACATCGTCGTCCATGAGCGTTCGCACCACGAATACCGCGGCTGCACGCGTGACGGCGGCTGGACAGTTCACGTTGCCCGCGACCTGCGCAGACGTGCCAGTGAAATCCAGGTGGAGCGTGCCATCGCGAATCTCCAGCGCAATCTTCACATCGATGTCAGTGTCCGTTACGCCATCACCTTCGAGACGATCCAGCGCTCGGCCCTTCGCACCCTCAATTTGGCGGAGCCGAGCACGCACACGGCGCTCGGCGTAGTCGAGCAACGCGTCACACGCTGCGCCAAGCTTGGCCGCGCCAAGACGTGCCGTGATTGCTCGCCAACCTGCCGCACCTGTGGCGCACGCAGCGAGTTGCGCATTGAGATCGCCGCGCCGCTCGGCCGGCGTGCGCACGTTGGCGAGCACGAACTCCATGATCTCTTCGTCGATGACCCCTCGGCGAACAAGTCGAATGGGCGGAATGATCAGGCCCTCCTGCACCAACTCAGTTGCGCCCTGCGGCATGCTACCGGGACTCATGCCACCGACGTCAGCATGATGGCAGCGTACCGCCGTGAATCCCGCTACGACGCCATCAATGTCCACGGCCTCCACGAGCGTGAGATCAGGCAGATGTGATCCGCCACGAAATGGGTCGTTGAGGAGGAATACGTCGCCCGGTTGAGGATTGCGCGCGCGCACGGCAGCAACCGACTCGGGCATGGCGCCGAGGTGCACGGGAATGTGCGCGGCCTGCGCGATCATTCTGCCTTGGGCGTCGAACACGGCGGACGATGCATCGCGACGCTCACGGATGTTTGGAGACAATGCGCTCCGTACGAGCACCGCTCCCATCTCTTCGGCGATCATCGCCACACCGTGCGAGAGCACGGATAGCTCGAGTGCGTCGATCATTGAGCTTTCCTCAGGATCCAGCCACCGCTGGGGTGCGGCTCGCCTGTCCATCCCTCCGCAATGCGCAGCGTTGCGCCGTCGAGCACAACAACCGTTGGACCGACGAGCTGCGCGTCGAACGTACCGCCGTCGTCGACGAGACTTACCGCTGACCACTGCGACGACGTTGCACGCTCGAAGCGCGCGGGAAACGCGGGCCCACTCGCGACATGCCGAATGCCAACCACCTCGGCGGGCACATCGAGCGTGAATCCGTTTCGCGTGCGATGCAACTCGGTGAAGCGCTGAGCAAGGGCGTTTCCGTCCTCACCGTCACGCACGGGCACGTCGAGCTCATATCCCTGACCGACGTAGCGCATGCGCGCCGTCCACTCGCGCGTCCATCCCGCCTCCGCATGCACACCCTCGGCCGCGCGCGAGCGCGCTGCGGCGAGCGCGGTGGCGTCGAGCGCAGCCGCGCGCACGAGCACACTCGCGAGGCGCTCGCGTCGCTCTGAAGTGATCGCGAGACCCACCGCGCTGAGCACACCCGCATGTGGAGGCACGAATATCGTGCGCATCCCGAGTTGCTCGGCGAGTCCGCACGCGTGCAATGGACCTCCTCCACCGAACGGGACGAGCACGCAGTCGCGCGGATCGACGCCACGTTCAACACTCACGCGTCGCAGTGCGCGCGCAACAGCTGCGTCGGCGATGTCGATCATGGCGTGAGCAACTCGTTCAGGCTCTGCGCCGAGTCGCGCTGCCAACTCCTCCATGGCGGCGCGCGCTGCAGAAGCGTCGAGCACTACTCCACCGCTCAGCGACGCGGCCGTGATATGTCCGAGCACCACGTGTGCATCGGTCACTGTTGGCAGCGTGCCTCCGCGTCCAAAGGCGGCCGGACCGGGTACAGCGCCCGCGCTTCGTGGGCCGACGCGGAGTGCACCGCCATCGTCGATCCATCCGATCGAACCGCCGCCGGCGGACACTGTTTCCACGAGCACTCGTGGCAGCGCGATGGGAACTCCGGCGACGCGTCCTCCCGATTCAACGAGGGCCTCACCGTTCAGGATGAGGCCCACATCTGCGCTCGTGCCTCCAATGTCCACCGTGAGGGCATCAGCGAAGCCCGCAGCGCGAAGCACCGCTGCCGCTCCCACGACCCCTCCAGCAGGCCCGGACAGTGCCAGCGATGCTGCGGACTGCGCGGCTTCCGTCACGGTGCGCATACCGCCGCCAGAGGTCATCACGCCAGGCGCGGGAACGCCAAATTCAGACGCGCGCGCCGTGAGCTGCGTGAGATAGCGCCCAACACCGGGACGCAGGTACGCCTCGGCGACCGCAGTAGACGTTCGCTCGTATTCGCGAATTTCCGGGAACACCTCCGATGCCATCACGACATCGACCGCTGGCAGTGCAATGCGAATTGCCTGAGCAATTGCGATTTCGTGGGACGGATCTGCGTAGGCGTGCAGCAATGCAACAACAACGATTGTCGGCGCGATTGCCCGGAGGCGCGCCACGACATTGGCGATTGCGTCATCGGTGAGTGCGATCTCTACGCCTTCCGGCACCATTCGCTCGCGCGCTGGCACCGTGTCTTGCCGTGACACCAGCGGCGCCGGATGATGACGCGAGAGATCGTAGAGTGCCGCGCGGTCCTGACGGGCGAGATGCAGGACGTCGGTGAAACCCTCTGTGGCCACGAGCGCGACGCGCGCTCCTGCGCGCTCGAGGAGCATGTTCGTCGCCACCGTGGTGCCGTGCACGAATCGCTGAACGCGCGCTCCCTCGAGCAATGCGAGTGCACGAGCCACGCCCTCACTTTGGTCGAAGGGTGTGCTGGGAACCTTGCGTGTTGTGATACGACCGCTGGCGTCGACGGCGACCAGATCGGTGTACGTGCCGCCAACATCGATGCCTACTGAAAGTCCACTCACGGTCGGTGCAGCAACCCTCCGAGTCCCGCCTTGATCTTGTCCTTCGCCTTGTCGGCGGCGGATGCAGCGGCACGCCGCTTCATCTCGTCATAGGCGGCCTTCATGAATCCGGCGTCGGGCGCCATGCGCAGTGCGGGAAGCATGGATTCCGCCGCGCCACCGAAATCACCGCGATCGTATTTGTTCAAGGCGAGCGAGAACGCCAGCAACGACTTCACTGCCTCCACGCGATTCTGCCGTTGGCGCTCTGAAAGTGCCGCCTGTTCTTCCGGCGAGAGCGCCACACCGAGTCCATCCACGAGATCCTTGGCGAGGCGCTGCTGGAGGTCGAAGAATTTGTCTTCGTCTCCGGTGACTTGCGCGGTCTTCACGATGGCACCCGTTTCCACACTCACAACACGCGTATCGATTTTCATTTTCGGCTGCACGGCAGCGAACGAGCCGACCACGATGTACTGCGACCCGAGCATTCGGCCGGCCTTCACTGCCGTGGTGGAGTCGAAGTACCGCGTGTGCTGGACGTCCATTTCCTTCATGACGTCCTGCATGCGATCGCGCTCGACGAGCTGAATCTCCGGAACGACCGAGAGATCGCTGATCATCATGGACGCCATGCCCTTGCCGAGCGCGTCGTAGTCCGCCTTGCCGGTGTAGTTGTCGAAATAGAGGACAGCGACCGTCTTCTTAGGCGCGGGCCTGTGTAGCGTGGTCGGAACGGCGAGCAGCGC
Source organism: Gemmatimonadales bacterium (assembly GCA_038323865.1). Lineage (GTDB taxonomy): Bacteria > Gemmatimonadota > Gemmatimonadetes > Gemmatimonadales > Gemmatimonadaceae > AG11. Next base: position 10,997 of record JBBQHJ010000038.1, read on the forward strand.
GACGGCGAATCCTATGACGCTCTGGCGATACATGGGCGAACCTCGTGGGGCGACGGGGTTGAGATTACCGTGTCGGCGCCCGGAAGTCGAGTACGCTTCGCCTCACGAGAAACGCTCGGCTCGAAACTGCCCCATCTCCATGCGAGGCGTCTCGCCGAGCGCTGTCTCCGCTGAGAGCTGGCCGATTGCGCTGGCGAACTTGAAGCCGTGTCCCGAGCATGCGCTGATGACACGCACGTTTGGCAGACCTGGCACGGTATCCATCAGGAAGTGCTTGTCGGGCGTGTTCGTGTAGAGACACACGGCAGACTTGCGCGGGGCCACGTCCAGATCTGGAGCGTACGTTCTGATGAGTTCTCGCACGGGTGCGATGTCGGCGTCACTGACGTGACGATCGACGGTATCGGGCTGCACCAATGCTCCCTCGTAGTGAATTGCGCCTTTCACACCCTGACCCATGTCGGGAATGAAATAGGCGTAGCGATCAGGATCGTGCTCGATGAGCGTCACGGGCAGGTGATCCGCATCGAAATGCGTGCGATTCTGCGCCGGCTCGAACCAGTGCATGGTCTGTCGCTCGACAACGAGTGGCAGCGTCGCGCCCGATGACTCGAGGAGGCTGCGCGTCCACGGACCGGCAGCAACGATAGTTCGCCGAGCGGAAATCGCTTCGCCGGCGGCTGTTGTGAGAGTCACGCCGGCGTCATTGCCTTCGATCAGTGAAACCTTGGTGTTTGTCCTGACTTCGGCTCCTTGCGTGCGCGCCAGATCAATGTGCGCACCAATGCACAGTTCAGGGTCGAGGACGCCGGCATTCCGCTCGAGCACTCCAACCATGTCGCGATCCGGGCGCAGTGCGGGAAAGCGCGCTTCAATGTCGTCAGCCTCGAGTTGCTCGATCGGGATGTCGTGGCGTTGCGCACTCTCGAGTGTGCCAATCACGAGTCCGGAATCCGCGGGACCAATCATCAGTCCGCCCGTCTGCCGGTACAGCGCACGGCCCGACGCTTTTTCCAGCGCGGCCCAATTCTCAAAGGCATGACGCACGAGGGGCACGTAGCTCGGATGCTCGAAGTACGCCTCGCGAATGATGCGTGAATAACCGTGCGTGGAACCGAGCGCGTGCGGCGGATCGAACGCGTCGAGTCCCACGACACGTGCACCGCGAGATGCGAGATGATAGAGCGCCGCGCTTCCCATGGCGCCAAGCCCAACGACGGCAACATCGTACATGATTGGATTACAGAAACAGTGTGACGTGAATCGCAGTCGGCACGCGAGGGCACTGGCTATGCTAACGCATGCACTGTCAACTGCAACGATAACATGATACGCCTGCCGTATGTCAGCTTGCTTGCCGTGATTGCCGCGCTCGGATGTGCCAGCGCGACCGGCGATACTCCGGTGTCTCCGGACACGAGTGGTGGTGCAACCACCGTCGGTGGATCACTGAATGGTCGCCGCGTTTTTCCAGCCGACAACCCGTGGAATCGCGACATCTCGTCTGACGCCGTGGACGCGAACTCCACCACGCTCATCGATGCATGCGGCGCGCGCAATCTGCATCCGGATTTCGGAACGATCTACGGCATTCCGTACGCGTTTGTCAGTGGCTCGCAAGCGAAGGTGCCTGTCTCGTTCGACTATGCCGGCGAGAGTGATCCCGGCCCTTACCCGATTCCGGCGAATGCACCCATCGAAGGCGGCGCGAGCAGCAGCGGCGACCGGCATGTCATCGTCGTGGACACCACGGCATTCAAGCTCTACGAACTCTATGATGCGCATCCGCTGAACGGCGGCACGAGCTGGCATGCTGGAGCGGGCGCGGTTTTCGACCTGACCAGCAACGCGATGCGCCCGCCCTACTGGACGTCAGCCGACGCCGCAGGACTCCCCGTGTTCCCCGGACTGATTCGCTATGACGAGGCAGTGACGCGCGGTCTCATCAATCACGCGATCCGCTTTACCTGTCCCACAACACAGAAGGGGTTTATTGCGCCGGCCCGTCATTACGCGAGCAGCAACACGTCGGCCAACGTTCCACCGATGGGAATGCGGGTGCGACTCAAGTCATCGTTTGCTACAGCCAGCTTTCCCGCCGAAGTGCAGGTCATCTTGAAGGCCATGAAGACCTACGGGATGATTGTCGCCGACAACGGAAGCGGGTGGTACTTCACCGGCGCGCCCGACACGCGCTGGAACGACGGCAATCTCGATACGATGAAGCAGATTCCGTCGAGCGCATTCGAGGTGGTTCAGATGGGACCAATCACGCACTAGGCTGCGCGCGTGCCCCTCGGCATCGCCGAGCGAAGCCCAACGTAGAGCGCGAACTGCACGGGCAGCATCAGCGCGACGATTGCCCGATTCTCCTGCCCACCAGGCATGAGCGCGAGGCACGCGGCTACGAACGCAGCGACCACGAGCAGACCGGCAATCATTTGCGCGGCGCGCACCGCCTTGCCGCTCAGAAGTGCCGCGGGGTACAATGCCGCAAGAAACAGGGCGAGTGGCGTAAAGAGCAGCACGTTCTCATTTCCCGCCCAGAACACGTGCTTTGTAAACAGCCAGGCGAGCAGCAGAATCACTCCCAGAATGCCGCTGATGAGCGACCAGCCTGCGCCAAAGAAGGCGAGCCCCCACGTGGCGCTGCGCATCGGCATGAGGAAGGTGAGGCTACCAACGAGGAGCGCGAGGAGCACGCCAAGCACGAAGTAGCGGAGTGCGAGTCGAGGAGCTCTGCCTTGTTCTTCGATGGCCGTAGTGCCGGTCGCTTGCGCAACTTGCTGCTCCTCTGCGACGAGCGGCACCAAAGCTCCGTTTTCGTCCGGGATCTTGACGGTGCGAATTGCATCGCGCAGTCGCATGGGAATGAAGAATGACTGCCATGCGGTGAGCGGCGCGTCAGCCGGACGGCCAAGGGCGATGTCGATGCCAAGCTGCACCGGTCGGTCGCCATCGGTGAGGCGAATGCTTTCGCGACGATAGGAAAGCGCGGTGTGCACGGTGTCCGTCGCGCGCTTGATGGCTCCGCCAACGGCGCGGTCGATCGCATCGCGCAACCGCGTGGAGCAATTGTCGGCGAAGTAGTCGTAGCGGTAGAAGCGATTCTCCGGTCGCTCATTCCAGAGCACAAACTCGTGGAGTGAGTGCGCCTGCTCCGGTGTGAGGTTCAAGCGCTGCAAGGTGGCGGTACGCCCAGAACGGCGCTCGCGATCAATCAACCCACGCGGGTCCTCTCGGCCCATCCAGTAGTGATTGTCGCCGCTGAGAAAGCGCGCGAGAAAATTTGGCTCGTTGAAGCTGAAGAGTCCCCAGTGATACGCGACGTCCTGCCCGGTCGTGTTGTCATGGAACCACAGCGCGTTGTGACCGAAGCGCTCGAAGACTTCCGGGCCGAGCGCGAATGTCACGAGGGTGACGGTGACTTCGCCGGTCTGTGGAGTAGCAACTGGCAGCACAGTCGTCTGCGCGTTGCCGCGCATGGCGAACCCGGCCAGCAACAACGCACCCGCAATGAGTCGCCGCATCACAAGCGGATCTCTCGCCCCTCGTCCGCTGACTTGTAGATCGCTTCGACGATCTTGTGCACGATCACCTGGTCCGATGGCGCCTCGTACTCCGATGCCCCGGTGATGACCGCCAGGAAGTGCGCGAGTTCGGCGCGATACGACTGGATGAATGCGCTCTCACGTGCTGCGGCGCCGCGAGGCGACACATCGGTTGGCCGTCCGTGCAGTTCCTTCACCACGCGCAGTGGAGCGAGTCGCGTGCTACCGCGTGTGGAAATGGTCTCGAACCACCAGCGCTCTTCGGCACCGACATACGAGCCCGACACGTCGAACGTGAATACCGCGCCCTTGTCGCACTCGAGCTGGACGACCATCGCGTCTTCCACCGCATTCTTCCCCGACCCGCGTTCGAAGTGCGCCGACACCCGCTGCGGCTCGGGAAAATCACTGAGCCAGAGTGCGAGATCGACCAGCGGAAGCCCGTAGTCGAAGAACGCGCCGCCACCAGACTCCACGCGGCGCTGCCGCCAGCCCTGATCCGAACGACGGTGGTGATAGGCGCCGGCACGAATGCCGGTGAGCTTGCCCAACTCACCACCGCGCAGGAATCCGGCGAGTGCCTGCACGTCGCTGCGAAAGCGATGGTTGTTCGCCACGAGAACTTTTCGTCCCGCGCGCGCGGCGGCGTTCACAATGCGCTCTGCACCTTTCGCAGTGAGCGACACGGGACGCTCGACCAACACATCGAGCCCCGCCGCGATTGCACTCAGCACGTGTGGCTCATGCAGATGATTCGGCGTCGCGATGACAAGCGCCTGCAAGCCTGGAGTTTCGATCAGGTCGCTGATGTCGGTAAAGACATCGCGCACATTGAACCTGTCGGCGAGCGCGCGCGCCTTGGGCCGATCGAAGTCGCAGAGCGCAGCGAGCTCGAGACCGCGCATCGCGCTGATCACGGGGAGGTGTGTGAGCTGTGCAATTGCACCAGCGCCCACGAGGCCAATACGGACCGGTTCCGTCATAGCGTGCCGATGGTAGTACCGGGGTAATAGGTGCTCAGAATTGTTCTGAAGTCCTGTCCCGCTCGTGCGCGACCGATTGCGCCTGCCTGACACATGCCGACGCCATGGCCGTAACCTCCGCCACGAAGCGTCAACTGTTCAATGCCATTCCGCCCGGCAAGTGCGTCGACGGAAAAATAGGTGCTGTTCAGTATCTCGCCACTCGGCGCACGTAACGCATTCCGAATCTCGTTGCCTCTCAGGCTAACGCTACCACGATCGGTATCGACCGTCAGTGTCTTCACCCGGCCAGCCGGTGTGACGTCCGTTACGGTCACCCCAGAGACATTCGACACGTCGCCGGTGCGGCCGAGCGTGCGGAGATAGCGTGAGACATTTTCGCGGAGGTCCGCGCCGCCGAAGGTACGTGTCCACCGAAAGCGTGGAGCCTCGTCGCAATAGTACCGATTGGTGCCGGGAATCTGATCACTGACACGGCGGAGGTACGGCTCACCTGCTGTGCGCCACACATCTTGCGGCTCTGCCGTGATTCCTCCGCACGTCGATGAGTACGGTGCGTTCACGGGCTGGCCGCCGTAAAGCAGCACCAGGCCGGAGGTACTCTCGACCGCAGCGTTGCCCACGCGCGTCTCGGCGTTCACGCCGCCGTAGACTTGATCGGTAACGGTTGCGCGCATGTCGTAGGAGCGGCCGCCGGAGAGATGCGTGAATGCGTAGCTGCGTGCGGTGATCGCCTGCGCTTCCACGGCGGAGATATCCGACTGCGACGACGTTCCAATCTCGAGCGGCACCACGCCCTTGAGATAGTCGTCCATGATCAACCGATTCACCACGAGCAGGCCGTTATTGCCGGCGCTGATCACCAGCTCGCCACGGTATCGCTTGCCGTCGACGCTGATCTGTCCGTCAGCCGTGAGCGGACGAATCACTAAGGTCTGCTCCTGGCCACTCACGGGACGCGAGTCCTCGCGCATGGCGCGCACCGCGGCGCCCTCGCGATAGAGCTTCCATTGCTCACTCGGCTGCGTGAGCGCGATCGCAGACATGCCGTCGGCACCAAAGATCTCCCACGCTCCCGTAGCCGTGAGTCGCACCTCCTGGTTGCCCTCGGAGAGCGCGATGCGAACGGTACGAGCCGATGCGCTGCGGCTTCCGGACGGCTTCGGCGCGGGTACGCTTGATACTCGAGTGGCGGCCGCGGCTGAGCATGCTACGAGGAGAATCGACACAACCAAAAGCAGATCCTTCGCTCCGCTCAGGATGACAACCCTTTCTGTCGCCCTGAGCAACGCGAAGGGCCTGCTTCTTCTCCACGCGCTACCGACGTGCATCCGCCATCGCGTCATCGAGACGCTCCAGCGTCAAGGCGATCTCCTCGTCGCCGTGCGCGGAAGAAACAAACCCCGCCTCGAACGCCGATGGGGCGAGATATACGCCGCGCTGCAGCGCCGCATGAAAGAACCGACGGAAGAACTCCCCATCCGCGGTCTTTGCATCGCTGAACGATCGCACCGGTTCAGCACGAAAGAACAATCCGAACATGGAGCCGGCGCTGTCGGCAGAAAACGGAACACCGCGGCGAGCGGCGATCCCCCGCAAGCCTTCAACGAGCGCCCGCGTTCGTGCCGCAATCGAATCGTGCACCGCCGGCGTGAGCGCATGCAGCGTCGCGATGCCTGCCGCCATCGCCAACGGATTGCCCGACAGCGTTCCCGCCTGATACATCGGGCCGCTCGGCGCCACCATCGCCATGAGATCCCGGCGCCCACCGTAGACGGCGACTGGCAGTCCACCGCCAATCACCTTGCCCAGCGTGGTGAGATCTGGTGCAACACCAAACCGCTCGGCGGCTCCTCCGAACGCGACGCGGAATCCCGTCATGACCTCGTCAAAGACGAGCAGTGCGCCATGCGAATCGCACAACCGTCGGAGCAGCGGAAGAAACGCAGGGTCGGGTGGAATGAACCCCGCATTGCCGATGATCGGCTCTACGAACACCGCGGCGATTCGATCGCCGTGCTCCGCGAACAACGATTCGACCTCGCTGACGTCGTTGAACGCCGCCGTGAGCGTGAGCGCCGCAAGCACATCGGGCACGCCTGGCGAGTTCGGCAATCCAAGCGTCGCGACGCCGGAGCCGGCGCGCACAAGGAAACTGTCACCGTGTCCGTGATAGCAGCCGTCGAACTTGAGCAGGAGATCGCGTCCCGTTGCAGCGCGCGCGAGACGCAGGGCACTCATGGTCGCTTCCGTTCCGCTCGAGACAAATCGCATCATCTCAACGTGCGGCATGCGGTCGCGCACCAGTTCCGCGAGCTGCGTTTCGAGGCCGCTGGGAATGCCGAAGCTCGTTCCCTGCTTCATCGTTTCGGCGAGCGCATCGAGAACGACGTCCGGCGCGTGACCGAGCACGAGCGGTCCCCACGAGAGTACGTAGTCGATGTACTCGTTGTCGTCAGCGTCCCAAATGCGTGCGCCCTTGCCGCGGGCAACAAAGAACGGATCACCGCCAACGCCACGAAATGCTCGAACCGGAGAGTTCACACCGCCGGGAAATATTTCTCGGGCCCGAGCGAACAGCGCGCGACTCTGTGCTGCCGGCAGCGGCGTGCCGGTCAACGCCCGAAGCTTCCGATGGACGTGCTCATTACCGGCAACGCGCGCACGCGCTTCGGCGTGGCGGCAGGCGCGTCAACAACGCGCAGCAATGTCGCGCTGAAGTCGACGTCCTCTTCGACGCCCTCGATCACCACATCGACAATGGTGCCCGGCGCGAGCGACTCGGCACCCTGGATGTACGCGATGCCATCGACATCGTCTGCTTGCCACACGGTGCGACCCTGCGCTTCGCCGTCAGCCATGCGGTCGATCATCGCACGCGCAGGTCGGCCGATAAAGCGCTCATAGCGCTCCGAGGTGATCTGTCGCTGAAGCTCGAGTAACCGCTCGAGACGCTGCCGCTTCACGGACTCCGGAACGTCGTCTTCCATCTCTGCCGCGCGCGTGCCTTCTTGCGGTGAGTAGGTGAATGCGCCGACGCGTTCGAATTGCGTCTCTTCGATGAAGCCCATCAACTGCTCGAAATCTTCGTCCGTCTCGCCAGGGAAACCGACAATGCACGTGGTCCGGATTGCGATATCCGGCACGATCTCGCGCACTGCTTTTACACGATCGCGAATAGTCGCCTGACGTTCGGGGCGACGCATGCGCTTCAACACGCTGTCCGCTGCGTGCTGCATGGGCATGTCGAGATACGGAAGAATTCGCGGCTCATGCGCCATGACTTCGAGCAGGCGCGGCGTGATTCCGGACGAATAGAGATAGAGCATGCGAAGCCAGGGCACGTCCGTCTCGCGCACGAGTGCTTCGAGCAATTCGGGCAACGAGAATCCATCGCGTCGGTCGCGGCCGTAGTGCGCAAGATCCTGCGCCACGAGATTCAACTCGCGCGCGCCCTGCGCCTCAAGCAATTGTGCCTCGCGAATGACCTCGTCGAGCGCAAACGACCGGTGCTTGCCACGCATGAGCGGAATGGCGCAGAACGCACAGCCGTGATCGCATCCCTCGCTGACCTTGAGGTAGCGGATATGCGGAGTATCCCCCGTAAAAAGCCGCACCCCGGGATGGATGGACGGCACACTGTCGATGAGACCGCGCGCCTCGAGCTCGGGTAGCAGCTGGTCCATCTCCGACGAGCCAAGAAACAGGTCGACCTCGGGAAGTGCCTCGGCGAGCTCGCCTTTGTGGCGCTGCACCATGCAACCGACGGCAACCACTGCCTGACACGTTCCCGCCGCCTTGAGATCGCCCGCCTGAATGATGGCGTCCAGCGATTCCTTCTTCGCCGCATCGATGAAGCCGCAGGTGTTGATCACGATCACCTCGGCCTCCTCGAGATTATCGGTATACTCGGCGCCCCGATCAGCCAGCTGCGCCAGGTAGCGCTCACTGTCTACGGTGTTCTTGTCGCATCCGAGTGTGATAAAACCGAGCTTCATTGAGGCGCGAGGGACGAGGGCCGAGGAACGAGGTCCGGCGCTGGAGGGTACGTTGTGCTTCGTACCTCGCGCCTCGATCCTCGATCCTGCATCACCCAAACATAGCCCCGAACAGGAGTTACCTGTAGTTCACGTGCCCCGCCTCACGATGATTGCCCTGTTCGTGCTTGCTGCCTGCGAGCGCGAGCGACCGCATGTGTTTCAACAACCCCCTCCGCGGGCAGCAGCGCAGCCCGTGCCGTCGCCGACAGCCGCGCTCGCCGACGTGCCTCTGGGTTCGCTCGGCGCCGACGCGCGAATCACGTCCGTCTCCGCTACGGCGACTGGTACGCCATTACCACTTTCCGGTGTCGCCGAGCCCTTTGACGTGATGATCGTTGTTGCTCGCGGGCCGGGGGATTGGACACCAGGAGCAGACGCGCGCATCGAACTGCTATTCACGGGCACGCACCGCGCCAGCTTCGTGCGCCCGTTGGAGCGGCCAACTCCAACGATCATCGCGCACGTGTTCAAGGTTCCAACAGTGCGCGAATCCGCAGAAGGATTGCGACCCGGGAACTACAGGATGCAGGTGCGCCTAATCATGCGCGACTCCATTGTGTGGGCCGAGTCGGCGCCACTTCTCGTGACCATCCGCTGATCAGGGCGCGCCGTCGCTCGTTGGGGCGAGTGTCTTGGAGAACAGCGGCGACAGGGTGACCGGAAGCGCGCTGGACGCCGGGAAGCCCAACTCGAGCACGCGAACGCCGGCGAGCGCTTCGACGATTCCCCAACTCGGCTTGAACACCGCAAGCTGTCGTCGCACCTGTTCGGCGAGGTGGTAGTAGGCGACATCGTTGGCCGACATCCGCGCATCGGACGAACAGCCATAGCCACCCATGACGGTTGCCCACCGGCACGTGTGGTGAAATCCCAACGCGTGATTGAGCTCGTGCGACGCCGTTGAGCTGACTGAGAAATATCGTGACTGCGAGAACCGAATTCTCGCCTGGTAGATCACTCCGAAACCATCCCAATTCCAATTCGTGTAGCCCGAGAAACCTGTCAGCGATGGATCGAGCGAAACGAGAATCATGCCGGAGGTGAAGCCCGCCGAACTGAACGCCGTGAACTCTGCCGGCTTGACGAGCGAACGGCCGAGGTCCGTTTCCATTGCGTGGAGGATGTCCCACATCGCGATGGAGTCAGTGGCTGTAATCGCTCCAGTCGCGCGATCGAACGCCACAGGAATTGGTCGTGCTGCGTCGGCCCAGTTCTTGATTCCCGAGAGGAAATAGGACGGCCAGTAGCTCTGACAGTTGGCGCTACTCGTGTCCGTGCACACCGGTGTAAACGCTTCGTTGAGGTTCACCGGGAATGTCTGTCCCTTGAAGGTGCCCGAATCAGGCGTCACCGCACGAGGGAGCATCAGGATTCGCGCGCCCGTCACGTTGGTGCCCGGCACTGCGCGCATCCACATGGGGTGATACGCACGCGGCGTATTCGCCGGGACATCGACGGAGAAGTCGATGAACGGTCCTGTCGCCGTGAACGCCGGCGTGACGATTGAAAACGCTCCCGTTGCTGCATCAACTGGCGCCGTAAAGGCCTGCTCCGACTTTGTCCCGGCGTTCACGCGCGCGCTGAAGATCAGCTTCGGGAGCGGTTTTCCGTCTGAGGTTGCAACGATTCCCACCGAGGTGCGCGGGTCAACGATCGTGAGTTGCGCAGATGTCTGTCGCTGTCCGTCGAGGGTGGCGGTTATCGTGACTGCACCGTTCGCGAGCGGATGGACTAGGCCAGCCGCGGTAACTATCGCGACGGTCGCGTCTGAGGTTGTGAACGTGACCGCGTGTGCCTCTGCAGGCTTCCAGTCAACCGTCACGGTCGCCGTCATCGGTTGATCCACGCC
>JBBQHJ010000039.1:0-21323 GCA_038323865.1 Gemmatimonadales bacterium
CTCACTCGTATTGAAGGCGAAGCCTCCGGTGATCGGCTTTCCGGCGGTACCACGCGCAAGCGACGCGAACCCCTGCCCCAGGATTCGTTCGGCCACAGCGCGAGATATATAGATGTAGTTCGGAGCCGCAGGTCCAGACCCAAAACCACTCGGACCCTTATACGAAGCGCGGATGCTGTCCGACATGTCGTCGAGCGCCACAACCGCGACGCCCGCCGCACTCGGGAAGTGACTTGCCACCACGGGGCGCGACGGCACATGCGGGGGATTCCCCGGAAAACCGACAGTCGACACGATGATCACGAGCTTGCCGGCCGCCGCCGCGTCGGAGATGACGGTCGTCGAGTCAGTAAAGTCCCCGCCCCAGATGGTCTGCACTCCCTCGAGCGAACGCGGATCGCGGCCCGGGTCGCGGGGAATGTAGTCGCTCCAGAAACGCAGCGGCTGCCCGTCGACCGCGAGCGTCTTCGTGGTATCGAACGCGCGGATCTGAAATTTCTTCTGAAACGTCTGGAAGAAGGTGCCGTTGTCACCCATGGGCTTGAGACCAATCCGTTTCGCCTCCGCCGCAATCCACTCCGTCCCCTTTCGATTACCCTCCCAGCCCGCTCGGCGCCCCTGCATCGAGTCGTCCGAGAAGAGATAGAGACGGGTCTGGAGGTCGCCGGGGGTGATGGCCGCCCTGGTCGGCTGAGGGGTGTGCGTGCGCGGGAGGGTGAGCGCATACCAGGGATCGGTTCCCTGTGCGAACATGGCCGCCGGAGCGGCGGCGAGGAGAGCGGAAGCGAGGAGTATTTTCACGGTGGGTTTCATGACGTGATTACGCGTGGACTGCCCTCTAAGTGACAACGGCAGAGCCGAATTCGTTGCTCAGTTGCCGAGCATCGTTGAGTTTGTAGCACAATTATACTATACTGTAGCATACGCATGCTATGACGAGGTAGACAATGGTTCGCAAAATTACTATGCGACAGGCCGGCGGCTCGGTCAGTGTAACCGTTCCGAAGGACATTGCTGAGCGACATCACTTGAATGTCGGCGACGAGGCGTTCGTCGTGGAAACGGAGAACGGCGTGCTCTTCACGGCGTACGATCCTGACTTCGAGCGCGCGATGGAGATCTACGCGCGTGGGGCTACCAAGTTCAAGAACGCATTGCGCGAGCTCGCGAAGTAGCACGTGCGCGAGCCAACCTGGATCACGCGCCTCATGGCCGACGCGATCCATGCGGATCTCATGGCGCAGCACGGGGGACTTCGCGGCATTCGAGATGAGAATGCGCTCGAGTCCGTCCTCGTCAGGCCGCGCAACCGATGGGCACATGACGCGAAGGTTGACATCGCAGCGCTTGCGGCCGCGTACGGTTTCGGCATCGCCCGAGGTCATCCGTACAACGACGGCAATAAGCGGAGCGCCTTCATGCTACCCTACGTCCTCCTCGGCCTCAACGGATGGGAGCTGGAGCCATCCGAAGCAGACGTTGTACAGCGAATGGTCGCACTTGCGGATCATCCACTTACTGAAGATGCCCTGACGGACTGGATCAGAACCGTCTCGGTGCGGAGACGACGGAAGTAATCGTGTGGACGCGAGGCGCGCGCGAAGCATATTTGAGGGGCCCGTTCCCATCCCCGTGCCTCCAGACAACCTCCAAGAGCAACTCAGTCGCTCACTCGGCGATGCCTACCACGTAGAGCGCGAGCTCGGTGGCGGCGGTATGTCGCGCGTGTACGTGGCCGAAGACACGCGGCTGGGCCGGAAGGTGGTGGTGAAGCTGCTGTCGCCGGAGCTCGCAGCGGGGGTGAGCGCCGAGCGATTCGAGAGGGAGATCAAGCTCGCAGCCGCATTGCAGCAGGCGAACATCGTTCCGGTGTTGTCGGCAGGCGAGAGCGAAGGCTTGCCGTACTACATCATGCCGTTTGTGGACGGACTCTCTTTGCGCGCGCGACTCGCACGCAATGGTGCGATGCCGGTCGTCGAAGTGGTGAGCGTGCTGCGCGATGTCGCGCGCGCACTCGGGTACGCGCACGATCACGGCATTGTGCACCGCGACATCAAGCCCGAGAACATTCTTCTCTCCGGCGACGCCGCGGTCGTCACCGACTTCGGAATCGCCAAGGCGCTCTCGGCGTCGCGCACGAGTGCGCCCGGTGGAACGCTCACGCAGGTGGGGACGTCGGTTGGGACGCCGGCGTACATGGCGCCCGAGCAAGCCGCCGGTGATCCCGACATCGACCACCGCGCCGACCTCTACGCGCTCGGCTGCGTTGCCTATGAGATGCTGGTCGGTGCGCCACCGTTTCATGATCGGCCGGTGCACCAGATCTTCGCGGCGCACATGACGGAGGCACCCGCACCCGTGGCGTCGAAGAGAACCGATGTGCCGCGCGAGCTCTCGCGTCTCGTAATGCGTTGTCTCGAGAAGAATGCGGACAAGCGTCCGCATTCGGCGCGCGAGGTGTTGCAGGTTCTCGAAGGTGCAACGAGTGGTCCGCGAGGAGCGGCGCGTTCGCAAGGCGCGGCGCGGATGATTGCGATCGTTGCCGCGGGGTTGGTTGTTGTCGCAGGAGGAGCACTGCTCGCTCGCAAATACTTTGGCAACGCGAACGCGGCACCGACTGATCGCTCAATTGCCGTGCTTCCATTCGCCATTGCCGGCGGTGATTCATCACAGGCGTATTTCGCCGAGGGCGTTGCGGATGAACTCACCACTACCATCTCGAAAATCCCGGGGCTGCGCGTTGCATCGCGCAGTGCAGCATTCGGAATTGTGAAGCGTGTTGCGAATGCGCAGGAGGCAGGTCGAGAGTTGAAAGTCGCGACTGTGCTGGAAGGAACCGTGCGACGCGCGGGCAGCAAGTTGAGAATCACGGCGCAGCTCACGAACGTTGCGGATGGCTTTGCCTTCTGGTCCGATGGCTTCGAGCGAGACACCGGCGACGTCTTCACTGCGCAGGATGAGCTCTCGCGCAAAATCACGAGTGCACTGCACGACAAGCTTTCGGTTGGTGAGAACAGCACTGTTAATACGGCGCGTGGCACCAAGGACCAGGAAGCGTACGACCTCTACCTCCGCGGGCGTTACTTCTGGCAACAGCGCGGTGAGGCAGCTCTGCTGCGCGCCGCGGAATTGTTCTCGAAGGCGATTCAACGCGACGACAAGTTCGCGCGCGCGTGGGCCGGTCTCGCACTCGTGCAGGTGGTGCTGCCTGAATACGTGGTGAATCCGAGCGACACGCTCTATGCTGTCGGCCTGAAGACCGCCGCGCATGTAATTCAGCTCGATCCCAACCTGAGTGACGGACACCTCGCGCTGGCCTACGGCCTCATTTCGCGCTGGGCACTCGATAGCTCAGAGGCTGAGTTCCGTCATGCACTCGCGCTCGCACCCGATGACCCTACGGCACATCAATGGTTTGGCGATCTCCTTGCGAGCAAGGGCAGGCTGCCCGAGGCGTACGACCAGATGCAGCAGGCCATGCGGCTGGCGCCGACGTCAGCGGTGATAGCGAATGAGGCCGCGTTCATCTCGTTCGAAATGGGAAAGTTCGAGGATGCAGTTCGCTGGTACCGGCGGAGCACGGAGCTCGACTCAACGCTGGCGGTCAACATCAGCAATGGTGCGTTAACCTTCGCATATCTGAAGCAGCCCGATTCCGCACTTGCGGCTATAAAGATGACAGAGCGACTTCAGGGTGGCGCAATACCGCCGGCAACGCGCGCGATCTTGACGTCTGCGCTCGCCGTCATTGGAAGAACCGCCGAGGCGCGGAAGAGGACGGCGCAGCTGGATGCCGATGCGGCGCAGGGGAAAGTCGCGGCGTTCTATCCCGCGTTTGCGCACGCCACACTTGGCGATGCGGATCTCGCGATCAAGTGGCTGACCAAGAGCGTGGACGCGCGTGAACCAGATCTCATGGTACTGGGAGTGTGTGGGCCGACATTTGATCTTCTGCGGGACGATGCACGATTCAAGGCGCTCTTCGCACGGATGCAGATCAGGAAGTGTGTACGAGGGCCCTGACGACTAGAGTGGCTCTGTTCCTTCGCTGAGCACACTCAGATAGCGAGCGTAGCTGAACACCTTGCCGCGTCTCCGGCCCGTCAGCTCCCGCACGATTCCCGCATCCGCAAGACTCTGCAGCACCGTGTTCACTGTTGGTGCCGTCAACCCACTTCGCTCGGCAATACGCGTTGGCGTGTCGACCGGACGTTCCTGAAGTGCATGGTGCACTCGCATCGCTGAACTACTGATACGGCCGAGCCGCGCGATGCTTTCGCGATCTTCCTTGAACAGCGTCACGAGACGCTGAACGGTACTCACCGCGCCACCGGCGGTTTCCTCGACGCCCGTGGCGAAAAAACCCAACCACGCCTCCCAATCGCCGTCAACACGAACTCGCGTAAGGTGATCGTAGTAGGCGTCGCGATGTTGTTTGAGATACAGGCTCAAATACAGAAGCGGTTCGTGCAATATCTGCTCGACACAGAGCAGTAACGTCACGAGCAGTCGACCAACACGACCGTTGCCGTCGAGGAATGGATGAATCGTCTCGAACTGCACGTGTGAAAGCGCGGCTTTGATGAGCGGCGAACTTCTTTCTGGTTTGTCATGCAGCCACTGCTCGAGTTGACCCATGCATTGCGCGACATCGCCGGGTGGCGGCGGCACATAGAGCGCATTGCCTGGACGCGATCCACCGAGCCAATTCTGTGTTCTCCGAAAATGACCTGGGTCTTTGTCCGAACCGCGACCGTGCGACAGGAGAATCTCGTGGATCTCACGAATCAGCCGATTGGACAATGGAAATCCCGCCCGTATCCGTGACAGCCCGTGCTCCAGCGCCGATGCGTAGCTCGAGACCTCCTCCACGTCGTCCATGGGAACGCCGGGAGCTTCATTCGCCTCGAACAACAGTAGGTCGGATAGAGTCGACTTCGTGCCCTCGATCTGCGATGAGAGGACAGCCTCCTTCCGTACGTATGTGTAGAGGAAGAGGTGCGTGTCGGGGAGCAGCGTGGTGACGCTATCGAGCCGGCCGAGCGCGATGAGCGCGCGATCGAGGCGCTCGCGAAGCTCGCCTTCTATTAGTAGGGGCGGCCTCGGTGGAAGCGGCTTGGGGATAAATGCTCGAACCCGCTCGCCGCCTGCCGTGGAAATGACCTGATATCGACCGGTGGGTTCCCGCTTCATTGCGCTTATTTAAAGTTCTTGAATAAGTGGCATTGTTATTTAAACATAGTGACTTTGTTTAAATAAGCTAGGATCCTTTGGCATCCGTAATTTGGGTCTGATTCCACGGACCCTTCTCAAACGATCGCCGCATGAATCGCCTCACCACAACAATCCTGCTCACGTGTATCTGTGCCGCGCAGCTCGCCGCGCAGACCAAGCCACTGCTCACGCCGAAGGACTACGGCAAGTGGGAGACGCCGAGTGTTCCTCGGCTTGCACCGAAGGGTGACTGGGCGGCGTTCGTCATTTCGCGGGTGAGCGAAGAGAACGAGCTGCGAATTCGAGGCGGTGCGCACGACACCACGTTCGTCGTCGCCTACGGATTGGCACCGGCCTTTTCGGCTGACGACAAATGGATCGCCTACAGCGTGGGGATTCCGCCGAAGGAACGCGACAGGCTGCTCAAGGACAAGAAGCCCGTTCGCAATTCGTTCGAGGCACGTGATCTCGTGACGGGAAAAACGTTTACCGTCGCTGACATTTCCGCGTGGTCGTTCAGTCCCGACGGTCGCTTTCTCTCGATGACTCGCTATGCGCCGGAAGGAAAGAAGACAAGCGAGGTGCTCGTTCAGGACCTCTCCAACGGCGCGCGGTTGACGTTTGCAAACGTTGGTGAACAGGCGTGGTCCGACGGCGGTTCAAAGCTCGCACTCGCCATCGAGACGGAGGGCGGGGTCGGGAACGCGGTTCAAGTCTACGATCCGGTTTCAGGAAGGATCCACGTGCTCGAGTCTTCACCGACCGCGCAGTACCGCGGACTCGCGTGGCGTCCGAAGTCTGCCGACGTCGCCGTGCTGCGCTCCGTCGTCGACAAGGCATTCAGGGATACGGCGAATGTCCTTCTCGCCTGGCACGACGTCAGTGGCGTCGAGCCTGTCGCCGTGCGTTTGGACCCGGCAACGATGGCGAGCTTTCCCGCCGGCATGCGCATCGCCGACTATCGGCGTCCGTCGTGGTCGCGCGATGGCCGCGTTCTCTACTTCGGCATCAAGAAGCGCGAAGCAGCTCCCGACACGAGCAAGAAAGCGGGCGAAAAGGAAAAAGTATCTGACGTCGAGATCTGGCATCCGAACGACGTCCGTGTCCAGCCGCAGCAGAAGGCGTCCGAACAGCAGGACCTCCGCGTAACACTCCTCAGCGCGTATCGCATCGCCGATGGAAAAGTCGTGCAGATCGGTACGGACCTGAACGAGCGCTCCGACGCGCTCGAGGGCGGACGATACGCCACCGAACTCGATCGTAAGCCGTACGCGTGGGGATGGAAGTTCGGTCGCGATGACGAAGACGTGTGGCTCATCGACCTCGCGAGCGGCGAGCGCAAGCGCGTGCTCGAAAAGGTGCGCCACTACTACGGCCCGAATCCCGCCGGAACCAAGCTCGCGTGGTCCGACGGTAAAGATTTCTGGACGCTCGACGTCGGCACCGGCGCGCGAACAAATCTTACGTCAACGTTGACGTCGAAGGGAAAAGCAGATTTCGTCGACAGGGACAATGACACGCCCAACAACGTCCCTGCGATCGTGAATCCGGCGGGATGGAGCAAGGGCGGAGAGTCTTTCCTCGCGTACGACAACTACGATGTGTGGCGTCTGGCGCTTGACGGCTCAGGCGGCACGCGACTCACCGACGGCGCAAGAGACGGCGTAACGCACCGCTTAATCAACTTCGCCGCACTCAACGCGAGCCCGGACGAGCGCGCGTATGATCTCTCTAAGCCGATCTACTTCCAGCTCCGCGGAAAGAAGACCAAGCAGAGCGGCTACGCTCGGCGCAATCCCGACGGGAATGTCGAGCGGCTCATCCTCACGGATGCCGGACACAGCACGCTGATTCGCGCCGACAGCGCGCCGGTCTTCGCGTACATCCGCCAGCGGTATGATGAACCGTGGAATATTCACATGGGAACGGACGTCGCCACGGCGAAGACAATTGCGACCACGAACGCTTTTCAGAAGGACTACGCCTGGAGCCATGTCGAGCTCATGGACTTCAAGAGCACCAGCGGACTTCCGCTTCAGGCGCTGCTCTACTATCCGGCGAATTACGACTCATCGAAGAAGTATCCGATGATCGTGTACACCTACGAGTTGCTGTCGCAGAACCTGCATGACTACGTGGCGCCACGAGAGAACAGCTACTACAACACCACGGTGTTCACGCAGAACGGATACTTCGTGCTGATGCCCGACATCGTGTTTCATCCACGCCAGCCCGGAGTGAGCACGCAGCAGTCGGTTGAAGGCGCTGTGAAGTCCGTGCTTGCGCGTGGGCTCGTTGATCCAGCACGTGTCGGACACGTCGGCCACTCCATGGGCGGATACGAAGCCGCATTCCTCGGCACCCATAGCAAGATGTTCGCGACCACGATCGTCGGATCAGGAATTACCGACATGATCAGCTTTGCCGGACAGAATCACTGGCAGGGCGGAAGCGCAGAGTTCGACCACTGGGAGACCGGCCAGTTCCGCATGGAGGTCGCGCCGTGGGAAGACTTCAAGGCGATGCTCGACAACTCTCCACTTGCAACCGTTCAGCAGATGCCGGCGAAGGCGATTCTTGTGATGGTCGGCGGCGACGATGGCACCGTGGACCCGCGACAGGGATCCGTGTTTTACAACTATGCGCGGCGCGCGGGGAAGCAGGTCGTGATGCTCCTCTATCCCGGTGAGGGGCATGGGCTCACGAAGAAGGAGAACCAGGTCGACTATGAGCGGAGGATTCTCCAGTGGTTCGGCCACTACCTCAAAGGCGATCCTGCGGCGCCGTGGATCACCGATGGGCAGAAGCAGATTGAGCGCAAGGCACTGCTCGAGGCTAACAAGTAGCAGGGATTGAGGCTGGCCAATTGTTGACTATTGGCCACATGTGTGGCCAATAGTCGAAGCGTCCTTGCAGGGCATGGCCAATATCGATAGTATTTGGCCATGATAGTGGCCAATAGTCAGTTTCGCGATGACGCGGAGGCACATCTCGAGCTCGTTGCACGCGTTGTTAACGAAAGCGAGCACGACCTGACGAGCGACGAGATCGCTCAGGCGCTCCGGAGGTATGGTCTCGAAATCCCCGGGCGAACACTTCGCCGGCACCTGGGCAAACTCGCGCGGAATGAGCGCATTCGGACCATCGGTGAACGACGCGGCAGGAAGTATCGCCGGATCGCACCGGACGTTGTGCCGCATTCCCCCGAGAGGGCGGAGGGCGACGAGAGTTATCCTCCGCTCTCACCTGCCGGCAACACGGCACTCGCGCGTATTCGACGTCCTCGCGCGACGCGGGAATTGGTCGGCTACAATGCGACTTTTCTGGAGCGGTATGAACCAGCTCACACATGGTACCTCGGCGCCAGCGATCGTGAACGCCTCAGCGAGATCGGCTCCACAGATCGCGCCAAGCAACCCGCAGGGACCTTCGCGCGCGCGATTCACGATCGCCTCCTGATCGATCTGTCTTGGGCGTCAAGTCATCTCGAGGGAAACACGTACTCGCTCCTGGATACGGAACGTCTTCTCGCGAATGGGTTGCGCGCAGAAGGAAAGGATGCCGCCGAAACGCAAATGATCCTGAATCATAAGGCGGCGATCGAGTTGCTTGTCGAGAACGCCGCAGACATCGAAGTCGATCGCCGGACTCTGCTCAGCTTGCACGCATTGCTCGCCGAAAACTTGCTCGCCACGAGTGCCGACGAGGGACGGCTTCGCACACACCCGGTGGCGGTAGGTGCGTCGACCTTTACGCCGCTCAACATTCCGCAGCGCCTCGAGGAGTGTTTCGACCTATTGCTCGCAAAGGCTCGTGAGATTCCCGATCCATTCGAGCAGTCGTTCTTCCTGATGGTTCAGTTGCCCTATCTCCAACCGTTCGCCGATGTGAACAAGCGCACATCGCGGCTTGCGGCAAATATTCCGTTGATCAAGCACAACCTCGTCCCGCTTTCATTCGTCGACGTGTCACCGCGCGCATATACTGACGGAATGTTGTGCATTTACGAGACGAACGACATCGCGTTGCTTCGTGACATCTTCGTGTGGGCGTACGAACGGTCATCGCGTCTGTATCAGGTGATTCGCGAATCGCTTGGCGAGCCAGACCCGTTTCGACTTCAGCACCGTACCGCACTTCACAACACGATCCGCGACGTCATCCTCGGAAAGACCTTGCCTTCGGTGCAGAATCTCCTGCACATGGCAACCTTGCACGGAGTGCCGGAGCGCCAGAGGGAGCAATTCGCCACGGTGGCAATGGCACTTCTCGAAAATGTTTCGGAGGGAGCGTCGGGGCGGTACAGGGTAACGCCGAGCCAGTACCGAGCGTGGGCAGAACTCTACAGAAGCCAGTAACAGCGGCGACCGCTGACAACACGAAATTCATAGCAGCGTGGCAAGGAGTTCGCGCACTGCTGCGACAACTTGGGCCGGGACCGTACCGAACGTCTGCGCGCGACGCGCCTTCCAGTCGAGCGATTTGACCTGATCCGCGAGCACAACCCCGCTCACTTTAGCATGGTGCGGGATCGCCACCTCGAACGGGTAGCCCTTCACCTGGCTCGTGATTGGACAGACCAGCGCGAGACCGACCTTGGCGTTGTACTGCTCTGGCGACAACACGAGTGCCGGTCGACGACCGGCCTGCTCATGCCCGCTTTGTGGTGTGAAATCAAGCCAGACCAGATCACCCCGTCGCGGGACGCGCACGCGCGGTGGCATCTAGAGCGCTTCCCTCCCGATCGGCGTTGACGCGAACTGGTCATGATGCCTGTTCTTGTCCGTCACGCGAGCGAGCAGTTCGTCGAGCACAGGTGATCGAACGGGCTCGAGGATGGCTTTCCCTTTCTCGATGTGAATGTCCACGGCGCTTCCCTCCGCGATCTGGAGATCTTCGGCGACGCCGCGGGGAATACGGAGGCCAAGGCTGTTGCCCCATTTGGTCACGGTAACGATCATGCCGCCGAGTATACTCATTGTATATCCGCACGGGAAGCCTTTCCGACGCTGAACTGCACGTCAACCAGAAAACGGTAGATTGGCGGCATGTCCATCAGCCGTCGTTGTCACTGCTCGGCCCTTGCAGTTGCGGCTCTGCTGCTTGCGGCCTCAATTCCGCGCGCTCAAGCGCAGCAAGGCTTCACCGACGCATTCCCTCCCGAGGAATTCGCCGCTCGGCGCGCACGAATCATCGCGTCGATCGGCGACAACGTCGCAATCATGCAGGGCACTGCCGAGCGTCGTGGTGAGTCGCCGTTGAGGCAGAGCAATCAGTTCTTCTACCTGACGGGAGTCACGGAGCCGCGCGCGCTGCTCGTCATCGACGGGCGCGCGAAGCGCAGCACACTCTTTCTGATACCGCGCACCCCTCAGCGCGAGCGCGCGATTGGCCCGTATCTCGACGTCGGCGATTCATCCGCGCGTGTCGCAGGGCTCGACGCGATACTCCCGCGCGATTCATTCGCCGTCGCCGTCGCGCGACTCGCCGCAGACAAACGCACCATCTACACCCCGCTCCGCCCCGAAGTACTCGGCAGCGAATCAGCGGGTGATGTGCAATCGCACATGCGCGTCACCAAGGCCGATGCGTGGGACGGTCACGAGTCGCGCGACGATGCGTTCATCAGGCACATCAAGGCGGCTGCGCCGGAGAGTGAGGTGCGCGACCTCGATCCCATCATCGACACGCTGCGCGCAACGAAGAGTCCGCGCGAGATCGCTGTCATTCGCGAAGCGACACGACTCGCGGGGCTCGGCATCATGGAAGCCATGCGCGACGCGAAGCCGGGCATGAAGGAATACGAGCTGGAGGCAGGGGCCGAGTATGTGTATAAGCGCGGTGGTGCGTATGGGGAGTCGTATTTCCCGTTGATTGCTACGGGGCGCAACATGCCGTACACGCACTATCACAAGAATGGCGCGACGCTCAAGGACGGTGATCTTGTGCAGTTCGACTGGGCGCCGGATATCAACAACTACACGACAGATGTCACGCGCGTGTTTCCGGCGAACGGCAAGTTCACGCCTCGGCAGCGCGAGTACTACGGCATCTACCTGAAGTTGTATCAGGCGCTGATGACGTCCATTCGCGTGCACGTCACCGCGCGGGAGATCCTGGATTCAGCGGTGGTGAAGATGGATGGCATCATGGCGTCGTATCGATTCACTGATCCCGCCATTCGCACAGCCGCAGAGACGTTCGTGAATGGGTTTCGGCGCGGTCCGAATACGCGTGGAGCAGGATCGCTCGGGCACAGCGTGGGCATGGAGGTGCATGATGTGCGCAATCCGACTCCGACGCTCGAGCCGGGGTACATCTTCACGATCGAGCCCCAGATGACGATGCCAGGCGGTGAGCTGTCAGTGCGCCTCGAAGACATGATCCTCATGACGGAAGCGGGCTATGAGAATCTGTCGCGCTTCGTGCCGGTGGAGATTGAGGATATCGAGAAGCTGATGAAGCAGCCGGGACTCGGCGCGCGTCGGATCAAGTGAATGGTTGCCTCCCCCCAACGCATTGGCATGTTCGCCGAACTCTCACCAACCGAGCTGGGACGGTTGACGAGCGCATGCGCTGAGCGATCGTTCTCTGCCGGCGACACGATTATCGCCGACGGCGCAACTGGTGACGGTCTCTTCATCATTACGGAAGGGACGGTGTCTGTCCTGAAGTATTCCGGCTCGAACGTCGAGATCGAGCTCGCGCGACTTCACGCCGGTGAGCACTTCGGTGAGATGAGTCTCGTCACGGAGCGGCCCGCGTCGGCATCGGTGCGTGCGCGGTCCGATGTGAAGTGCCTCTTCGCCTCGCGCGAGCAGTTCGACCTCCTGCTCCGCCAGCATCCCGACATCGCGCGCAACGTGTTGATGGCGTTCGCCAAGACATTGGCGAACCGCTTGACGCAAATCGATCGCGATTACGCGGGCATCATGCGGCGCGAGCGCCGGCGCGAAGCCGTACGGCACGTGGTGTACCTCTCGGCGCTGTACACACGGATGCTCGCTTCATACGGGTGGATGTTCGTTCGCAGTCGCGTGCTCGGGCGACCGTACACGAAGGAACAGCGCTCGCGGATTCACCATGGCCATGCGCGACGGTATCGCGAGCTCGCGTCCACACTCAAGGGTGCGTCGGTGAAAATGGCGCAGCTCGCGAGCATGCAGCAGGCGCTCGTCCCCGTGGAATACATCGAGGAGTTCAAGCTCTTGCGGGACAAGGTTGCGGCGTCGCCATATCCGCTCATCGCGGGCAGCATCCAGGCGGAGCTCGGTGCGAGCCCGTTCGAGATATTCGCGGAGTTCGATCGCGCCCCACTCGCCGCGGCATCCATGGGACAAGTACACCGCGCTCGGCTACGTACCGGAGAAGATGTCGTCGTGAAAGTGCTCCATCCCGGCGTTGAGCGAAGCGTGGCGATCGATCTCTGGATCGCGAAGATCGTGCTCCGCGTGCTCAATGTGTTCACCGGGCCGATCGATCTCATGCAGATCTACCGCGAGTCGGAGGAGCCGCTGCACGAGGAGCTCGATCTCCTGCATGAGGCGCGTGCGACGGAAGAATTGGGAGCAACGCTCAAGCCATTCGGCGTGGGAGCCCCGAAGGTGTATTGGCAGTACTCGAGCCGACGTGTTCTGACACTGGAGTATGTCGAAGGCGTTCCGCTAAATGACGTGGAGCGGATGAATGCGTGGAAGGTGGATCGCGTGGAGCTTGCCCGCACATATCTCCGCGCGTTCTTCCAGCAGTCACTCGCGCTTGGATACTTTCACGCCGATCCGCACGCGTCGAATGGCCTCTGCACGCCCGATGGCAAGCTGGTGATGCTCGATTTCGGCATGGTGAAGCGCCTGCCGGAGAACATTCGTCATGGACTGACGAAGGAGTGGATGGGCGCATTCTTCCGCAATCCGCGCATGTATACGGACGGTGTCATCGAGAAAGGCGCGATCGGCGAGGAGGATCGCGTCGCCGTCGAGAAGACCGCGGCGCGCGTGTTCAACGACGAACGCATCCGCGGCGCCATTTTCGGCCGAGTGCTGAGCGATGACAAAGTGCTCAGCGACTTCATGGGCGAGGCTGACTCTCTTCTCGGAGAGCTGAAGACATTCAAGACACCGCAGAACGAGTTGATGTTCATTCGCGGGCTCGGCATTGCCTTCGACACCGTGCGCGAGATCGTTCCCGAGATGCAGCTGATGGACGTGGCCGAACCGATCTATGCGGAGGTGTTCCAGGATGTGTTGATGCAGAATCCCGGCTATGCCGCTGGGCCGTTCAGGCTCACACTGCGCGATGCTGACGTCGCGCGTCTGTTGTCACGTTGGCTGGAGACCAAGGGCTTCAGGGACGTTGCGGTTCAGTTCAGTGAAGGGCTCGTGCGCGCGAGCGCGCTGTATCCGCTGGCTCGCTTCGGCTTGAGTGATGTGCAGATCACCCTGACCGCGTCGTTCGTGGCGTTTGATCCCGCGTTGCAGGAAGTGTCACTCGACATCACGGCGCTGGACGTTGCGGGTGCAGGGAGTGAGGGGTTGATGACGAAGATGCTCGGCATCGCGCGCGAGCTCGTACTTGGTGCGCTCTTGCCTCTGCTGCGCGACGGCAAGGACTTCATCTGGGGGCGACTCGAAACTGAGCATGGTGCGGCGCTGCCAATTCGTGCGCGGGTCAAGCTCGAAGCGCTGCGGGCGTTCATGCAACCGTATGCGAGTGAGATCCGAGTCGATGAACTGGCGATCGAGAATGGCTCGATCGTGCTCACTCGGCGTTGATCCCTGTTGATCCCTGGCAAGGAGGTCGCAGGTACGCAGATGGCGATGCCGGTGGTGAGTTGACGCTTTCAGTTCACTGCGGAAACACCTCATCAACCGCCTTTCGGAACGACGCCGGATCGATCGCCGGAAACCGATAAAACGCTGATTCCATCATGGCGAACTGATCGCGCACTCCCGACGACGTGATCCGTCCGCTACGTCGCGCGCGCTGCCGCGCGCTGGAAGCTGACCAGTTCACGAACCAGCGAGTTGTAGCGACTATGAGCGCCATCTCCGTGCCGCTCTGAGAGCAGTCGATACAACCGTAACTCCGGATCAGCGATCGGTTGCGCTATCGGATGCCCCAACGTCCGTAGTCGAGGCGCAGCCATGGACACCAGCAACGACTCGACCGTCTCCGCGCCGCGCGCCAAGTCGGCCACGCCCTGTGTGACGAGGTGAGCGCCAGGGAGTCGATCGTCAATTCGCGCCGAGTCGCCATTCATCGGTCGGTTGGACCGCCCTGGTCAGCCAATTTGGCGAGTCGTATTGGCATCTCTGATCGCGTGTACGACGGGAACGGGCGACCAGATGCTGCCCACGCCATGAGCGACAACTCACGCACCATCTCCAACCGCTCGGCCACCGTGGCGCCGAGTCGCGCGTCGCGCGCCTTGCTGTCGTGGAGTGAGACGACGCGGTAGGTCATTTGCCGACGGGCCATGGAGGAAAATGCATCTCGAGCCGCCCCCGTCGCCACGGTCAAGTTGGCCTTGACTCGGCCGCGTAGCCGAGCGTACGCTCGGCGCATCTCGATAACGCGGAGAGCTGTATGTCGAATTCTGACGAGCAAGCAGATGATCATGCTGCGCACGACGCGCGCCGAATTGACTGGAAGATTCTCCTCGAGGGCCGCGCGTGGGTGGGCGATGAGGCCTGGCAGCGACTCGAGTTGAGGCCCGAGAAACTGGAGATGTGGGACGGGAAGTTGTTGTTTGACGATAATGAACGCCTGCTCTTGCTCGGCTTGCTCCTGGAGAATCTCGGAGCTGATCAGGCAGTGCAGCTCGGCGATCCGGCCGTTTGGCGAGCTGCGGTAAGCAGGCTCACGTGAGCTTCACCGCGACATTGGCAATCACGCGCCCACCCACAGTACAACCGATGACGGCAAGAGTTTAGAACGCACTCTCAATCCGGCGCAAACCGCTCACCAGCAGGTAACACAATCTTACCAGCCATGAGGACCTCTATTTCTTCCAAGGGACAGATCGTCGTGCCGGCCGAGTTGCGGCGGCGGGACGGTATTCGCGAGGGCAGCGAGTTCGACATCGAGCGAATTGAGCGCGGCGCGTACCTCCTCAAACTGCGGTCGGCCCGTGTCAACGAGGGGCTGGTTGACTGGCTTCTTGCCTGTCCTCACAAAGACTACTTCAAGCCAATCGATTCGGGATCGACTGACGAGTTGTGAAGTTGGTTTTCAGCCGTTCACGACTCGATTCTCCAGCTCTCGCGACGTGCTCAGCACCGAGCGCTCGAGTTGTGAGAGGAAATCACTCTCGCCTCTCAGTCGGACAATGTCGCCAAGTGCATCGGACAATCCGTTCCTGACGCGCGTAAATACGTCCTCCGTAATCTCCTTGATTCGTGCCAGAGAAAGCTCGAACTCTCGCGACGCGACCGCGAGGCCTTCCTTCCGCATGGCATGCGGATGCGTTGTGCCGCAAAAATGCAGCGCGAAGTTTTTGTCGATCCCTTCGTAGGCTGCCGTGATTACCACATCGTACGCCGGTGCAAGACGTGCCCGATCACCGGCGAGATAGACCACGCTCACGTTTTTCGCGTGAGCGTCGTAGTTGCCAATCGCCGCATTTACCATCGCCCAGCGGAACAACGTCTCCCTGTCCTCGAGGGGATTCGTGCTCAGTCGCTTTAGCACCGCACACAGTTCAAGAAAGGTCGGCGCATTTTCGTTCGCGTATTTGTTCCGTGACATGCGGCCGCTGATCTGGCATCCATCTTCGGCGTGAAGCCGCTTTACTCGCCCATCCGGCATCTCTTCGCGATCGAAGCGCGCAGACTCATGGCAACCAGATGCAACGAGACACTCGGCGCTCGATGCCGTGGGCACTCCGCACTTCTCCATCAGGCGCATCCCCAGCATTTCCGCTTCGAGAAGGTGCGGAAAGTGTAGACTCGCCTGTTTTACCACAATCGTCGTAGGTGCGCCGTTCCTCGGAAGCTTATACGTGGGATTAGTTCCGCCTACTGCGGGGCGACGCAGCATTGCCAGCTTCGGTTGCACGCCGGAAAGCACGCTGCGGCCCGTGACCTGGCGAGTCATGAAGCTCGCGTTGTTGAAGGCAGTAGTCAGTGTCTCCTTCGACACCAGTTCGTACTCGTGCACCGCTGATGGTGTCGTGCCCTCGGGCCAGAGTTGTAGCGCGCCGGCACACTCTCCGCCCACGGCGCCTAAGAGTCCGATGGTATCACTCGGATCATGCTTCGTTGCCTGGCCAAGTGTGCTGCGCAGCACACCCTCCGGCAGCAGGTTTTCGAAGACCGACTCGGCAATCTGCCCTGTGTATGGTGTCGCCCGCACGGGACACTTGAAGCCGACGGCGTTTTCCGCGCGCTTCTCGGCAATAATGTCCGCGTCGTATGTGAATCGCACGTCGCCGTTCGGCGCAGAATCGAGCACGCCCACTCGGCGAAGATCCTTCCAGACGCTGAGCACTGTCACTTGTCGCTGGTGGTGCGGACTGAATGCGATGGGTCGCGTGGCACCAACACGATATCGAATCCCAGGTCGGTGAGGATCCGCATTGTGAGATCGAGTTGCGAGCCACCTTCGCCACGCTCCAGCGCGCCGAGCATTGTTCGGCTGACTCCCAGCCGGTGCGTGGCGTCTACCTGGCGGCCGAGGAGCTGTTCGCGTGCGACGCGCACCACGTTTCCGATGTCCTTTGGATCGTGGACACGAACCCCGCGCGAGGCGGAATCCGGCGGCGCATCGGCGAGATCGGAGAGGTTGGGTCGCTTGGATCTTGGCATTCTTTTATGTGCTTTATTTAATACATGGATAGTGCATGTATGCATTCTAAAGCATTCATATGAATGAGTCAACGCCTATGTCTTCTTACGAGAACATAACCGCTCGCAGAACGGTATGTCGTCTTTAGACGACACTGCTGCGTCGGTGCTTATTTGGTCAGCCTGTTGGTGTCATTCCGAGCGAAGTCGAGGAATCATCATCCTCGCCCCGTGCCTTGCGCGCCTTCGGCGCGGAACGCGGATGGAGCGAATTGGAGCGGATAGCGCGGATCGCTCCGCTGCAGTGATGCAGTTCCGCTCGTATCACTAGTCGAGAGGCATGCTTTTCATGCTGCAATGAGAGACGCGGTACACTAGGCGCAACCGCTGCATTGCTCAACCCTGCACCACCCACTCACCAGCAATAGCTCGTCAATCGACTTCACCCGCACATCCCCAATCGCCGGTGAACCCACGACAATTGCCAGTGCCTGCGCACGCGATATCGCGACGTTGAGCCGGTTCTTGGACAAGAGAAACTTGGGCCCCCGCGGCGCATCCTCGAGACTCGATGCGCACATGGTGACAATCACGACCGGCGCCTCCTGCCCCTGAAACCTGTCGACCGAACCAACACGCGCATTTGGCAAGTACTTCTTGATGGCAGCCACCTGCATGTTGAAGGGCGCGACGATCAGGATGTCAGCGATCGTCATGGGCCGTTCTGCTTCACCTTTGATCCGCACATTGCATTTCAGCAGCTCCTTCACCAGCCGCTGAACCACCTCACACTCCTCGGCGCTGTCGGTGGTGTTGCCGTCGTGCTTCACCGGAATGAAGCACAGTCCGAATGAGGGAAAGGCGGGAGGTGCAGATTCCTCGACTTCGCTCGGAATGACACCGACTTCGCTCGGAATGACACGGTTCTCCGCAGTCAGCGGAGAATGCGTCAGCCTGCCCTCGTAGTACGCGTCCGAAATGAACGCGCATATATCGGGGTGCATCCGATGCGAAGCGCCGAGGAAGATGCCGAGTTCCGGAGGGACAGTTGCGTGGCCGGAGAGGTAGTACTCGAGCACCGAGTTGCCACTCTCACCGGGATGACTGCCCTGTGTCACCTGCGGCAGCTGCATCTGGTCGCCGAGTAGAACCAGGTTCTTCGCGGCGGAAGCGGACGCCACTGCGTTCGCGAGACTGAACTGCCCCGCCTCTTCTATATATAGGTAGTCGAGGGTACCCTCCATTTCCGGGCGCGCATAGAGCCACGCGGTTCCGCCCACGAGCTTGGGCTCGTCAGCCGCCAGCATGCCTGCAACGGCCTTGCTCTCCACCAGTTGCATTCGGCCGGAGATCGCGAGCGGGTGGTTCTTCTCGTCGCCGGCCTTGATTACATCGAAGGCGACGCCGCGCTCATCGCCGCGTTCTACAACACGCTCGATGAGATTCAGAATCACCTGATGCCCACTCGACACAACCCCTACACGCTTCCCAGCCGCCATGAGCGCTACGATCATCTCGGCGGCAGCACGCGTCTTGCCCGTGCCCGGCGGACCTTGGATGCACAGCAGTGAATTGTCGAGTTGCTTGACGACGTCCACTGCTTGCGCCGTCGCGTCTCCATCGCTCGCGAAGGTGAACGTCTTTCCACCAATCAATCTCGGCGCGCGGCGCGAAAGTAAATCATCGATCGCAGGCTCACACTTCTTGTCGACGCGCCACTTTGGCACGAATCGCATGAGCGCATCTCGCTGCGTGCCGGTACTCACTGGGCGAGCAGGTATTAGTGAGAGGCGATCAGGCAACGGCTTCGTTGACGCGAGCTCCACGATACCAGCCTCGCGATCGACGAATCGTTCGATCACGCACGTGAGTCCTTCGGTGCCGGTGACCGCGTAGCGCTCGCCTTCCTTGACCTTTGTGTCCTGCCCTGGATCAAAGCGATACTCGTAGCCGCGCGATCTCCGCACCACGCGCGACGGCGTATCCGTCCGCTCGAGCGCACCAAGACACTCCGGATCATCCACGAGCCTTTCATCGGGCGCCTTCATGCGATCGAAGAACTCCCACCACCACGGCTTCTCCTCACGACGATAGTACTGAAGCAGATTTGCCACGAGCGTTGTGACTCGACGCTCTTCCTCGTTGACCAATGTTTCAGCGTGCGCCAGCAAATCACTCGCAAGCTGATCGACTTCCGTAAGCTCCGCACTCGGCTCATTCGGCGGCGCGGGCGGAAGCCAACTCAGGCCTGCGTCTTTCTGTCGATCGAGCAGCCAGTCGCGCAAGCCAACGGTGGACTCGCAGTCGATTCTGTTATAGTCGCGAATGGCGCCGAGTATCGGAGATTGGCTCGGGTCTGGCGATTCGTTCGCGTCGATCCAGCGCTGATACTCCACCACCGATCCGCCGGCTGTCTTCACATCACCCGTACGCGCGCCCATATAGAGCGGCTCGATGTACTTGAGCGAGTAGCTCTCCGTCCCGATGCACAGACCCTGCAGCGTTACTGTGTAGAGATCGACAAGGACTTCGTTGCGCAGCAGCTCGTCCACCTGAAACTCGCGCGTGCCGTACTTACCCATCAACCGGCAAATGGCAGTGCGCTCGTACGCCGCGTAGTGATAGATGTGCAGCGTGGGATCTTCCTGCCAACGTGCATACGCGAAGTCGATGAAGCTCTCGAACGCAGTCTTCTCTTCGCGTTCGTCGTGCGACCACCAATCGCGGAACACTGGCGTCCCCGTATCAACGGTGACGACGCCGAGCAGATACTCGAGTCCATCGGTGGCGTAAGGGAAGCCTTCGATGTCGAAGAAGATGTCGTTCCTCGACGCCGGCGGCAGCAACGCGAGTCCACGACGCGGGCGCTCCTCATCAACGGGCCGCAGCTTCCATTGAATGGAGCCCTTAGTGCGCGTGCCCATCTGCATCGCCGCCTGCTCCCGCAGCTTCTCGTACGTTGAGCGGCTGATGCGGGGAACAGCAGAAGGTGCAGATTCCTCGACTGCGCGCTGCGCGCTCCGCTCGGAATGACACGGTTCGGCGTGTGTCGTTCCGAGCGGAGTCGAGGGCTGACACGGTTCGGCGTGTGTCGTTCCGAGCGGAGTCGAGGGCTGATACGGTTCCGCGTGTGTCATTCCGAGCGAAGTCGAGGAATCTGCACCTCGCGTCGCTAGACCTGCCACCGTGCTGATTCCTGCCTCGCGCAGCCTCACGCACTGCGACTGCGTAATCCCCGCCACGAGCTTGATGTCATCAGTCTCACGAAGATGACGCTCGGCTTCAGTCGTCCACCTGCCCCACGACTTCTCGAGCGCGGGATTCGGCCGCGCGTCACGCGACCAGCTCTGGTGAAACGCTTCGAACGAACGCTTGAGCCGTTGGTAGTAGTGCCACACGTCCGCAGTACGGAACAACTTCTCGGCGCCATCACCGAGCACGAAGCCCAAGCTTTCGGGGCGCAGCCCCTGCATTGCCTCGAGCATCTCCGCGTACGCGCTCATCTGCAGCAGGAAGTACGGCTTGGCCGAGCGTGCGAGCTTCGTGTCCCACGGCTCGTAGTGAAAGTCGCCGAGGTTCGAGTCGCCGTCTTTCTTGTGGAGGAAGTCGCTGATGCCGCGCCAGCCATTCGCCCGGAGCTCGCCTTGATAGATGACGGACGCTCCGTTGCTCATCGCGAGCTGAGTGGTTTCGAATGCGCTGTTGCCGTCGGAAATTTCGGCGAGGTCGCTGTGCCGCTGCCTCAGGCTGGCGAGGTGCGCGCGCTCGTGCTCGATGCCGCGGCGCGCGGCGAGATCTGCTTCCTCGTCGTGTTCGTCGGGCGTTAGCGCCCCAACGGCTGAGCCGGTCCCACCATTCCGCTCGGCGTGGTTTCGCTCGCACCACGCGGCGAAATCGCCTTCGAGGTAGGAGATCAGGTCGCGCGGAGAAAAGCGGAACGAGCCGTCGGGGAGTTGCTGCATACAGGAAAAGTCGGCGGCGGGTCTGACAGTCACGGCCAGCGGGCGGGCAGCCAATGTACAGCCGAGTGCCACGAGTGCCACGCCGATAGCGAACTCGGGCAGCCCAGACCCATATTCCGTCATGACTGCCCTCGCCCGCCTCAACGCTGCCCTGTCGGACCGTTACTCCATAGACAGGGAGCTCGGTGCCGGCGGCATGGCAACCGTCTACCTCGCCCACGACATCAAGCACGATCGCAAGGTCGCGGTGAAGGTCCTTCGCCCCGAGCTCGCCGCGGTGATTGGCGCCGAGCGTTTCCTGGCGGAGATCAAGACCACGGCGAACCTCCAGCATCCGCACATCCTGCCGCTGTTCGACTCCGGC
>JBBQHJ010000040.1:0-21281 GCA_038323865.1 Gemmatimonadales bacterium
TTCCGGCCCACGATACCCGACGAGCGCGAAGCCAAAGGCCGCGCAATAGAAGTGCGCCGCCTGCCGCGCATTGCCGACGTAAAACTCGATGTAGTCCGTGCCGTTGATCGGGAACGTGTCGGAAACTTCGACGGCCGATTCAATTGTCGCAGTAGCCATGTGACTGAATGCCAGGGTGATACGAGAAATCTAACGAGGAGCGAGACCCGAGGAGCGAGGAACAGCGTGACTACGTTCGCAACTCGACCAAATCTTTGTACAACTCGAGCGCCTCAGGGTTTGCGAGCGCGTCGCGGTTTTTCACTGCGCGGCCGTGTACGACATCGCGCACGGCGAGCTCGGTGATCTTGCCACTGATGGTGCGCGGAATATCGGCCACCTGGATGATCTTCTTCGGCACATGGTGCGGCGTAACGTTGTCGCGAATGCAGACACGAATTCGCTCGCGAAGTGCGTCGTCGAGTGTCACTCCGTCCACGAGGCGAACAAATAACACCACGCGAACATCCGGCGCGCCCTTGCTCACGATCTCCTGTCCTATCACGAGACTCTCGCGAATCTCCTCGAGCTGCTCGACCTGCCGATAGATCTCCGCGGTACCGATACGAACTCCGCTCGGGTTGAGCGTTGCATCACTTCGGCCATGAATGATCATCCCACCATGCGACGTCAGCGTCGCCCAGTCTCCATGGCGCCAGACGCCCGGGAAGTGATCGAAATACGCGGCGTGATACTTCGCACCATCCTCATCATTCCAGAATGCAACGGGCATGCTTGGAAACGGCGCCGTACACACGAGCTCCCCTGCTTCCTCGACAACTGCCTGACCCTCGCCATTCCACACCTCGACCCGCATGCCGAGTGCACGAGCTTGCAACTCCCCGCGATACACGGGGAGCGTTGGGTCACCACCGGCGAAACACGAGATGATATCGGTGCCGCCACTGATGCTGCTCAGCCGGACGTCGGACTTCACCTGCGAGTACACATAGTCATAACTGTGATCGGCAAGCGGGCTCCCGGTGGATAGAATCACGCGCAGCGCACTGAGGTCGTGACTCTCGCGCGGAACTGCACCTTCTTTTTCATTGAGCGCGAGCCATTTCGCGCTCGTTCCGAACACGGTGATTCTCTCCGCTGCCGCCATCTCCCAGAGAATTGGCCGGCCGCGTAACACCGGCGCACCATCGTACAACACCAACGTGCTCCCAACGGCGAGTACCGATGCGAGCCAATTCCACATCATCCAACCACAGGTGGTGAAGTAGAACACAACGTCGTCGCGACGAAGATCCGTAAGCAGCTGAAGCTCCTTCATGTGCTGAATCAGCGTGCCGCCTGCGCCATGGATCATGCACTTCGGCAAACCGGTCGTGCCGGAGGAGTACATGATGTAGAGCGGATGATTGAATCGCAGTTGTGTAAACTCGAGTACCGGATCGCGCTGTGCAATAGCGATTTCGTGCCACCACTGCGCGATCGATATGTCTGCGATATCACTCGATTCACCGTCGGCGCTATTGCGAACAACCACCACCTGTCTTACGTCCGGCAACGACCTGAGCATCTCGCGCACACGGCCGACGGAATCGACCCACTTGCCCAGAAAGCGATAGCCATCGGCGGTGATGAGTACCTTGGGCGTGATCTGGCCAAACCGATCCAGTACGCCGAGCACGCCGAAATCAGGTGAGCACGACGACCAGATTGCGCCGAGCGACGCCGAGGCGAGCATAGCGATGATGGCTTCGGGAATGTTGGGCAGGAATCCGACGACGCGATCACCCTCGACCACGCCGGCACTGCGCAGGAACGCGGCAAACCGCGCGACCGCGTCAGCGAGTTCGGCGTAGGTATATCGGCTCGTGGGGCCCTGCTCCGACCATGCGGCGAGCGCCACGCGATCATCACGATAGCGCAGCAGGTTCTCGGCGAAGTTCAGCCGCGCGTCGGAGAACCAGGTCGGGCCGTCGCGTTCGTTTGGCGGCGCCATCCTATCACCACCGTCGAGAACGTGCTCTCCTTTTTCCCCCATGATCTCGCCAAAGTCCCACATGCGAGACCAGAACTCAGCTGGGTTCTCGATGGACCATTGAGAGAGCGACGTCGAGTCATGAACGGTGTCGACGCCGAGCTCGCGAATGAAGCGCGTGAGGTTGGCGCGTTCGAGATCGGCCGGCGTGGGAACCCATAGCGGTATAGAGTCAGTCACTCAGCTAAATCTGCTCGGTGACAACTGCACAGCCAGTACCTCAGTACGAAAATCAGACTCGTAGTACCTGAAGTACCTAGTAAACGGCGTACTGAGTACCACGGCGGCGCGGACGAATCACGACACGCGAACAGCCACGACCGCCTATTCGAGGGAATCGTGACCGTGCAACGCGCATTGGTTCATCCACACAGCGGCGCCGTGATCTTGGTACTCTCGTGCTGAGTACTGTGCGTACTACAGTCTGATTTTCGTACTGTGTGCTACTTGGTCCGCATCACCGTGAACAGTAGCGGCGAGATGGGCGCCGCTCCTCCAGAGGACAAGTTGATCAGCGCCTCCTTGCCAGCCGCCGAGGAGAATCGCAGGTACGCGGCGGACAGCCCGCGCACTGACACGTTCGTCTTCGTCTTGTCGATGAGCGACGTCGTCTTGAGCGGATAGCTGCTCAGGCCAAGGAACGTGGTCGTGAAGATGCTGCGGAAATTCCAGCTCGCATTCACGAAGCGCGGGTCCGTGCTGCCAAGATCGTCCGCGTACGTCGCCACGGCGAAATCGCGAAACAATGCGAGCGGATCCTGCCCGAACACCCACTGCAGCGTGGCGAGGCCGGTGGTGGTTGCGTTGTCGAAGCGCTGCCAGATGGTACCGTCTGTTGTTGCCAGGCGATCGGCCGCATAGCGAAGAAATGCCCATGAGGCTCCGCGCGTTGCGAGTTGATCGTCGGGCCCGTACGGCGAGTTCGTCTCCGGTGCCCGGAGATACGTCAGGAAACGCGAGAAGTTCGAGGACGCGTCGTTCTTCCAAAACGGATAGATCGACGGATTGTTCGTGCGGATTGCCGCATCGTCGAGATTCTGGCGCGGCGACAACTTGCTCTCCCGATAATACAGGAGCTCCTCGGCGATGTGGCTCAGTCCTTCATTCAACCACGATTCCTCGAACGCCGTTGCACCAGTGTTCACGTAGATCCGGCGCCCCGCATTAATGAGATGCTGGAACTCGTGTGCAACAATCCCCGTGGTCAAGCTGTCGACGAAGCCGGCGGTATGCGTAACGCCATTGATTCCCGGTGATGGCGCAGGCACCAGCATGTAGAACATCTCGCCTTCGTTGCTGCCGGCACAGTCGTCCGACGTGGTCGCTCCCTTTTTCGGGAAGAGATCGCGCGGATTGAAAAAGCCGCCGACGTAGTATCCCGAATTCGAGTCGACGAGCTCGTTCACTGTTCTCGTGAACAGGATTGCCACCTTGCCGTTTCCATCTATGTCACTCGGTGCGCCAAATGCGCCGACATCGAGTGCGTAGACAAGTGTGTCGAAGTTGGCAGCGATGCGGCTGTAGTCCGCACTCGCGAAGCCACCTGCTGGATTCAACGTGTCGGCGAGCACGATAGACTTGCTGCCGATCGCAACCACACGAAGTCCGTGGTAGATGGGACTCGTGCAAATGCTCGAACTCACATTCAGCGTGATGAGATCACCGACCTTTGCGGCAACCGGAATCACAGACGCAGCGGTCACGCCTGCATTGCTGCCGATGACTGATCGCGACGGCGTGAGTTGCAGAGCGGCGTGAAGGCGGGCGAGCCCGCCCTTGAATTGCCGGTTCGCGCGCTCGAGTAGATCGACGTGGAATTGTTCGTTCCTCTGTGGAGCTGGCGTCGCCGTGCCGGACGCCGACGTGATCGCGCGTGCGGCGTTCGGAGTGATGAGCGCGTTTGCTGGCGGTACTGCGAGTCCGTCGCCGGTCACCGATACGCTCAGTGCGCCGTATTGATCGGTCGAGCTGTTGAACGCGACGAGCGCGAATTCACCCGCGGCCGCGCCACTCGAAACACACTGATATTGCGCGGTGCTCAGCGTCCTGATTTCGCCAACCAGCATAGGCGTAGTGGAGGCGAACCCGGTGCATGCCGAGGCGCCGGCGGCGAGTACGGTTACCACGGTCGTATCCGACTTTCCGTTCGACGACGCAACGATCCGTGTGCTTCCGTTCAATCGAATGGCGCGCGCCAGTCCCGCAGCATCGACGCTCACGAGCGAGGGATCGAGCGACGCATACGTCACCGCTGCAGCAGCGGCCACGTTGCCGTATTGATCCTGAATTACCGCACTGATGCGCGCGGTGTCTCCGACGGCATCGAAGCGGATCGTCTTGGGAGACACGGCGATTGCCGTCGTGGTTCCCGGAATGATGGTGATGCTCGCAGAACCTGCGGTGGTCACGCCGGTGGCCACAGCGGAAACAATCCCCGACCCGGCAATGGTACCTGCCGTGATCTGGGTCGACGCCATGCCTGCGGCGTCTGTCGTCGCCGAGGCGGGCGCTGCAACGAGTGCTCCCGTGGTGTTGAACTTCACGAGCACACCGGGCACACCGGCACCGCTGGGGTTGCTCACTTTTACGGTGAAGGTGCCGGCACTCGCACCAACGCCGACGTTTGCAGATGGCAAAGTCGAAACGGTCACGCTTGCCGCGTCGGACGACATAGCTGGGGCAAGACCATCAGAGCCACAGGCGACCGCAAGCACAAGCGCGGCCAACATCGGCACGGCGCGCATACTGCGAATCAGCATCACTTGGTCCTGACGACGACCAACTGAAGGTTGTTGGGGGACGTGCCGGTGGGAACGCTCAGCGTAAGCGTGGCTGTTGCGTTGGCCGCGACCGTGATCTTGTAGTAGACGGATCCGCCCGACACCACAGATGCGCCGGCGGTGCCATTTGAAGTGAGCCCCTGGACAAGTAGCGGATACGCACCGCCGGTGAGAATGGCGGGGAAGATGCTGTGATAGTTCCAGCTGCGCTGTTGATACTGCGTGGTGAGCGCGGCAACGTCGTCCACGGCGTTCGAGACCGACCAGTCACGAACGAATCCCGCCATGTCCCCTCCGACAATACTCTGGAAGTTCGCGATGCCGGCGAGCTGGCTGTTCACAAGCTTGCTGAACAGCGTGCCGTCGGCATCGGACACGGACGCGAGTGATGTTGACCGGCTCGGCGACTGCGACTGCGACACGGCACTCTGCTGCGCGGCATACCATGCGCGCGCTTCGCCCATCAGCGGCGTCAAATCCCTCCGCTCGCGTTCGCGGACGCGCGACTCGAATGCCTCGTCGCGCACCGGCTCGTCGCTGCTCGCGATCGGTACCATGAGATACGACGGTACCGAGGGCGCAACGGCGAGCACAGCGCCCGCTGCGTTGGTCACTTTCAGCGTGAACGACGTGCTCCCTGTTGTCTGGAGCGTGGTGTTCACCACGACCGCGGCGTAGTCGCCGTTGGCGGCTCCCGGCGAGAGCACGATGTCACCCGCGCCGGTCACGGACTGTCCATTGCCTGCCGTGAAATTGTCCGTCGCATTCACACGATCGACGCTGTAGCGAATCAGCGACCACGCGGCGCCGCGCGTTGGCAGTGAATCGTTCGCTGCATACGGCGAATTGATCGTTGGTGACTGAAGAAACGTGCGATATCGCGTGGTGTTGCCGCTCATCTCGAGGTTGTACGCGCTCAGAATGCGATTCGTCGCGCGCAACGCATTGACGTTCAGATTCAACCGCGACGTAATACCCGCTTCCTTATAGAAGAGCAGTTCCTCGGCGATATGGGCCAGCCCTTCGTCGAGCCACTTTTCTTCGAACGCCGGCGCGTTGGTGACATACAGCCGCCGCGACGAGTTGATGATGTGCTGGAGTTCGTGCGCCAGCACGGCCGTGGTATTCGAGTCCACAAACCCCGTCGTGCGAACGTTGCTGTTGACTTCACCGGCGGGATCGGGAGCCATGGCGTAGAAGTACTCGCCCTCATTGCTGCTCGGGCACGTCGCGGCTCGGCCATTGGCATTTCCGACCTTTGGAAAAAGATCGCGGGAGAACGCGAGCCCGCCGACATATGACGATGACTTCGGCGGCGTGAGTTGATTGACAGCACGCGTGAAGATGATGGAAATTCGCCCGCCGTTCTTGTCGACGTCGGTTGGCTCGCCGAAGTTGTCAATGTCGACCGGATAGACGAGCGTATCGAACTTCGCGGCGAACTTCTGATAGTCAGCTGTGGTGAACCCGTTCTTGGGGTTCAACGTGTCCGCAAAGATCACCGAACGCGTACCAACCGCGACCACGCGCGCCCCGTGGAAGACGGGGTTGGTGCACGACTCGTCCACATTGACGTTGACGCTGAGAATGTCGCCGACGTTCAGCAGTCCGGTCGGGCTTCCGAACGAAGTCTGGGAGCCGCCGACCGGCGAAACGGGTCCGTCACCCCCGCAGGCGCCGATGCCCGCTGCGCAGATGAGCCCGAACGTGGCAAATCGAAGGAACGAACGATCGAGCATGCGTCCGGGATGCATGTGGGTAGGTCAGGTGGTGCGCACGGTGGGCGCGAGCACCTCGTCCACTCTGACACGCGAGGACGACGCCACCCGACCCACAGTATAACCCGCGCCGAAATGGCGGTTCCGCGGCGCATTGCATTTTATCGCCGAGAAGGCTGCACCGCGAAAGCTACGTGGCTCAGCCCACCGCTGCTGTGCGAGCGGAGACCACGCCAATGTGGCCCACATCGCGCCCTCCAAAGAGCAACTCCTCGCAGTCAGCTGCCGTCACAGGCTTGGCCAGCAGAAATCCCTGCCATTCCGCGCAGTTCTGCTCGACAAAGAACGCGAGCTGCTCCGGGCGCTCGACACCTTCGGCGATCACATTCACGCCC
Organism: Gemmatimonadales bacterium; assembly: GCA_038323865.1. Lineage (GTDB taxonomy): Bacteria > Gemmatimonadota > Gemmatimonadetes > Gemmatimonadales > Gemmatimonadaceae > AG11. The sequence continues at coordinate 6,926 of JBBQHJ010000040.1, forward strand.
AACGTCAGCCCGAGGGTGATGACCGCCGCCGCGATGGCGCTGTCATTGGTGTTGCCTGGAATACCGCGCACGAAGCTGCGGTCGATCTTGAGCGTATCGATCGGGAAAAGTCGAAGCGCGCTCAGCGACGAATACCCAGTGCCGAGATCGTCGATGGAAACGCGAACGCCCCGTGCCTTGAGCGCGCGCAGATTGTCGATGGCGCGACCGCTCGAGCGCATCGCGATGCTCTCGGTGATCTCGAGCTCGAGCACCGCAGCAGGAAGTCCGGTCTCGGCAAGAATCTGATCGAGGCGTGCAACGAGTTCTGCGTTCTGAAGCTGGCGAACCGAAAGATTCACCGCCACGCGAAGTTGGTGCTGCCCTCGGCGCCGCCACTCGGCGAGTTGTACGCATGCGGTGCGGAGAACCCATTCGCCCATCGGCACAATGGCACCCGTCGCCTCGGCCAGCGAAATGAATTCGCCGGGCATCAGCAAACCGCGCGTGGGATGGTTCCAGCGCACGAGCGCCTCCATTCCGGTAATGGTTCCGGTGCGCGAATGGACGATGGGCTGGTAGTGGAGCACCAGTTGATCGCGCTCGAGTGCGTGTTGCAGGTGGCTCTCGAGACCGAGTTGTTCGCGCGCGGTATCGTCGCCCACGTCAGGCACGTATCGCTCGACGAGGTCCCTGCCCTGCGCCTTGGCGCGGTACATGGCCGTATCAGCAGCCTTGAGCAGTTCTTCCGCACCCGCGGCGTCAGTCGGGAATATGCTGATGCCGAGACTCGTGGTGACGAACAGTTCGTGCCCTTCTATCATGATTGGGCGCTTCACCGCCGCGGTGATGCGCTCGGCGAGCATGATCGCATCTTCCGTGCTGGCAATGTGAGACGCGAGCACGGCAAACTCATCGCCACCGAGACGCGTCACCGAATCCTCATCGCGAATCGTAGTCTTGAGACGTTCGGCGATGGTTTGCAACAGCGCATCACCGGCGGCGTGACCTAATGAGTCGTTCACGATCTTGAATCGATCGAGATCCAGGAAGAGCACGGAGACGAGCTTTCCATGGCGGCGTGCATGGTGCAGCGCCATACCCATCTGGTTCAGGAACAGCTGCCGATTGGGAAGTCCGGTGAGTGCGTCGTGATAGGCAATGCGCTCGATATGGGCGGCGGCGTCCATCGTCGCCTGTCGTTCTTCCTCGAGCAGCCAGATGACGAGACCCATCGCCAGTGCGACGTACAGCACGACATCGATGAAATTCAAGGTGCTCAGATAGAGCGCAAACTTCGGCCACACCGATACCGACGCCGAGAGGCCGGCGTAATGAAATTGCTGAAGTCCCAGGGCGAAGAAGGCCAGCATCACCGTACGCCGGCCGATGCCGCGCGCGATGCGCGGAGCGCGGGAAATCATGACGCCGCCAACGAGGAACGCTGAGCCAATGCAGATACGCCGGACGGTGACACGCAGCGTGAACAGCAGCTGCGTCGCCGATCCATCCCACGCGTAGGCAATGACGAGCGCCGCGCCGATGAGTGTTAACGTGGTGAGAATGCGACGCACGGCGCGGGGCTCCACGGCACTCCCGCGCGTGAGCTCCGTGGTTCCGAGCAGCAGCCACGCGATCTGGAGATATCCCGCCACGCCAGCGATCAACGCGAGTGTGAACCTGGCCGGATGCGTGATTGGCACCCACTGCGACAGCACAATCGCCGTCGCACCGCTGGCGGTGTGCACCGCGAGCGCGATCCAGCTACATGTCCAATGCCGGAGATATGGCCGCCAATACCGCCGCAATAGCCCGAAAAAGACCGTCGCAATTATTATCGCGACGCCCGATTCGGAAAGAAGTCCTGACACGGTCAGGAAGGTGGATTGCGGAATCATGTTGCGAGGAAATGGCGCGGGTGCGTAAGGTAGGAACAGCGAGTAACGCCCCGAACATCAGCTCAATCCCGCCGCCTGATGCCCTGGACAACCGAAACGATCGTGGTCGCCAGCGACGATCAGGTATCCACCGTCGTGGGAGGCGATGTTGTTATTCTCGGCATGCGCGATGGTATTTATTACGGTTTGAACCAAGTTGGGGTACGCATCTGGGAACTGGTGCGCTCCCCGCGCCGCATCGACGACCTCATCACACTTCTGACGTCGGAGTTCGACATCGATGCGGCATCCTGCGAGCGGGATACCATCGCGCTGCTGGGGGACCTCGCCGAGCGCGGTTTGGTGCATGAAGCGCGTGGGAGCGGCTGACCGTTCGTGCAGCGTATTCACGGACTCGTCATCGAGGCATCACCTCCCCTTCCCGGCGCGATGGCCGTGCGCGGGCATCGGGCACCCGACGTGGCGATTTCCGTGGTTCCTTCGCTGCCCGCGCCGACACAGCCCGTGTCGCTGCGCTATCAAACACCTCGCCAGAGTGACGGATCGTCGACACTGCGCATTCTCGACGACGCTGCCGGTATCACGCACTTCGTGTATTCCGACGGCACCCTGATCGCCGTGGACACACGCGGTGTGCCGGTCAACATTCTGGCGGTGATCGCACCCGGGCAGACACTCGATGATCTCGCCGTCTATCTCGTTGGGCCCGTGCTCGGCTTCGTACTACGGCGACTTGGTATTCTCGCACTGCATGCGAGTGCAGTCGACGTCAGCGGAGCAGCGCTGCTGTTGATTGGCGCGTCGGGAAGCGGCAAGTCGACGACAGCGGCAGCGCTCGCTCAACGCGGACATCGCTTTCTCTCGGATGATCTCACCGCGCTAACGTTCGGCGCGTTGCACATCGAGGCGTGCCTCGCCTTCGATCACCTGAGACTATGGCCCGAGTCAGAAGAACTGCTGCTCGGCGAACGCGGGATTCTCGAGCGCATCACGCCGTCGTGGGAGAAGCTGCGCTTTACGTCAGATGCAGCGGAGTACCCAGTGCGCTTGGGAGCTCTAGTTCTTCTCGATTGGAGTGACACTGCCGTCACGTCGGAACTCGTTCCACCTTCCGAGGCCCTGCTCTCGCTCGCAGCACATAGCTATTCCAACTACACGCTCACGCCGCCTGACAAAGCCGTGGAACTCACACAGCTCGGCGAATTGGTGCGATGCGTTTCGACATTCCGCGTGGTGCGGCCTCGCAGGGGCGCGCAGCTCGCTGATTTTTGCGAGCTATTAGTCGGTCTAGCCGCATGAGTTACGACCTGCCCGACTATGCGTCGATGCTCGCCGATCCCGTTCGCGGAGCAGCGTACTTTGCGGCCCTGCGTGCCACCGTGCAGCCGGGCCATGTCGTCGCTGACATCGGTGCTGGGCCCGGCGTGCTTGGCGTGTACGCAGCCGTGCTCGGGGCACGTCGCGTTTTTCTTGTGGAGCCGGATGAATCCGTAGAGGCCGCCGTCGCGCTCGCGGAGGAGAATGGCGTCGCTCATCGCATCGAGATCATCCGTGCCCAGTCGACCTCCATCGAACTGCCGGAGCGTGCCGACGTGATTGTCAGCGACCTTCGCGGCGTCTTGCCACTCTTCGGCACGCACATGGCGGCAGCGGCTGACATGCGACGCCGTCATCTCGCACCGAGCGGGGTGTGCATTCCTCATCGCGACACGATGTATGTCGCGCTGCTCGATGATGTCGTTGCCTACGGAAATCAGACGCGACGATTGGATTCGCTTCCGCCGGAGATCGGGCATGCGTCGCTGGATCGCTTGCTCGTCAACCGCTGGTTCCGCGTGCATGCTGATGCCGATTCGCTGCTCGCGGCGCCCGCGGAGTGGATCGACGTGAACTACGACGCGCCGCCCGAGCGCTTCGACGGAGCAGTCGAGGCGAGCATTACCCGCAGCGGTACTATTCACGGCGTGATCTGCTGGTTCGACACGGAGCTCGCAGCCGGCGTCGGATATTCGAATGCGCCGAGTGCGCCGCGCGCGCTCTATGGGCAGGCAATGTTTCCGATTGCAGCGCCGATTGCGGTGGAAGAGGGTGACGATGCGCAAATCCGGCTTCGCGCGGTGCGCTCGGGTGACGAGCATCTGTGGACATGGAGTGTACGTGTCGACCGCGGAGAGCAGCTGGTCGGCCACGCGAGGCACTCCTCGCTTGAAGGGCTCGCGCTTTCACCGAACATGCTGATGCGCCGCGCACCGGACTTTGTGCCGGCGCGCAATCACGACGCCGATTGCATGCGGCTGATGCTCGAGCATGCAGACGGTGCCCGCTCCACGAACGACATCGCGGCGGCACTGCGTGACACGTTCCCGGTGCGATTTCCGTCGGCTCGCGAAGCGATCGACTTCGTTGTTCAACACGATCATCTCTGGCAGTGACTAGCTCCGAAGCAGCGTGGACGCTTGCATGCGCTTGTGCGCGGGTCGCCGCGGGCGAGTCAACACGTGATGGTGTTCTCGCCACGGCGGACGGAATCTCCGACTGGTCCGGCGCCATCGCGCTCGCGAGCGATCAGGGCCTGCTGCCGTGGCTCGCGAGAACGCTGCACGGCGCGCCAATTCCGCAGTCGGCGTCTGAGAGCATCCAACTACTGGCGGAGCTCGCGGGGGCACGGTCGCTCGCCCAACTGCAGACGCTCGCGAACATCACACACGCATTCGAGCGGAACGGCATTGCCACACTCCCGTATAAGGGGCCGCTGCTGTCCATGCAGCTGTACGGAGACGTCGGACTGCGCCAGTCCACGGATCTCGACGTCGTAGTGGGCCGAGAGAACTTTCATGCGGCGCGCCGACTGCTGATTGCGAATGGATTCCCGTCACGCCACGGGCATACGGTCGAGCGAGAACAGCTGCTGTTCGATTGGCTCGGTCACGCCACCTTCGGCGCCGACGAACAATTCGTTGAGCTGCATTGGCGATTCGCGCCTCGCCAATTTCCATTTGTGCTGACGGCGAATGACGCTCACGCGCGCGCACAGCACATCCTGGTTGGCGGCGTGCGGTTCCCGATCATGCAGGCGTCCGACCTTTTGGTCACGCTTGCCATGCATGGAACCCGGCACCTCTACGAACGTCTCGAATGGCTCGCAGGGTTCTGGCGACTGTTTCGCGACAGCCGGCCGACGATAGAAGAACTGCTTCCGCACGCCACGCGATTACGAGCGCGCCGAATGTTGCTCGTCTCCATCGCGCTCGCCGAGCGCGTGCTTCAAGCCAAGGTCTCGGAGCCGTGGCGCGCCGTGATCGCGGCGGACGCGCACGTCCCCGCGCTTGCAGAGCGCATGCATCGCGACATGCAGGCACACGGAGAATCGGGCGCTCCGTTGCCGGCCGGCGCAGAGCTGCAACGAGAATACTCGAGCCTCATCGACACACGAATCGATCGCCTTCGCTCGACCTTCCTGGCCGCAATGCTGCCGACGGAGCGAGAGTGGGAGCTCGTCGCGCTGCCCGACTCCATGCTGCCGGTCTATCGTGTGCTGCGGCCGCTGCGCCTGGTGGGGCTGTATGCTCGGCGCGTGTTCCGGCGCGATGCATAGTGCCCGCGGGTTTTTTCGACTGCTGTACCGCGCGTCGCCTGGCGCAACCATATCGTCGGCCGTGTTCACGGTGTTGTTGGCACTCACGGAGGGAGTGAGTCTCCTCTTTCTCGTGCCGTTGCTGGCGCTGGCCGGTGTGATTCCGCCCACGGGATCACCTGGTCTGCTCAGCCGCGCCGCAGAGTTCCTGCCGCACACACTCGGCGCTGCACTTGTGGTCTACGTGCTCGTCATGGCCGCACGCGCGGCACTCGAGAGTCTCGCCATCGCCGCCGCAGCGCGCGTTGAGACGGACCTTCAACACGCACTTGCCGTGGATCTGCATGAGGCGGTTACGCATGCGCGTTGGGACGCCGTGGTTCGGGTGCGCGGAAGTCGCATCGCGTATGTCGTCACGCACGAAATTGATCGCGTGTCCGTGGCTGCGAATCAGTTATTGAGTGGCGCGATGGAGTTGTGCGTCGCACTCGCGTACGTCGCAGCGGCAGTGGCGGTATCCGCACCGCTTGCACTGCTCGCGGCTGCCATTGCTGCCGCGTTGCTCGTTGTGTTGCGGGGACAACGCGCAGCGGCGGAGCGCGAAGGACAGGAGCTGTCGTCAGTCGGCAATGACTTGTTCGCCAGCGCCACTGAGGACATCGGGATGCTGCGCCTGGCGCGAACAGCCGGTGTGTCCGAGCGGATCTCTGCGCTTTTTCGCTCGCGCTCGCGCCGCTATTCAGACGCCGTCGCGCGCGCTCAGCGGCAAAGCGCGACGTCGTCGGCAACGCTTACCGTAGGTGCGGCGGCTTCCCTCGCCGTAGTTGTGTATGTCGCGGTGACTGTCCTCCACCTCGATGCGGCTCGGCTGCTCGTGATGATCTTCCTCTGCGCCCGGCTCGTGCCGCGAGCCACCGTTGTACAAACTCGGCTCATGATTGCCGCGCGTGCGATTCCTGCCGCCACAGCAGTCGAAGAGCTCTTGGCTGAACTTCGCTTGGCGCGCGAAGGTGCTCCTGACGCGGGAGCGCGGATTGAGCCGATTCGCGATCGTATCACGCTCGATCGGATTACGTATCGGTATCCCGGTTCAACGCGCGCCGCGCTTGATGATGCGAGCTGCGTGATTCCTGCCGGGCGAATTACCGCAGTCGTCGGGGAGTCCGGCGCAGGGAAAAGTACGTTGGCCGATGTGCTGCTCTGCTTGTTGGAGCCCGAAAACGGACAGTTACTTGCCGACGACAAACCGATCGCACTCGGTGCGCGCGCGGCGTGGCGAGCGACGATCAGTTACGTCCCGCAAGACGCACCACTGCTCCATGACAGCGTGCGAGCGAATGTGGAGTGGCTTGCATCAGGGCCTACTACTGCAGCCCTTGCTACGGCGTTGCGCCGCGCCGGCGCCGATGCATTGATCGAGCGCCTTCCACAGGGCCTCGATACAATCGTTGGCGATCGCGGAGCGCTCCTGTCGGGTGGAGAACGCCAACGCATCGCACTCGCTCGTGCGCTGCTCACCGGTCCGAAGCTTCTGGTATTGGATGAAGCCACCAATGCACTCGACATCGACAGCGAGGCAGCCTTCCTGGAAACGCTCGTGTCGCTCTTGCCGGAGCTCACGGTGGTGATGATCACGCACCGGCTGACCACGGCGCGGATGGCCGATCACATCATCGTACTGGCAGATGGCCACGTGAACGCCCAGGGCAGTTGGGCGGACGTGGCCTCGTCCATTGACGTTGCTGCCGTCGGGACATAGCATCGCAACAGATGCCGATTTCCAGCCGTCACGACGACCCGATTCTCGACCAGCTCGCACGCGATACCTTCGCGCTGTTTCCGCATTGCCACCGTTGCGGCCGAGAGATCGAGCGATTCGAGGATGCTGATGTCCGTGTACACGTGCAGCGGGTGGTCCACCGTGGTGGATGCCCCCCGCTGCCCGTTGTCGAACGCGTGGTGCCGCCGGAAGCCTGACTACTGCCGCGCCGCCATGCCCACCTGGAACGCAGCGGCCAGGAAATACATGACGACCGCCGCGAGCGCGGCCTTCTGGCGAGAAATCTTGCCCACTACCGATAGCCCGATCGCCATGAGCACGGTGACCCATATCGTGAACACGTCAATGCGGCCGGCAAACGCGAGCAGCACGGGCGACGCAGTTTCCGGATCGAGAAAGCGTCCGACGCCGAGTGAAAGCTGGTAGCGACCGGTGAGGGTTGATGTGTCCATCAGCAGCGCCTGGATGCTCGTGATCACTGCCTCGACGATCTTGGGCACATACGAGTACGCCGTGACCATCAGGATTTGCGAAAAAGCCGCCTTGGCGCCGAACAATTTCCCGACGAGCCAGAAAAAGAGACCAGCCAGGAAAATGACGATTGGCAGGAAGATGAACGCGCCGATCTTCGCCGTCGTCGTGCCGACGGAGCGCATCTTCTCCATCATCTCCGGCGTGAGCTGCGGATTCTTCTTCATCGCCGACGCCATTCCGCGCGAGAACTCGGCGTCCATGATGGACGCCATGGCGTTGGAGTTCACGAGGTAGAGAACTCCGATCGTCAACGTGACGACAAGCAATGGAATTCCGAATCCGGAATTCTCTCGTCGCTTGAAGACGGTTGATGGCGTGTAGAAAATATCGATGAAATCCTCGAGCCGTCCGGCGCTTTTCACCGGTGGCTTCGGATCGTCCTCAACGCTGCTGTACAGACTACTTGACGTCGGTTGGTCGGTCATTGGTGGTAGGGGTTATACGGGTTCAATGACAACTGCCGTTCCATAGCAGAGCACTTCGGTGATACCGGGCATCAATTCTGTGGCGTCATACCGAAGACCAATAATCGCATTGCCGCCCAGCTCGGCGCCATGTGCGATCATGATCTGGAATGCGTCGGCTCGCGCCTCCTCGCAAAGATTCACGAGAAGCGTGATATTTCCACCGAAGAACGCCTGGAATCCCACGCCGATGCGGCCCACTACGGATCGCGAGCGAACCGTGATGCCGCGAACCACGCCGAGCGTACGAACAACCCGGTAGCCTGGGATGTCAAAACATGTGGTCGCGAAGGGAGTTTCGTACTGGTGAACGGGGCTCATGAAATTCACTCGGAAAAAGGTCGAAACATAGTATCGCGCGAAACCTGTCCGGCGTCAGGTCGTAAGACCAAGAGAACCCTCGAGGTAGAGCCATGGATCCGGATGTCCTGTCGTTCGCAGCAGTCTCCGTTATCATAGTCGGCCTTACTGGCAGCCTGCTCACAATGGCCGTCATTGCGTGGAAGGTAGTGGTACGAAAGCAACCACCCCCCCCGAGCCGCATGGACGACGACCGCCTCGAGCGCCTCCAGCAGTCCGTCGACGCGATTGCCATTGAAGTCGAGCGCATTGCGGAAGCGCAGCGCTTCACCGCGAGATTGATGGCCGAGCAGCCGGAGCGCGTCGCCCTGCCTCGCTGACAGCCAGGGTTCCGCGGGCTACGTTCTGGCGCCCATGCCAGAACTCGTCCGTTCGATTGGCATCACCCGCGCAATGGCGATGGTCGTCGGCATCATCATTGGTGCCTCGATCTTCGTGCAACCGGTGCATCCTTTCTGGTCTCGGCGCACTGCGGGAACTACGCACGCAGATTGACGCAGATGCTTGGCTCGCAGATGCCGCAGATACACCAGGAGAAGCAATAGAAGAAAGGAATCAGTTCCGCTGGCATCTGCGTGTATCTGCGTCTCCGAAGGCGCTCTGCGCCATCTGCGTCCGTAGTTCAGACGGTCGGAATCACATCCTTGGAGACATAGCGGATGAGAATCATTGACGTCCACAATCACTTCTATCCGCCCGCATACATCGACGCGCTCAGATCCGGCAAGAGCGCTATCACGGTGAAGACGGATTCAGAGGGAAATCCCGAGATTAATATCCCGGCGATTATAACGTCGCCGTGCCGGGCCATCGCGACATCGCGTACCGGCAGCGCGTACTCGAGCAAGAAGACGTCGCCACGCAGGTGATTACACTCACGACGCCCGGCACGCACGTGGAAACACCGGCCATGGCGGCGGAACTCGCGTCTCTCGTCAACGACTCGTTCGCGACAATCATTCAGGAACGCGCGCCGCGCTTCTCAGCGCTTGCGACGCTACCGCTCAATGATCCCGCCGCATCGGTCAAGGAACTTCGCCGCGCGGTGGAGCAACTGCAGCTACCGGGCGCCATGCTGTTCAGCAATGTGAACGGCGTCGCATTGGCCGACGAGCGCTATTGGCCACTCTACGACGTTGCCAACGAACTCGGCATTGTGTTGCACATTCACCCCACGAATCCGATCAACGTCGAGGCCATGCGTGAATACTGGCTCATGCCGCTCGTCGGCTTCCTGTTCGACACGACCATTGCCGCGTCGCATCTCGCGTTCAGCGGTGTCACAGAGCGTTTCCCCAACATCAAGTGGGTACTGAGCCATCTCGGCGGCGCCATTCCCTATCTGGCCGAGCGGTTGGATCGCGGCTTTCACGCATTTCCAGAGTGTCGCGCCAACATCAAGCGCCTGCCGAGCGAAATCCTCAAGACCTGGTACTACGACACCGTGAACTTCGACGTCGGCGCAATTGAACTCGCGATCACGTTTGCCGGCGTCGATCACATCTTGGCCGGCAGCGACTACCCGCACGCCATTGGAAGCATTCCGGCGATGAAGCGCGCGCTTGCCGCACTCGACGTTACCGACGGTGATCGCGCCAAGATCATGGGAGAGAACGCGGCGACGCTCTACAGACTCTGAGGCTATCGCGTTCGCAGATTGAAGCCGGACAGCACGCTCATTCGCACACCCGCATTCGAGGGCACCACAGCGACAGTAAACGGAGTGGACCGCCGAGCAATCTTAGTCATTGCCGCAAGCGGCGAAGGCTGTGTGCTCCTGCGTAACAACTTCACTTTGCGTGCTTGGCGCTCTGGCGCAAACCGGTGATCGACCCTAGAACATCTAGTGGAGAGGCGCGCTGCCGCGCCCTCACCATGGCCTGTTGCACTCGGCCATTGCTTTCCAATTGTTTTTCGCGCTTTCAGGCGGGGTGACGTATTCCGCTTTCTGGTGTCGACCTCAGCACGATGAGCCGCACCAACGAAGGTGACACCGCCGCGCGCGAAGACGTGCTCGACGAGATGCGGCGGTCATTCCAGATCGCCGCGATCGCGCTGATGATGATTCTCATCACCGTCGCTGCACTCATCATTGGGCAAGTCAGCGCCTCGCTCTGGGTCGCGCATGGCCGGGAGGTCGGGCGCGTAGCGCGTGAGATCCGCACGCTTTCCCTCGCTCGTGAAATCAGCCTGCGCGCCTATCAGCTCAGTGGCGATCAGACCTCGTTTGGCGACGAAATCAGCGCGCGCAAGGAGCTGCCCCCGCTGCTCGACTCCCTCGCAAACATCACGCGCGACAACAGCGAGCAGCACGCCCGCGCCGAGATCATTCGCGCCGGTGCCATGCGATGGACCGGCGCAACGCAGCCAGCAGATTCGCTGGCTGCCAGGACGCTCTTTGCGAGGTTGCGTTCGGACGTGCGCCAATTCCTCGATGCCGAGGACACGCTATATCGCAGAGGGCTTCAACGCGAGAGCAACGCGCGCCTCGGCGCGGTGGTGCTGCTGCTCGGTGAATTACTCATCGTCGCCGCGCTACTGCGGAGATTTCGCCGACGTATTCTCCGGCAAACGCGCCGCATCGTTCTGCAGCGCGACGAGATCGCCATCCAGAGCCAGCGCGTCAAGCAGAACAACGACGAAGTGCTGCAGACAAACTCCGAGCTTCAAGACCAGGCGACCGCCCTCGAAGAACAGCAGGCGGAGCTCGAGGTCACGCTCGATGAGTTGCGCCACAGCGAAGAGCGCTTCCGCACGCTGGTCAATTCGATGTCGGACATCGTCTATACGATCGACACACTGGGCCGCATGGACGGCTTGCTTGGAAAGTGGGTCGAACGTGAGCGCATCGATGCTGCCATGTTCCTCGGCAAGAATGCCATTGAGATCTTCGGCGAGCAGTTCGGCGAAGTGCATCGCGATGCGAACGAACGTGCGCTGCGTGGCGAGAACGCCGTGTACGAATGGAGCACCAAGAGCGGTCCGGAACAGCGCTTCTTTACGACGGCGATTTCACCGCTGCGAGATGCGCGAGGCAAGATCGTCGGCGCGGTAGGTGTGGGGCGCGATGTGACGGATCGTCATCGCAAGGAGGCCGAGCTCACCAACGCGCAGGAGCGATTGCGTCATGCGCAGAAGCTCGAGGCGGTTGGCCAACTTGCTGGCGGCGTCGCGCATGACTTCAACAATCTGCTGACCGTCATCACCGCCTACAGCGACATGCTGTCAATGGAGATGACGGAGTCTGATCCGCAGCGTGAGGCCGTGCTCGAGATTCGCCAGGCGGCATCGCGCGCAGCGGCGCTCACCAAGCAGCTACTCGCGTTCAGTCGTCGCCAGCAGTTGCAGCCGCAGGCAGTGGACCTGAATGAAGTGATTCACGGCGTCGAGAATCTCATCGCGCGACTGCTGGGGCCCGAGAATCAATTGCTCGTGCAACTCTCGCCGGATATCGACGCCGTGCTTGCCGATCGCGGGCAGATCGAGCAGGTGCTGATGAACCTCGCGGCCAACGCCCGCGACGCGATGCCACAGCCAGGCCGGTTCACACTGACAACATCACGCGCCATTCTCGACGACGCCGGTGCGCGCGTCGCCGGCATTGCTCCCGGCGTCTACATCATGCTCTCGGCGCGTGATACCGGGATCGGCATGGCGCCAGAAACTCGGGCGCGACTCTTCGAGCCGTTCTTCACCACCAAGGCGATCGGCAAAGGAACGGGCCTCGGTCTCGCCACGGTGTACGGCATCGTGGAGCAGAGTCGTGGCCACATTCGGGTGGAGTCGGAGCCCGGTCGCGGCGCGACGTTCACGATTTATTTGACGTCAATGCGCACGCAGCCAACGCCGGTTTCGCTCTCAGCCTCACCGATTACGAATACCGTGCTGCTCGTCGATGATGAGCTTGCGGTTCGATCTGCTGCGGCAAAGCTGCTGCGCGAAAGCGGCTACGAAGTGCTCGAAGCAGGAACAGGGGAGGAAGCGCTCCAGATCCTTCGCAGCGACCCGAGCAAGGTGGGCCTGATGCTCACGGATATGGTGATGCCGGGACTGAGTGGTCGCGAGCTCGCGCAGATCGTGCGAAAGGAAAATCCGCGAATTGCCATCGCAATCATGTCTGGCTTCATTCGGGAAAGCCTGATCCAGGACACGACAGATCGGCCCGAAATCGCCTTCGTCGAGAAGCCGTTCACATTGTTGTCGCTGACCAGTGCGTTGCGGGAAGCGACGCACAATCTCGGGAAATCGTAGCGACGCTAGTGAGCAGCGGCGGGCTGGGTCTGCGAGACCGTTGCATTTTCTGCCTGCTTCACCGGCGGCGCGGCAGGAGCTCTTGGCATCGCGGGGATAGTCACATCGCGAACCATCTGTACCGGCGGATGCGACTTGGTGATCATCTTGCTGATCCGCTTGCCGATCTTGTCCCGGTACGTCACACCTGCGCCCACCGCAGCGACAAGGCCAAGAGCGAAGAGCGCAATGGCGCGGCGCTGCCGCTTGGAACTCGAGCGCCGCCGCCGCTTTCGCGTGGACTGCGTGACGTACAACGTTTTGAGACGAGGGCCGTCGGCTGGGTGATGTAACATCGGTACGGGCAATGTCGTGGCTGATACTAGCAGGCGCGAGCGCGGTTGAGGAACGGCTATGCGCTAGTATCGGTCGTTCAGGACGCTCATTATAGGTCCATGACTCCCGAGCAAGTAAATATGGCTGAACACCCGTACAATCGCATTCCCGAGTTGGCCGGCATCGCTACCTACGCGTCGGCTGCCCGCATCGGACTTTCCGTCGAGGAAAGCGTTCGCCGGCTCGTTCGGTACCACTGGGTCGCGCGCAAATTGGCCGCGGCAATGATTGCCCACATCACCTCCGAACCCGTGTGGGAGGTGAAATGCGCATTCGCCCTGCATCAGTGGCAGCTTACCGAGCTGGTTTCGGCACTCCGTGATCGTATTTCGGAAATGCGTTCCCCTGCCCCGGCCTTTTCGGACGCACCCGATCGGGCGCTGGATGCGTTTCTCGATGAACTCCTCCGGTCCCGATCGACCGCGGAGCTCCTCACGGGACTGTATGTAGTTGCGTTGCCTGCGCTCAGCGACGCCGTTCGCACGCATGTTGCCGAGAGCAATGCGCTCGTCGATCAGCCAACGCGACGCGTGCTCCGCGTGGCGTTGCTCGATCTCGACGACGCGATCGCTTGGGGCACCGCTGCTCTCGATGCGACTGGCCGCGATGCATCGTGGAAGAGCCACCTTGAATCTTACCTCTCCGCGGCCGGCGGAATCGACGGCACCGCACAACGCGTACTCGGCACCGGTTCAGCTCCACGCGCCGTCGCTCCCTTCATTGCGGACTTTCATCCGAAGCGCGACGAACGCTTTCACGGCCAATATCACTTGGACTTCCCTCCGCACGTGGTCTACAACATGGCCCACGTTCCGGCAGACGAACGCAACCTCGCGCTCCTCTGCAAGCGCACGCTCGAGATGGACGTTCCGGAAATGATGGCGTCGTTCATGACCGAACGCGCGAACGAACCGTGGGAATTCTATCGCGACTACTCACGCCAGCTCTGGGATGAAGCGCGGCACTCCATGATGGGCAGCGTCGCACTCGAATCGCGCGGCATTGATTGGAAAGGAGAGATTCCGCTCAACGTCAGCTTTGGACTTCGACTGAACCTTCACGCGACACCGCTCGAGCGGCAGATAATGCTTTTCGCCATCGAGCAGTCACTCATGCCCGGCGAAACTGGCAAACGGTTCGA
>JBBQHJ010000041.1:0-21139 GCA_038323865.1 Gemmatimonadales bacterium
GACGACGAATCTGCGACTGCATCACCACACGGTCGCGACGAATCCCTCTAAAATCCTCGATCGTCTTCCAGCCCTTATCGGCATTCTTCTCCAGGAACGCATCGAGCCCGGCATTCAACTTCTTGATCACATTCGGACCAATCGCGCTATCGAGCATCGCCGCCGTGCATACCTGCACCGTGCCTGCGCCGAGCAAGAAGTACGAGAGCGCCTGATTGAAGTCCGACACGCCGCCGATCGCCGAGAAGGCCTTGTCGGGAAATGCCTTCGTCATCTTCGCCATGTTGGCGAGCGAGATCGGCAGAATGGCCGGACCGCCGAGTCCACCGCTCGACACGAAACCATCGACATTGATCTCGAACTCCAACGTCTCGGGATCGATGAGCGGCAGGGAAGGGAACGTGTTCGACGACACGATTGCATCGGCGCCACCATTGAAGCACGCGCCGGCCTCTTCCACGATGTCCTGCGTCGCCGGCGTGAGCTTGGTCCACACCGGAATCTTGGCGACTTCCTTCACCGCTTCCGTCACCGTGGAGCAGAGCACGTTGTCGCGGCCAATGTTCGAGCCCATGTCTTTCCGGTCCATGTGCGGGCACGAGAAGTTGCACTCGATGCCGTCAGCGCCGGCGTCCTGAACGCCTTCCGTGAGCGTCTGCCACGCACGCAGCTCCTTGTCGTTCCCGGAGCCCGCCATGATCGACGCGATCACCACCTTCGTGGGATGCGCCTCCTTCATGCGCCGAATGCGCGGAATCCACCAATCGAGCGGCAGGTCGGAAATGAGCTCCCAATTCCAGGAGCCATGCAGCGCCGCGCCGTCGCGCTTCTTCATCGAGACGTTGTTGTCGCCCGGCGTTGTGCGGAAGAACTTCGTGCGCGCCCCGTACACATTGACCACGGGATGCAGCCCGATGGTCTTCACCACGACTCCGCCCCACCCCGCGTCGAACGCGCGGAGGATATTGCGCTCCGACTCCGTCGGCGGCGCCGACGAAAGCAGGAAAGGATTCTCGAACTTGATGCCTGTGAACTCGACGCTACGCGTTGCCATGCCTCACCTCGTAAAATTCAGTCAGCGGTTCGCGGTCAGCGGGTTGCGGTCAGCCGCCGTCCTAGCTCATCCAGTTGACGCCTGCTTCTTTGTTCCACTTGGTCGTCATTTTCTTTGCCTGCGTCCAGAACTCGATCGATCCGCGGCCGGTGATGTCGCCAACACCGAACTTGGAATCGTTCCAGCCGCCGAACGAGAACGGCTCGCGAGGCACAGGCACACCGACGTTCACACCGACCATGCCGGCGCTCGCCTTCTCCATCACATAGCGCGCAACGCCGCCGCTCTCCGTGAACACCGACGCCGCATTTCCATACGGCGACGCATTTTCAATCTGTAGCGCCTGATCAACGTCCTTCGCGCGTATAATCACCAGCACGGGCCCGAAGACTTCTTCCTTTGCAATCGCCATGTCGGGCGTCACGTAGTCAAGGATTGTTGGACCGATGAAGAATCCACCTTCGCGTCCCGCCACCGTCGCGTTGCGTCCGTCCACCAGCACCTTGGCGCCGGCGGCCTCCGCTTCATTGATGTATTGAAGGATGCGATCCTTCGCGGCCGCGGAAATCACCGGGCCAACGTCCTTGCCCGGAACCATCGCCTTGGCGACTTCCACCGCGCGCGCGATGATGTGATCTGTCGCCGAGACAGCCACCATTACACTGGCCGCCATGCAACGTTGGCCGGCGCAGCCAGACATCGACGCCACAATGTTCGTCGCCGCCATTTCACGATCGGCGTCGGGCATCACGATGAGATGATTCTTCGCGCCGCCGAGTGCGAGGCAGCGCTTGTAGTTTCCCGTCGCGCGCTTGTACACGATCTTCGCAACCTTCGTCGATCCAACGAAACTCACCGCCGCAATGCCCGGGTGATCGCAGAGCGCTTCGACAGTTTCCTGTCCGCCGTGCACTACTTGGAGCACTCCCTTCGGAAGGCCGGCTTCGTCCAAGAGCTCGACAATGCGTCGAGCGCTCAACGGCACGAGCTCCGATGGCTTGAGAATGACGCAGTTGCCGAGTGCGATCGCGTTGGGGATCGACCAGTTCGGCACCATATTGGGGAAGTTGAACGGCGTGATCACTGCAACCACGCCAACCGGAAAGTGTTCGACGCGACACTCCACGCCGCGACTGACTTCGAGCACTTCGCCCGTGACGATCTGCGGCAATGAGCACGCAAACTCTGTCAGCTCGGCCGACTTCAACACTTCGGCGCGCGCTTCACTGGCGATCTTGCCGTTTTCCTCGGTGACGAGTGCGGCTAGCTCGTCGATGTTTTTCTCGAGCAGTGCCTTGTAGCGATACAAGACCTGGACGCGTTCCTTGATCGGCATTCCAGACCAGCGCGGAAAGACCTCACGCGCGGCGGTAACGGCGGCGTCGACGTCCTTGCCAGAGGAGAGCGGCACGCGCGAGATCACGCTGCCACTGCTCGGATCGTAGACGTCCAGCCACGAAGCTTCTGGCGACACAAAAGCGCCGCCGATGCAGTTCTGCACTTCGGCGTATTTCATGGGCAAACATGTGAAGTGGCTAGCACATAGGCAAGAGCGCCGAGCGCGTGTGATGTCTGCAATAGCGACGCGGCGTCCCGTACGAGAATGTTCAGCTCGGCCATTTCCAGTCGCGGATCTCCGGCATATCGTCGCCATGCGCGCGGATGTATGCGTGATGCTCGGCCAGCTTGTCGCGACAGAACGCATCCGCGCGCGCGCCGTCGGCATCCTTCGCGAGCTCCGGCACGCGCGCAATCACGTCGCGCATGAGGTGAAAGCGATCGAGCTCGTTCATCACGGTCATGTCGAACGGCGTCGTGGTCGTGCCTTCTTCTTTATAGCCGCGGACGTGGAGGTTGCGATGATTCGCGCGCCGATACGTGAGGCGGTGGATCAGCCAGGGATAGCCGTGGAAGGCAAAGACGATGGGCTTGTCAGTAGTAAAGAGTGCGTCGAAGCTTTCGTCGTCGAGCCCGTGCGGATGTTCCAGCTTTGGTTGAAGCGTCATGAGGTCCACGACATTCACAACGCGAACGCGCAGGCGCGGCAAATGTTGACGTAGCAGTGCCGTGGCGGCTAACGCTTCGAGCGTCGGAACGTCGCCACAACAGGCGATGACGACATCCGGGTTGCGTCCCTCATCCGTGCTCGCCCACTTCCACACACCGGCGCCTGCCGCGCAATGCGTTGCGGCGGCATCGATGTCGAGCCACTGGAGCTCGGGCTGCTTCCCGGCGATGATGACATTGACGTAGTGCCGGCTGCGCAGGCAGTGATCTGCCACGGCGAGCAACGTGTTGGCATCGGGCGGCAGGTACACGCGCACCACGTCGGCCTTCTTGTTTACGACGAGATCGATGAAGCCGGGATCCTGATGCGTGCCGCCGTTGTGATCCTGCCGCCACACGTGCGACGTGAGCAGATAGTTGAGGGAGGCGATCGGCGCACGCCACGGAATACGGCGCGTTGTGTTCAACCATTTGGCGTGCTGGTTGAACATCGAGTCAATGATGTGAATGAAGGCTTCGTAGCAGGAGAACAGGCCGTGGCGGCCCGTGAGCAGATACCCTTCCAGCCAACCCTGGCACATGTGCTCACTCAGCACTTCCATCACGCGACCGTCCGGCGTCACGTGCTCGTCGGTTGGAAGAATGGTGGCAGCGGACACTCGGCCGGTCACTTCGAACAGAGCATCGAGTCGGTTCGAGCTCGTTTCGTCTGGGCCCATGACGCGAAAATTCGCCGCGGCCGCGTTGAGGTCCATCACGTCGCGCAGCATGCGACCCAACACGCGCGTTGCCTCTGCGGAGACGTTCCCTGGTGTGTCCACGCTCACCGCGTAGCGTCGGTAGTCCGGCAGAACGAGATCGCGGAGCAGGACGCCGCCATTGGCGTGAGGGTTCGCGCCCATGCGCCTCGTTCCTCTCGGCGCTAACGCGGCAAGCTCCGGGATCAATGCACCCGTTTCATCGAAGAGCTCGTCCGGCCGGTAGCTGCGAAGCCACTCCTCGAGCATGGACAAGTGCGCCGGCTGTTCGGCGAGCCCCGCCAGCGGAACCTGATGTGAACGGAATGAGCCTTCCGTTGGACGTCCATCAACTGTTCTTGGACCAGTCCATCCCTTCGGCGAGCGAAGGACGATCATCGGCCATCGCGCGCGTTCGCGAATTTCTTCGGTCCGCGCGCGTGATTGAATCTCGAAGATCTGATCAACCGCCGTATCGAGTGCGTCTCCCATTGCGATATGCATCAATGCGGGGTCGCTCCCGGAGACGAAGTACGGCTCATAGCCGTAGCCGTGTAGCAAGTCCGTCAGCTCCTCCTCAGGAATGCGCGCGAGCACCGTTGGGCCGGCGATCTTGTACCCGTTCAAGTGGAGAATCGGGAGCACGGCGCCGTCGCGTCGCGCGTCGACGAACTTGTTGGAGTGCCAGCTGGTAGCGAGCGCTCCCGTTTCCGCCTCGCCGTCGCCGACCACGCAGCACACGAAGAGATCGGGATTGTCGAACGCCGCGCCGTACGCGTGCAGCAACGAGTAGCCGAGCTCTCCGCCTTCGTGAATCGAACCAGGTGTCTCGGGCGCGACATGACTGGGAATACCGCCCGGATACGAGAACTGCGTAAAGAGCCGCGTCAGACCTTCGGTGTCGCGCGTGATGTCCGGATATACCTCGCTGTAGGTGCCTTCGAGGTAGACGTTGGCCACCACACCCGGCCCACCATGTCCCGGTCCCGCGACGAAGATCGCATTGAGGTCGCGCTCACGGATCACGCGATTCATGTGCGCGTACACGAAGTTGAGACCCGGCGTGGTTCCCCAGTGCCCGAGAAGTCGCGGCTTCACATGGTCCACGGTGAGCGGCTCGCGCATGAGTGGATTGGCGCGAAGGTAGATCTGGCCAACCGAGAGGTAGTTCGCCGCGCGCCAGTAAGCGTCGAGCGACTGGAGCCACGCGGGATGGCGCTCCGCGATGATCGCGGGCGAGGGGGAGGGGTTCATCTAAGATCCTTCCCACGCAAGGCGGGGTCCACGTGCTATCCATGCGTCACGTCTTGGTGTACCCTTCACATACTGGCGAGCGCCATCAGGTGCTCCCGCCCAACGGATCGGCGTTCTTTGCCTCGAACCCGGTCTGCCGAGCGCCATCAGGCCAGCCTTCGCGTAGCGAGGACCGACGAATGATCGGACGAGCCCCGCATCGGGGACATGGATAGCGGCGCGCCGCATCAGCGGGAGGGTGCCATGGCTCGGGTGATCGTCGACCGTGTGTTGGCGCGTGACAAGGCGGCCGCCGCTCCAGCGGGTGCGACCGGATTGGATCCGTCGCTCGTGGCGGCGTGTTCGCGCGTGCTGGCCAATCTCCAGAACACCATGGGCCATGACGGGTGCGCTGCGCTTCTTGAGCGCGCAATCGCACAGACGCTCTCAGCGCATCCAGCGCTCAAACACGTCGTCCGGATCGGATCGCAAGGAATCGAGCTCGGTGGTGCGGTCGAGAGTCCCGATGCGCGCGAGATAACCGCGATTCAGGTCGCAATCGAAGCGGTTCTTGCATCGCTCGTTGAGATACTGGTTCGCCTTATTGGAGAAGACATGACGATTCGCCTGATCGGTGACGAACGACCCTCGGCGCCGGCCGATGAGAATCGCGCTTCATGAGCGTATCCAGCGCGTCCGTCATCCGGAACATCACGACTGGAGTGCCCGGCCTCGACACCGTGCTTGGCGGCGGACTGTGCGAATACTCCTTCAACGTGATTGCCGGCGCGCCGGGCGCGGGCAAGACGACGCTGGTCCAGCAGATCCTGTTCGCCAACGCCAGCCCTGAGCGCCCGGCGCTGTACTTCACCGTGCTCGGCGAGCCGACGGTGAAGATGATGCGCTACCAGCAGCAGTATAAGTTCTTCGATACGACGATGGTGCCGTCCTCGCTGCGATTCGTGAATCTGGGCGCGGAGGCGATCAGCGAGAATCTCGATGCCGTGCTCGCACGCATCGTGGCCGAGGTGAAGTCGAGCGAGCCCGCATTCGTGGCGGTCGATTCGTTTCGCACGATTGGCGCGCACCTCCGTGGCGGCGGAGAAAGCTCCGAGCTGTCGGATTTCGTGCAGCACCTCGCGCAGGAACTCACCACGTGGGAGATCACGTCGTTTCTCCTTGGTGAATACTCGGAGCAGGAACGGCGGCACCCCGTGTTCACGGTGGCGGACAGCATTCTCTGGTTGTCGGAAGACGTCGATCGCAATTCCGCCGTGCGCAAAATGCGCGCGGTCAAAGTGCGCGGCCGCGCGCCGATGCCCGGGTTGCACACGTTCCGCATTACGAGCGCCGGGCTCGATGTCTTCCCTCGTATTCCCGAGCAGCAGCGCGCGCGCGTTGTGCGCACCAAACGTCGGTTGCGCACCGGCGTTCCCGGGCTCGATGACATGATGAACGGCGGCATTCCGGTGGGCGATGTGCTCATGCTCACTGGCCCCGCCGGCAGCGGCAAGACGACGTTCGCCGCGCAGTTCGTCGCGCAAGGACTGGCCGACAACGAGAACTGCGTGGTCGCCGTGTTCGAGGAATTCCCGGAGGCGTACCTCGCTCGCGTGAAGACGTCGCCGGTGGATTTTGGCGAGATGATCGCGCTGGACCGGCTGGCTGTGATCTACCTGCGGCCGCTGGATCTCTCCGTCGACGAGATGCTCTCCGAGATCTTTGCCGCGGTGACTCGCACTGGTGCCACGCGTGTGGTCATCGACTCACTCTCAGGATTCGAGATCGCGCTCGCCCCAACGTTCCGCGTCGATTTCCGTGAATCGCTCTATCGGCTCGTCGGTGCGCTCACGGCCACCGGTGTCACTGTGCTCATGACGGCGGAAGTCGTCGAAATGTTTGCCGAGGGACGCTGGACCAGCGAGCGCGTGTCGTTCGTCACCGATGACATCATCGCGCAACGATACGTCGAAATCGATGGGCACCTGAGGAAGGTGCTCGCCGTGGTCAAGATGCGGGGCAGCAATCACGCCACCGACTTCCGCTCGTACGAGATCACGGCGACAGGCGCCGCGATCGGCGAATCACTCGCGCACTATCGCGGCATTACGACCGGTGTGCCCACGCTCGCATCTTCCGCGACATAGTTTCCTGCCGGCACGTTCAGTCGGAATACGGATCCCTTGCCGACTTTGCTGACCACGGTGAGCGTACCATGCATCCCCGCGGCGAGCTGGCGCGAAATGGCAAGCCCCAGACCCACGCCGCCCGCGCGACCTGTTTCGCCCGTCACAATCTGGACGAAGGGCTCGAAGATGGTTTCGAGATCAGCTTCCGCGATGCCAATGCCATGATCCTCGACCTCGGCGAACATCCCATGTTCGGTTTGGCCGCAGCGCACGATGATCTGGCTCTCCGGCGCTGAGTATTTCATCGCATTCGTGATCAGATTGATCACGATCTGCCGCACCTTGTCCAGATCGGCCTGCGCGAGCATGACGCCTGCTTCGCACCCGTCCAACCGAAAGGTCTGGCGCTTCGGCACGAGGAGCGGCTCGAGCATTTCCGTCACCTCGCACACCGCCGCCCCAAGGTCAATGCTGGCGAGCGCGAACTCAGCGCGCCCCGCCTCAACGCGGACATAGCTCAGGATCTGCGTGACCATCGACAACAGATGTTGCTGGTTCCATCTGATGCGTTCGAGATCCTGTTCTTGCTCCGGCGTTACCGGTCCGCGAATGCCCATGTGAAGCAATTGCGTGTAGCCGCCGATGGCCGTTAGTGGCGTACGCAACTCGTGGGTGACTTCGCCCAGCATCCTGGATTGTGCGTGATTGGTCTCCTCCGCCTTCAGCTGAGCCGCTGTCGCCAGGTGGAATTGCCGCGAATTCTGAAGCGCGCGCCCGCACGCGGCCGCGATCTGCTCGCCGAGCTGGATCTCCTCAACGGTGTAACGCGTGCGCGCATGGGCGCTCATGAACGTGATCGCGCCATTGACTTCACCGGCACTTCGCAACGGTACGACGAGGCACGCACCTACTTCGAGTTCGCGAAGCAGCCCCAGGATGTCCGACGAACGCGATGCATTCGCGAGCACGAGATCGACATTGTCGAGAATCGCAAACGTGCGCCCGGTCGCCCTTGCCGCAGCGTACCCGATAGGATCGTCGTCCGTCGGGAGCCAGTGTGCGTTCAAGGCGCGCACCGCATCGGAGTGCGCAAAGTCCGGATGCACGATCGCGAGGCGCGTCACGGAGCCATCGGCCTCGAGCACGTCGACGACGGCCCACGCATCCAGCTCGGGCAGCGCGACGTGCGACACGGTGTCCCGCGTGCGCGACTTGTCCAGCGACGCGAGGAGCCGGTGCTCGAGATCGCTCAGGTACTGAAGCCGCACGAGCTCGAACTCCGCAGAGTCGGCCCGATCCTGCTCGGCGAGAGCGCTCATCACGAGTCGGCCGGCCATGGCACGCTGAAGCGACGCGTCCAGGCGTAAAGCGTCGTGCGGATGCTCGATGACCCTCTCTGGCATTGCTGACCTCACCTGAAAGCTACGCTACTCCGCGTCCCGCCGCAACGATGGGCTGATCGTGACAACGACGGCGTGGGGAGCCCCATCATCGACAAGTGCAATGACACCGTACTCGACTGTAACGCCATCGACGGTCACCACGCGTTCCCCGTTGGCAAGGCTGTTAGCGTTGTTGATGTCGATGGTGTACGCGCTGGAGCCGAACCGGTAAACGATCGAGCAGGTGGACCACGCTGCGGGGATGCAGGGATTGATGCGCAACGTCGAACCGCGCTTCTCGAAGCCGAGGATGCCTTCGAGCCCTACGCGGTAGGTCCACGCCGCGGCACCTGTATACCACGTCCATCCCCCACGGCCTTCGTGCCCCGCAACGGCATACACGTCGGCGGCAACGACGTACGGTTCCACCTTGTAGCGCTCGACATCCTCGCGCGTGCGCGCATGGGAGAACGGATTCACCATCGACATGAGCTCGCTCGCGCGATCGCCGTCGCCAAGTGCCGTCATCGCGAGCACGGTCCAGAGCGCAGCATGCGTGTATTGCGCGCCATTCTCACGCACACCGGGCACGTATCCCTTGATGTAACCCGGGTCGCGCGTGGTGTGATCGAACGGCGGCGTAAGCAAGAGCAGGATGCGCAGATCATCGCGCACAAGCCGCGCATTCACGCTCTGCATGGCCGTGCGCGCGCGCGCCGGATCGCCTGCACCGGAGATCACCGACCAACTTTGCGCAATCGCGTCGATCTGGCATTCGTCGTCGGCTGCGGTGCCGAGTGGCGCGCCGTCGTCGAAGAATGCACGGCGGTACCATGCACCGTCCCACGCCGTGAGTTCCGCTGCGGCCGCATAGGCATCCGCCTGCGCGCGAAGCCGCGTTGCGACGCCGTGATCCGTTCGCAGATCAGCGTGCTCCGCAAAGCGTCGCAACGTCGCAATGAGAAACCACGCAAGCCACACGCTCTCGCCGTGGCCCTCCGCGCCCACGCGATTCATGCCGTCGTTCCAGTCGCCGCCACCCATGAGCGGCAGCCCATGCGCACCCGACGTACACGCGCGATCGAGTGCGCGCACGCAATGCTCGTAGAGCGTACCGCGTTCATCGCCAGCGACGGCCACGTCATACACTTCGTGCTCACCGGGCGCGAGCTGCCGCATGCGAAGGTACGGAGCGCTCGCGTCCCAGATGCTCACATCACCAGTGACGCGCACGTAGTGGTCCGTCACAAACGGCAACCATGCGAGATCATCTGAAAAGCGCGTGCGTACGCCACGTCCGGACGGCTCATGCCACCAGTGCTGCACGTCGCCCTCGGGGAATTGTCGCCCCGCAGCAACCACAATATGCGCGCGTGCCACAGCCGGCTCGGCGTACACGAACGCCATGCAGTCCTGAAGTTGGTCACGGAATCCAAACGCACCGCTCGATTGGTAGAGCGCGGAACGCGCCCACATGCGGCAAGCGAGTGATTGATAAAGTGACCAGCGATTCACCAGTGCATCGAACTCGGGATCAGGCGTGCGCACGGTGATTACTGAAAGCCGTTCGTCCCATGCGCGTGTCGCATCGGCGATCGCGCTCTCCGCCTTCGCGATGTCACCATTGCGCGCAATGAGCGCTCGTGCCTCGGTGTCGCTTCCCGCGGCGCCAAGCAGCACCACGATGGTGCGCGACTCACCCGGCGCGAGAGAGATGATCGCGCTTCGCAACGCAGCGCAGGCGTCGTAGCCCGCACCAACAACTCCTGACAGACGCTCATCACGCATGGCCGCCGGCGCGGCAAGATCCCCGTGGCGACCGACAAACCGATCGCGCCGCGCGGAAAAACTCTCGACGGCCTCACTCATCCATGAGAACGCGATGTTTGCCGTGAAATCCGGCGCGAAATGATTCTGGGCGAAGAGCGCACCGGAATCAGCGTCGCGCTGCGTGTGCAACATATGGCGCGTCTGCTCACGCTCCGCACCAAGCACCCACTCCACGTAGCTGGTGAGCGAGAGCCGCCGCACCGACGTGTCATGGTTGGTGATGGTCAGCCGGCTGATCTTGACCGCGTCGCTCGATGGCACCGCCACAACCAGCTCGGTCTCGATGCCGTCGCGCACATGTGCGAAGCTCGTGCGGCCAGGTGCGTGTGTCACGGAATAGCCCGGCATGTCCGAGCCTTCTGCCGCAGAGGGACCCGGTGTGGGTGTCCACACCACTCCACGATCGGCATCGCGGAGATACAGCACCTCACCGAACGGATCACTCACCGGATCATTGAACCACGGTGTGAGCCGGTAGAAGTAGCTGTTGCCAACCCACGTACAACTCGCGCCACGTTCGGTGATACAGAAACCAACTGACGGATTCGCCACGACATTGGCCCATGGCGCAGGCGGAACGTGCGCGCCCGCCACGCCGATGACGTAGTTGTTCGCAGCATCGAGTGCGCCATATCCGTTCGCGAACTCTTCGCGAACACGAGACGTGTCGTTCGTTGCGCCTTGTACACGCGGCACGGGTGCGAGCACGGCGCGCGGCGCGTCGCTCGTGGCACGCTTCGCGTGACTGACGACATTGGCCGCCACGATCGCGCCCAATCCCACGCCGTCGCACTTGATGTGCACACGTGCAATCGCCTGAAGCAACGCCGCCTGCTCGGGCTCCAGCATGTTCGCTCGGCGAATGAAGACACCGCCCGGGCGCTCGAGACCGCCGCCGGCAATCGACGACATCGCCATCGCGACCAATTGATCCTGAAGTTCCTGTGCATATGAATGCGGGCGCGTATTCAAGATGATCAGGTCAGAGCGAATGCCCTTGCTGCGCCAGTACTGGTGCGCCACCAGCAGCTGGCGAACACTCGTGAGGCCGCTGGGATCGCGAATTGTGGCAAGCACAATGGGCCAGTCGCCGGAGATGCCTTGCGCCCACAACACCTGCTGTCCTGCCGTAGCGGCGTTACGCTCCGCAGGGTTTGTGCGCAATGCCTCATGCGGATACATGAGCGCACCCGCGAGTTCCTGATACAACGCGACATCACTGGGCAGGATGTCCAGATCGCGCAACTCCACCTCCGCCTCGGTGCGTGCGAGAGTCATGGCGCGCTGTACCGTGCTCGTCTCGCGATAGCGATCAGCAAGCCGCAGCGCGGCTTCGCGCGTTGGCGCAACGGCCGTGGTAAACGCCAGCGTCGCCGAGCGTTCCGGTTCGATGCGAATGCGCACGCGCAATGCGAGCACCGGATCGAGCACGGCGCCCGACGTTCCGGATAGCGCGACATCCGCATCGAGTGCACGCGGAGAGTGCACCGTTCGCCCGCGTCCAATGAACTGTGCCCGATCGGTCTCGAAGGTCACGTCGCCCACACGCTCATCGCCCGTCGCAACCACATGCACACACCACAAGCGCGCATCCTCCGCCGAGCGCGGGCGACGGCTGGCGAGCAACGTGGTACCGGGCACCCACTCCGTCTCGACGAACAATTTCTGAAACGCCGCATGTGCGCGATCGGCGGCGTCGGTGGACAACACCACTTCACCGTAGCTCGTGATCTCGAACACACGCGCAACACGCGAGCGATTCACCAGCGTCACACGCCGCACCTCGGCCTGTTCGGCCGCGATGACGACAACTTCGGTGTGCGTTTCAACCGCAGCATCGCGACGGAAGAACGTCACACGATCGGTCGCAAAGCTCGCGCGGTACGCTGTCGGTGTGACACGCGTCGGCTGATAGGTCGTTGACCACTGTGTTCCTGCCGTCACGTCCTTCACGTAGATCCACTGGCCGCTGTCATCCTGCGCGGCATCGGCACGCCAGCGCATCACGTCGAGCCCGTCGGCGCGACTGTGCCCGCTTCCGGAGTTGG
The DNA here is from genome assembly GCA_038323865.1 of Gemmatimonadales bacterium. GTDB lineage: Bacteria > Gemmatimonadota > Gemmatimonadetes > Gemmatimonadales > Gemmatimonadaceae > AG11. Next base: position 12,421 of record JBBQHJ010000041.1, read on the forward strand.
TGAGGAGCACGCTGTATCGTGGACCGCCCAACAATGCCACGTGCGGTTCCACCGAATGCGGTGTGTTGACTTCGTGCACCGGGATACGCGCCGAGGCAACGCGCGCAATGGTGGGATCGTCATCAGCCATGTCGGACTGCGGTGCGCGCGGCACGTAGCGGCGCGGTACGCGTTCGTCGAGCAAAAGCGCCGCGGCCCGCACGGACGGATCATTCATGAACCGCTGCTGCCAGATGCCCTCGGCATTTCCACGCGAAATGCTCAGCGCGTTGTCGAGCGCAACGAGACTCATCCCGATGTGATGCGCCATGAAGCTGCGCACCACCGCGTACTGGGAGTTCTCCGGCGGGCGTGTGTAATCGACCGCGTCGTAGAACCCAAACGCACCAAGTGCGCCGATCTGCTCCAGTTCAGCGAGATTGCGAAAGGAAGCATGCGCATCCACGCCCGTTGCGAGCACGGATGCATACGGGGCGACGACGAGATCGCTCGACAGGCCGCGCTTGAGCGCGAGATCGGGCACGCCGAACGCGTGATACTGATAGGTCTCGTGACGGTCGCGCACATTGTACGCGGATTCCGAAATGCCCCACGGCACCCCGCGCGCTTGTCCATACCGTATCTGCCGGTGCACCGCCGCATGACACGTCTGGTCGAGCAGCGAAAACGGCCTTGGCGGCATGACCAGCAACGGCATCAGGTACTCGAACATGCTGCCACTCCACGACACCAGCGCCGGCGCGGAATCGACGATCGTCAACGAGCGGCCCAACCTGAACCAGTGCTCTAATGGTGCGTCGCCCTTCGCGACGGCGATAAAGCTCGTCTGACGCGATTCCGAGGCAAGAAGATCGTATGCGCTCTCGTCCAGCTCTCCCGACCGCGCGTTGTAGCCGATGGCGAGCAACCGGCGGCGCGGGTCATACACGAGCTGAAAATCCATCGCCATCGCAAACACTTTGGCGCGCTCGGCCAACGCGTCCAGGCGGATGATCAACTCTGCCGCCGACGGCGACGTCAGCGCTGCCGTTCGCAGCGGCATCGATGCGTCGTCCTCGGGTTCGAGCCCAAAAGACGCGAGTTCCGTCGCTACCGCCTCAAGGCGCTGCCGAGCCCACAGTGCCGACGCGCGGTCATCTGTTGTCGCATCGGGCGCGCTCGAGCGACGCCGTAGTTCGAGTGTGGCCGATTGATATGCAATGATGCGCTCGCCAATCCATGGTGCGACTTGCACACGGTCGGCGCGTGCCGAACGCGCGCTGGCAGCGACACTGTTCGCGTCGAGCACTGTCCAGTGACGTTCATCATCCACCGCGCTGTCGGCAACTGCGAGACATCCCTGTGCGAGCGCGACGAGATGGCCAGCGAGATTGCCGGAATCCACGGTCGACACGTACGGTGGATCGAGCACACGCAGGTCGCTGAGATCATACCAGTTGTAAAAGTGCCCGTGCGTGCGGGACATCCGATCCATCGAGTCGAACGCGCGTTCAAGCCGCTCGAGCATCTCGGTGCGCGTGATGAAGCCCAGATCACACGCCGACATGGTCGACAACAGCTGCAATCCGATGTTCGTGGGCGATGTGCGCGACGCGACAACCGGCTCCGGCGTCTCCTGAAAATTGTCCGGCACCAGCCAGTGCGTGTCCGCACTGACGAACCGATCGAAATACCGCCAATGCCGAAGTGCATATCGAAGCGCCGTGGTCCGCTGCGCGTCATCGAGAACAAGACTGCGTCGCGTGAGCGGCTCACCGAGACGCTTCGCCAATTCGGGTGCCAGCAGCCATGCCAGGATCCATCCAGTTCCCGCCACCAGCGCGAGTGGGTGCGCAAATGGATGATCGGTACCGAGGGCCCATCGCAGCACGACAATTCCGGCAATCGCTGCGCCGAGCAGCGCCGCCGGCCACATGCGATGCCAGACGTAGCCCCGGCTCTCTCCTGTGCTGCCCTCCACCTGCGACGCGGTCTGCCACTCGAGAAGCTTCCGCCGCGTGAACAACACGCGAACGATGCTGCGTGTGATGGCATCAATGGCGAGGAATGCCTGATCAGGCAGGACAACGAGCGCCACGCCAAGCTGTTGAAGCGCACGTCCCGCATCGTGACCAAGCGCCGCGTAAAATGGGCGCCATGCCTGGCCGCGCGGCGGACGCACCGCCGAAAAGAGCAGGGGAATGATCCACGGTCCGCCCATGGCCACGAGGACAATCGCCGTCCATGCCGCAGCTGAACCGGGGAGCAGCAGCCATCCCGCCACCAACCACGTGAGCAGCGCAATCGGTGTGATGCTGCGCCGCATATTGTCGGCAATCTTCCAGCGCGACAGTGGCGACAACGGATTGCCCACGGCACCGGGCGCACCGGGCGCGCGGCCACCAAGCCAGCGCAGGAGCTGCCAGTCGCCTCGTATCCAACGATGCGTGCGACGCGTGGCGGTGAGGTAGCGTGTGGGATAGTCGTCGTACACTTCGATATCCGTCACGAGACCAGCGCGTGCGAACGTCCCTTCTATAAGATCGTGACTCAGCAGCGTGTTGACAGGAAAGCGCCCTGCCGTCGCGCTGCGAAAGACAGCCACATCGTAAATGCCCTTTCCCGTGAACGTGCCCTCGCCAAAGAGATCCTGATACACATCGGAAACAGCCGTCGTGTACGGATCAACGCCCGGATGACCCGAGTAGATCGCGGCGAAGCGTGACTCGCTGGCGCTCGCCAGTGAGACGTTCACGCGTGGCTGGAGAATTCCATACCCTCTCACCACGCGGCCTTCGCGCGCGTCGAACTCCGCGCGGTTGAGTGGATGCGCCATGGTGCCGATCAGCGCCGCCGCCGCCCCGCGTGGAAGCACGGTATCGTCGTCGAGCGTGATCACGTATCGCACGCCGCGCAGCCACGGCAGATCGCCTTCGGTTACCGAGAACGCATCGGTGGTCGCACCACCGACGAGCTCATTGAAGTCCACCAGCTTGCCACGCTTGCGCTCCCATCCCATCCATACTTCGTCCGCCGAATTCCAACGGCGTGGGCGGTGCAACAGGTAGAACGGCGGCGCATCACCGTAGGTCGCGTTGAGCACGCGAATGCCTTCGACCGCCGCAGCGACAATCGCCGCATCGGTGGGCGCAATCTCCGTGGGCGCGTCCGTGAGATCGGTGAGCAACGCGAAGCGGAGTTCCGGATCGCAATTCGCGAGATATTGCACTTCCAGATGTTCCACCGCGTGCACGACCGCCTCGATGCTGCCGATCAACAACGGCACGATCACCACCGTGCGATCCCGCTCGGGCACTACCTCCGAGTAGTCGAGCCGAGGCATTCGATCCGGCGGCACAAGGAGCGGCACGAGTTGATGCACGATCGCGAGCGCGACGTCGGCTGCGGGAAGTAGCGCAAGCAACACAGCGTACGTGAGCCACAGCGCGCCCACGGTTCCGGACATGTCGCTCGGAAGCGGCGAAAGAAAAGCGCCGAGCGTTGCCGCCAGCACCACACCGAACGATCCGAAATAGAAGTGCGCGGGATGCGCCTCGATGAATTCGCGCGCGCGCGCGCCCATCGGTGCTCGCCGACCGACGGTGCCTTCCAGCGCGGGCCGGCCATCGCCAATGAGGTGATATCCGATATGCGACTCGCGCACCTCAATGCCGTTGAGCGCAGCGGATTGCGCAGCGGCGTCAATCGCGGCGCGCGCGACATCCGTCTCCTCGAGATCAGCCTCACGCGCAATTCGCTCGATCGCGTGACGATAGTGATCGCGCGTTGCGCGCGTCATGTGCACATACGTGCCCGATGGATCGCCGCGCAGCACCGCCTCCGTGCTGCTCGCCGCCTCCACGAACGCCATCCAATCCACTGTCGTAACGGCGCGCAGGCTCGCGATGGAGTTCGACATCACCAGCTGCGTCAGTGCCGCATGATGCACGGATCGCTGCGCGGCGTCCTCCACCGTCATCACGTCCTCTGCGACCCATCGCTCGAGCCACAGCAGCGGCGTGAAATCGGAGCGCCGCGTGCGCACCTGCTGAAGGAATCGCGTGAGGAACGCCGGAGTGAGCTCAGGTCCGTGATGTACGAACTCCGCGAGTGCCGCCGCGGCGTCATCGAGTGGGCCCGTGCCGAGGAGTCGCGACACCCACGAGGTCGCGAGTGCGCGGTCAGCAACATCGCGCGCCGCGCGAACAGCCATTCCGCGCACATTCTCGAGGTAACCGAGCCGCAGCATGGCAGGAATCGCCCACAGCTCGCCCAAGGTGAGCGGCGCAACCTCCTGATAGGCGCGAATCACCAGCGCGACGCTGTCTTCGTCGAGCCGTCCGTCCGTGTGCGCGATCATCTCCGTGACAATGGAGAAGATGCGCGGATACCCGGAGAGACGACCCGTGCCCGTGAGCTTGGGCAGTTCCTGGTAATATCCCGGCGGAAGCGTGGCGCGGATTTCCGGCACCTGCTCGAGCACGATGAAGAAATTGTCGAGCAGCCACGCGCCCGCGGGGCTTACACCTTCACCCGACGCCGATGCTGTGGCCAGCGTATCGCGCGCGATCACGAGGGCGCGGGCCGTGCCGTCGAGTCGTGACAGCAATGGTCCGCGCGTCCGCCGCTTCAGCCAACCCGGGCGGCGCGGGACCACGATGGAATGCGCGGCCGCAAGCGCCCGCGCGTGCTCGGCAAGGCGCGTTGCACCGTACGTCTCGGCATGTGGTGTCAACGCAGCACCGCAGAGCGAATCAGCGGCGTCTCATGCAGACTACTGTTGGTCAACTGCAGAAACACAATCGCGAATGACTTCCATCAACATGTCCGACTGGAGCACACCCGTCACCACATTTCGCGGATCGCCCACCACGCGCGCGGGATGCTCGAGCACAATCTTCTGAAACGCCTGGATGACAGTCTCGGGCAATGTGCCGCTCGCAAGCATCGGCGCTGCGAGGCCGCGAACCAACGATCTGAGGCCAGTCTTCGCGCCATAGGTCCCGCGAAAGGCACGACCGACCTGATTGGATACGCGTTGTGCCGCAGCCGGTGGGAGTCCCGCGCCGCGGGCATCATCGAAAGACGCCGAGTCGCGTACGCTGTCTGCTGATGCCAACCGAGTCATCGCTCCTCCTAGCCTGATCAGCGGCGAGGATCACGTGGCGCGCCGGATGGTCCTGCTCTATAGGGTACTACTGAATGTACCCGTGCAATCGCCGCGCAGTGTGATTGTAACGATCGGCTGCGTCATGTCACACGATTCTCGGATGGCGTGTCTCGTCGCGCACGTCCAGTCGCCTTCGCACGGTCGCCAATTGATTGTACGAGCGCCGACAACCGGTGTCGCTCGAGCGGCAGTGTGAGATCCGCTAGCACCGCGCGCTGCAACATTGGCACGAGCGTCGCCGGCGATGTCGCGGCAGGCCGGTACAGCAGACGCGCACCGCCCGCGGCTATCGGTACCGTGAGCAAGTCAGCGCCGGAACTACTCGCAAGCGCCCGATCAACCACGAGCACGAGTGGCGGTCGCGCCACCGCAACTTCTCGCGCTTCTGTCAGTGACCGCGCCACCGCAGTGCGATGGCCGAGCCCGCTTAATGTCTGCGCGAGGCCTTCGAGCAGCGCAACGTCAGATCCCACCAGCAGCACATCCGTCATCTCGACAGCAGCTCCTTCTTACCGGATTCACATACTCGGGAAGAACACACGCGTTAGCAATCCCTCAGCAATCTGAAGCGCGAAGTATGCCAGAATTGGTGTGATGTCGAGCATGCCAATCATCGGTATCACTCGGCGCATCGGACGCAGCATCCATTCGGTCGCGGTAAACGACCAGCGCATCCATGGAGAATGTGCGGCTCGCGGAAACCACGACGCGATCACACGCACCAGCAATGCGAACGTGAAGAAGCGAAAGACCCAGTGCAGTGCCAACGCGAATATCCCAAGCGATCCAAGCGAGGAGGCACCTAACGCTTCACGCACCAGGCTCGAGACGACGTCGACCGCCGCGAGCAGCACCGCAGCCAGGATGACGTACACCACCAGCGCCCACCACGGCGTCGCCGACGCATGCCCGCCAACGCGCGTGACCTGCCGCTCGATGCCGGTGAGTCGCGGATCAACCTGGGCGCGAAGGAAGCGCGCCACACCGCTGAAGGGGCTGAGACGCCGCGTTCGCGCGGCCCAGTCCGCCGTGGCGACAAGCGCCACCGCGATGCCCCCGAACAAGAGAGCGGTGCGCAAACCCGCCGCGAATGCCGAAAGCCCAGCAAGTGCCTGGTCCATGATGAACAAACTGTCCGGCGTGTCGCGCTGCTTCAAGGGCGGCTACATTCACGGCCATGTCACGAAACTATTGGCTCGTGAAATCCGAGCCCTCCGTCTTCTCCTTCGACGACCTCCTCGCCCTCCCGAAAAAGACCACGCATTGGGACGGCGTGCGGAACTTCCAGGCGCGCAACACGCTGCGCGACCTGATGAAGAATGGCGACCTCGTCTTCTTCTATCATTCGAGCGCCGATCCGACCGCCGTGGTCGGTGTCGCCGAGATTGCGAAGGAGGGCTATCCCGACGCAACCGCGCTGGATCCCACGCACGACCACCACGACCCCAAGAGCACCCCAGAAAATCCGCTCTGGTACGTGGTGGACGTGAAGGCCGTCGAGAAGTTCAAGCAGCCAGTCACACTCGCCGAGCTGCGCACCACCAAAGGCTTGGAAAAGATGGTGCTGCTACAAAAGGGCAGTCGCCTGAGCGTTCAGCCGGTGAGCGAAAAGGAGTGGGACATCATCTACAAGCTCGGCATGCGCAGTTAGCGCGACAACAACCAGATTCCACTCACAACGCCAACGACGCCGACGAGTCCGCGCACATAGTGCTGCGGCACGCGCTGCGCCATGCGCGATCCGACGTAACCGCCGATGATCGCGCCCACAGCCATGCTCAGCGCCACGGGCCAATCCACGATGCCGCTCACGGCAAACGTCGCCGCGGCGATGGAGTTCATGCAGAAGCCGCCCCAGTTCTTGAGGCCGTTCATGCGGTGGATGTTGGTGAATCCCATGAAGCCGAGTGCCGCGAGCATCAGAATCCCAACGCCGGCTCCGAAGTAGCCGCCGTACATGCCCACCACCGTCTGCCAGCCGAGAATCTTCCACGTGGGCTGAATCGTGTTGTCGTGCTGAGCACCGGTGTCGTCCTGAGCGGAGCGAGGGACCTGCACACGGGTGTCGTCCTGAGCGGAGCGAGGGACCTGCTTTTCTTCATACCGACGAATCCACCCCAGCAAAGGCCGCTGCGCCAGGAACAGCGTTGTCGCTCCGAGAACAAGCCATGGCACCACCCGCTCGAACGTCTTGTCCGGCGTCCGCAGCAGGAGAAACGCGCCGAGTAGCCCGCCTATCAGCGACGGCAACGCGAGACGTAGAGTCCACCTCCGGGCACCCGTCAACTCATTCCGATACCCAAGCATGCTGCTGAGCGCGCCCGGCAGAAGCGCCACCGTACTGGTTGCATTTGCAACCAACGGCGAGAGCCCAGCCGCAATGAGCGACGGAAACGTCAGAAGCGTCCCGCCCCCGGCCACGGCATTCATGATTCCACCCAGAAAAGCAGCGCCAGCGGCAATGCTCAGCTGGGTCACCGAAACCGCCGCCGTTATCACGTGTCGGTCAGTCATTGACCGCCATGCGCGAGCCGATTGCGTCGGATAGATTTCTGCGCGCGGAGCATGGGACTCCGGGAACGGTGATCGACACGGAGAGTCAAATGAGCACTGGTGAGTCAAAGACAGCGGGCGCAGAAGGCGGCGCCCTGGAGATCAAGGATAGTCGCACGGGCAAGAGCTATAACATCGGCATCATGCCCCCGGCTATCGAAGGCGACACGGCCATCCGCGCGATGGACCTGCGCCCCATCAAGCAGAATCCGGACGAATTTGGATTGATGACGTACGACCCGGCGTTCATGAACACGGCGTCGTGCAAGAGTGCCATCACTTTCATCGACGGCGATAAGGGCATCCTCCGCTACCGCGGCTACCCAATCGAGCAGCTCGCCGAAAAGGCGTCGTTCCTCGAAGTGGCGTGGCTGCTGCGCAACGGTGAGCTCCCCTCGCAGACCGAGTACGACGACTGGACGCACCAGATCACGTACCACACGTACGTCCATGAGAACATCAAGACGTTCCTCTCCGGCTTTCGCTACGACGCGCATCCGATGTCGATGCTCTGCAGCACCGTCGCCGCGCTGTCGAGCTTCTATCCCAACGCCAAGAACATTCAGGATCCGGATGAGCGGCACATCAGCATCGTCCGCCTGCTCGCCAAGCTGCCAACGCTCGCGGCGTTCTGCTTCCGCCACGTAAAGGGCCTCCCCATCATCTACCCCGACAACGACCTCGGCTACGTCGAGAATTTCCTGTCGATGGTCGCTCGCATGTCGGAGTCAAAGTACGAGGGCAACCCCGCATTCGTGAAGGCACTCGAGGTGTTGTTCATCCTCCACGCCGACCACGAACAGAATTGCTCCACCAACGCCGTCCGCGCCGTCGGTAGCTCGCATGTGGACCCATTCTCCGCTGTCGCCGCAGGTATTGCCGCGCTGTACGGGCCGCTCCACGGCGGCGCGAACGAAGCCGTGCTCCACATGATCAAGGAGATCGGCGACAAGAAGAACATTCCCGCGTTCATCGAAGGCGTGAAGGCAGGGAAGGGGCAGAAGCTGATGGGCTTCG
>JBBQHJ010000042.1:0-20974 GCA_038323865.1 Gemmatimonadales bacterium
AATTCTCAGGGGCGAATCTGACAACGCTGTTCGTGTACGCGGCGCTTTCGGCGCTGCTGTTGATGTTGATGCTGCAGCTCCAGAATGTGTTGGGTTACAGCGCGTTGCGGGCCGGTGCGTCGTTTCTGCCAGTCAATGCGATCATGCTGGTGCTCTCGCCAGTTGCGGGGCGCCTGTCGCACCGAATCGGCGCGCGGTTGCCCATGGCGGGGGGTGCGCTAGTGGCGTCGATTGGGATGGTGTTGTTTACGCGCGTGGGAGAGGACAGTGACTATCTCACGCACGTGCTGCCTGCCGTGATCGTGTTTGGACTTGGGCTCTCCGTGTTTGTTGCACCACTTACCGCGGCCGTTCTCGAAGCCGTGCCCAAGAATCAAGTGGGCGTTGCGTCGGCGGTGAACAATGCCGTGTCGCGACTCGCGGGACTGCTGGCAACGGCTGCGGTGCCGCTCGCGGCGGGTCTCGCCGGCGCCGAGGGGCTGACGCCGGCGAACATTTCGCAGGGATTTGTGCGCGGTATGTGGATCAGCGCTGCCCTGTGCTTCTGCGGCGCAGCAACGGCGTTCGTGACGATTAGCGGAGCACGTGCGCGTAGTGAGCAGCAGGCGGATCGAAGCACGCCGGCGCGATGATCGATGCCATGGTCTCGATGGCATCAACAAGCCGAGGGCCGGGGCGGCTGGTGAGTGCGTTTCCGTCGAGTGCCCATGCGCTGACGTCGCGCGCCCACGCCCACTCCGGCCGACGCAATAGCTCGCGCGCATCGTTCGTGGCGCGATACACATCAAAGCCGCATGGCGCAAAGAACAGGAGGTCGGGCGCTGCGTCGCGCACCTGTGCCACATCGATCTGCACCGAGTGCGCACCTGGCTCGGCGAGAACGTCCACGCCTCCAGCGCGGCGCACGAGATCGGGTGTCCAGTGTCCCGCGGAGAAGAGTGGATCGAGCCACTCGATTACGGCGACACGAGGCCGAGGCGCGCGTGCAGCCTTGAGTGTTTCGTGAATCTGGCGGACGCGCGCGTCGAGGGATGCGAGCAACGCTTCGGTTTCGTTGACGCGATGCGTCGCGTTGCCGACAGCGCGGATGTCGGCCCACACGCCGGCGAGTGTGTTCCCGACGAGTGGAAGGACCTGCGGCACGGGTGAGACCACATGCGCGAGTGCGTGGGCGACGCCATCACTCACGGCGCACACGTCGCAGAGCGATTGCGTGAGAATCACGTCGGGGCGCATTGCGGAGATCTGCTCGGCGTCGAGTATGAACACGGGCTGTCCGTTCTTGACGAGTTCGCGCACGGAGTCATTGATGTCGCGCGCGCTGGCGTTGCTCGAGACGATGCTCGAGGTCACGCGAGGGAGGGCCGTGACACTCGCGGGGTAATCACACTCGTGGCTGATGCCGACCAATTCGTCTGCGGCACCTAACGCGCAGACGATTTCAGTACCGGCTGGGAGAAGGGAGAGAATTTTCACGTATTGCGTGAAGCGTGAGGCGCGGGAGGTACGGCGTACGGGGATCGTGTTGCGTGATGCGTGAGGGGAACAGCGTGGAAGTGCAGATTCCTCGACTTCGCGCTGCGCGCTCCGCTCGGAATGACACGCATCACGACGCACCGCGACACGATCGCCGCACGCCGAACCTCTCGCGCCTCACGCCGGACGCCTCACGATCGCAGCGTCGCATACCGCATCACGCCCGTACGCGGCAAACGCTCAGGTGCCAGGAACGCGCGTCCAAATCACGATGGCGCCGCATGTCTTCTGTACCTGCACCGCCCTCGGAGCAAATTGCGAAGGGATGGTTGCCGTGCCGGCGTATATCTCGAGACCTTCGATGTCGCTCGGCGGAAATTCGTCAGCAGACGCGTTCTCGATGCGCATACCGTCAACCCAATACTGCGGAGGACAGTCACCGCGCGGATTCATGGCGCTGCGCGAAAAGCGCACCTGCCGCCGGCCGCCAATAGTCTGAATGGTCACACCCGGCGTCTGCCGCACAATGTCGGTGAAGTCCTGCGGATGGCGATCCTCGATTTCGGAACGCGTGTAGAAATGGCCGAAACCCTTGGAGCGGCGATCATAGAACCCCGCAAGGATACGGCGAACGCGCGACTCTTCTTCGACCACCACACCGGGAAGGGTGGCGGCAACCGACGTCATCGAGATCACGAGCGAGTCTGTTCTGCCAGCGCGCAAATCCAGATCGACATTCGCCTGCTCGAACCCGAGGCGACGCACGAGCAGCTTCACCGGTCCGGGCGTGAGCCCCGGCAGACGGAAGCCGCCTGCGTCATTGGTATGGGCGAACAGGTCCGTGCCGCGAATCCACACCTCGACGGCGTTCAGCGCAATGCCCGACGAGTCTTTCACCATGCCAACCAGATTCGCGACCGCGGATGCCGGCCGTACGTTCTGCGCGCGCAGGAGCGACGGCGCCAACATCATCGCTCCTGCAAGTGCTGCTCGCGCGAGCTGCACTGTGTTCCTCTGCATACTCGAAACTCCGCGTCTGTGGGGACGCCGGTGGGATTGTACCTCACTCCGTCGTTTTGCTCATCCGTTTTCCAATCACATATAGCGGAATAGCAAGAAGGACGACATAGCCCGCGAGCGAAACGAGATTGCTCGTAGCCATGGCACCCAACGACTTCGCGAGATCGAACTTCTCGTCGAGATGACGCGCGGCGAGACCTGCGAGTACGACACCCATAATCGCCCCGCCGGCAATCAGGCCCGACGAGAATAAGACCCCCGGACCCGAGTCCGCGTCAGGACCCTCTCGCTCTTCGGGCTTGAGACGCCGGTCAACCAGCCAGCGAATGACCCCGCCCATGAACATCGTAGCCGACGTCGAGATGGGCAGATATACCCCGACTGCCACCGGAAGTGACGGTATACCAAGCAGTTCGATGCCAATGGCCAGGAAGGCGCCGATCAGGATCAGACCCCACGGCAGCTTCTGTGTCAGAATTCCGTCAACTACCAGCGCCATGATCTGCGCCTTGGGCGAATCGAGCTTTTCGATCACCTTTCCGTCGTAGTTCACGCGTTCGCGTCCCCCCACGCCCGGATCCACCAGGTACTTGATCGCACCGGTGTCGTCGACGAGATACTTGCCTGCCGTGGCACTGCCGGTCTGCTCGTAGAGACGACCAACACGGTACGGACCAGCGCCGCCGTTCTCTGCAGCCGCGACCATGTGTCCGTTCGCCAGCGCGTAACGTCCGTTCGCCTCGATCATCGAGACCTGTACACCGGGATATTCCTTCGCGACGATTGTCGTCTTCGCGTCGTTCAAGAACTGAATGATCCCGCCGACAATCAGCGCACTCGCTGTCACGCCGATCAAAAGGCCGATCTGCTGATACCGCGGCGTCGCGCCGACGAGATAGCCCGTCTTCAAGTCCTGCGACGTCGCACCTGCTGTCGATGCCGCAACGCACACGACACCGCCAATCGACAACGCGAGCACGCGATGCTCGATGCCAACCCAACCCGCCGCGAGAAACATCAGCGACGTAAGCAGCAGCGTCGCGACCGTCATGCCCGAGACAGGATTCGCCGACGATCCGATCTGGCCCGTAATGCGGCTCGACACGGTCACGAACAAGAACGCGAAGAACACAGCGAGCAATCCGCCAACCCAGTTGATGCCGATCTGCGGCAGGAAGACCATCGCGAGGAGGCAGAGCAGGGCGCCGATGCCAACAACACCCATCGGCAGGTCACGCTCGGTGCGCGGCACTTCACTGCCGCTCTTTACGCCGCCAAGATCACCGAGCCCCGAGACGAGCGCGCCCCAGATGGTCGGCAATCCGCGTGCAAGGCTGATGAGGCCGGCCATCGTCACAGCGCCGGCACCGATGTAATAGACGTACTTCCCGCGGACATCCATCGCCTGCATGTCCTTGATGAGCACCGTCGCCGGAAAGATTGGCGCAGTCAGCCCGGCACCGAACAGCTTGATCGCGGGAATGAGCACGAAGAAGCTCAACAAGCCGCCCGCGAACAAATAACCAGCGATGCGCGGGCCAATGATAAACCCCACGCCGGTCAACTCGGGGCTCACCTCGGCCTGTATCTCACCGAAGAGCTGCGTCTGCCCGTTGGTCATGACCGCGGTGAAGGCCTTTTTCGGTACCTCGAGAAACACCTTCAGGCCCGCATTCAGGAACTTGTATCCGGCACCGAGCCCGAAGCCCATGAACACGGTCTTGGCCTGCATGCCCCCGCGTTCGCCAACGATAAGCACCTGCGCGCACGCCGTGCCCTCGGGGTATTTGAGATTGGCGTGTTCCTTCACGATCAGGCTGCGACGGATCGGCACCAGGAACAACACGCCGAGCACGCCGCCAACGACGCCGATGGCAATGACCTTAATCCACGGCAACTCATAGCCCAGTAACAGCAAGGCCGGCAGTGTAAACGCGATACCGGCCGCAATGGACTCACCCGCCGAGCCGGTGGTCTGGACGAGATTGTTCTGGAGAATCGTGGCCGGCTGCGCGCCGAACGCACGCGAGATGTAGCGGAAGATCGTAATCGACAACACGGCGATCGGAATCGACGCGCTCACCGTGAGACTGACCTTGAGCGCCAGGTAGATACTCGAGGCAGCGAAGACCAGGCCGAGCAGGACGCCGAGGATGATGGCGCCGATGCTGAATTCGCGTGGGGCCTCGCTCGCGGCGATGTACGGCGAAAATTGCGTGCCCTGATCGGAACCCGGCGCGGCGTTGGGGACGGACATGCGGTGCGCTCCTGGCGCTACAGTGGAGGGAGATGCCGAGGTGCGAATATGTGGCCCCGGCGTACGGAATGGACAGTCCGTAAAACCGCCGCTTTCGGAGAAGCGCGCTCGGGCATAAATCACCCGGATGCACTTCTCTCGTTTCACCGCATTTCTGGTTGCTGTCATAACGGCACCGCTCGGCGCGCAGGCTGTCTCCGCGCCCATCACCAATATCCATTACGACGTCACTGCCGACGCCGCCGGACTCGCACGGCGCACACTGGGCGTGGTGACATCGTTCGACGTCGCCGACAATGGTGTCGTGATTCTCTCGCTACCCGCGTGGACACCCGGCGCGTACGAGATCAGCAACTTTGCGCGCTGGGTCAGCAATTTCAGGCCAACGCAGAATGGCGTGCCGCTGCGATGGGACAAAGTCGACTTTGACACATGGCGCTTGCATCCGGCCAAGGCCGGTCGCGTGACGGTCGCGTTCGACTATCTCGCCGATACGCTCGACAATGCGATGTCGTGGACAAAGCCGGACTTCGCGCTGTTCAACGGCACCAATCTCTTTCTGTATCCTGAAGGTCGCTCACTCGATTTTGCGGCGACCGTCACGATCAAGACGGAAGCCGCCTGGCACATTGCGACGAGCATGACGTCATCGGCGTCGGGGCGGAGCTACAAGGCCTCGAACTACCACGATCTCGTGGACATGCCGTTCTTCGTCGGCGAGTTCGATCTCGACAGCGCATTCATTGCCGGCAAGACTGTGCGACTCGGCACGTATCCCAAAGGATCGGTGAGTGGCGACGGACGCGCCGAAGCGTGGCAGCATCTCAAGCGGATCATTCCCGTTGAGGTGAATGTGTTTGGGGTGGCGCCATGGGAGAGCTACTCGCTGCTCCAGATCATGGACTCCACCGCGCAGGGATACTCAGGGCTCGAGCACTCGGCGTCGCACGTCGATATCGTCGCGCCGCAGTTTGTCGGGAGCGATGGGGAGCCCTCGCTCTACGCGCACGAGATTTTTCATTCGTGGAATGTGAAGCGGCTGCGTCCCGCGGATCTCACGCCGTATCGCTATGATCGCCCGCAGCCCACAACGTGGTTGTGGGTGAGCGAGGGCATCACGGACTACTACGCCGATCTCGCCGAGGTTCGTGGCGGTATCGTTGACGCCGCGGGCTTCCTGGCGTTGACGGCCGAGAAGATGAACGAGATTGCGGGCACGATCCCGTTCGCGCTCGAGGATGCGTCGTTGAATACGTGGGTCCATCCGACGGATGGCACCGGCTACAGCTATTACCCGAAGGGATCGCTCGCCGGTTTGATGCTCGACGTGATGATTCGCGACGCGAGCGACAACAAACGTTCGCTCGACACCGTGATGCGCGAGCTGTACGAGTCGACATACGGCAAGGGACGCGGCTTCACGCGAGAGGATTTCTGGAGTGCAGTGTCGCGCGCAGCGAGTGGCCGTTCGTTCGAGGACTTCGAGCAGAAGTATGTCGATGGTCGCGAGGTCTATCCGTGGGCGACGATTCTTCCACTCGCAGGCATTGCACTCGTGCCTGACAGCACGCCGCGCATTGGCGTGACAACGGCGAACGATCCGTCTGGCGCTATTCGCGTGGTGGAGATCGAGCCCGGAAGCTCAGCAGCGGTGGCCGGCGTGAAAGAGGGCGACGAAATGGTGAGCATCGGAGACATTCCGGTGGCCGACCAGAGCTTTGGTGCGCGCTTTCGGGTGAAGTACGCGGGCCGCGCGGCGGGAACTCCGGTCACAATCACGGTGAAGCGCGGCGCGGAGTCGCTCACGCTTCAGGGTATTTTGAAATATTCAGCAGTGGCGCCAAAGCTGGCCGAGAATGCTGCGGCGAATGCCAAGGCGGTTCGTGTTCGCAATGGAATCCTTCGCGGTATCGTAGATAAGTAGAAAGAGCAGATCCTTGGCGTTGCTCAGGATGACACCGTTGTCGTCCTGAGCGCAGCGAGGGACCTGCTTTCCCCACCACACAACTCATGAAACCGTCTCTTCTGCTCTCGTTGTTGCTCGCCGCACCGATTGCGGCGCAGCAGCCAGCGAATCCGCCCGCTGTGCAACCCGCGACGACTATCGCATCGCGCACCGCAGGCTTTGACCGACGCGACGGATTCGTTCCGCTCTATGTGGACACGAAACAGAACCGTCTCTTCGCCGAGTTGCCGCGTGGTGCGAATCGCGCGCTGTTCTGGTCGAGCCTCGCGACTGGCTTCGGCTCGAATCCAGTCGGGCTGGATCGTGGCGCGAGCGGTGGCGCGCGCGTGGTGCGCTTCGATCGCGATGGCGACCGCGTGCTCATGGTGTTCGAGAATAACGCCTATCGCACGTCACTCGACAATGCGATGCACAAGCGCACCGTCGACGAGGCCTTTCCGCAGAGCACAGTAGCGTCATTGCCGGTTCTGGCAGAAGAAGGCGGCCGCACGCTGGTCGATATCACGGAAGTCGCGTATCGCGACTGGAATGACATTGCCGGTACAATGACGGGGTTGAATCAGGGCTCGTACGCTGTCGCGCGCGACCGCTCGTACATCGACAAGGCGCACACGAAGTCGTATCCCACCAATACGGAGATCGACGTCGCACTCACGATGTCGACGAACGGCCGGCCCGGCGGCATTGCCTCTCGCATTGTGCCCGATGGACGCTCGTTCACGATGCGACAGCACCTGTCGATTCTTCCACTCCCGGAAGGCTATCGTCCACGTGAGCTCGATCCGCGCGTTGGATTCTTCGGCATCAGTTTCAAGGATTACGGCCAGCCCATTCAGCGCGCCATCGAACAGCGCTGGATCTCACGTCACCGCCTGGAGCGCGTTGATCCCAATGATCCACGCTCGCCGATCAAGAATCCCATTCACTACTACATAGACCCTGGCATTCCTGAGCCGATGAAGCAGGCAACGATCGACGGCGTACGCTTCTGGAGCGATGCGTTCAACAAAGCCGGCCTGCAGGGCGGCTTCGTCGTCGACTTCCTCCCCGAGTCGGAAGATCCGCTCGATGCGCGATACAACATCGTGCAGTGGGAGAACCGCAACGAACGCGGCTGGTCTGTTGGCGGAGCACTCGGCGATCCGCGCACAGGGGAAATGCTGAAGGGCATGGCGCGCATGGATTCACACCGCGCGCGGACGGACTACAACATTTACGCCGCACTCCTCGGCGCCGAGGCCGCGGCGGCAGATACGCACTTCGTGCTCGCGCGAGTACGTCAGGTGAGCGCGCACGAAGTCGGTCACACCATCGGCATGGCGCACAATTACATCGCCAGCACAAACGAGCGGTCGTCGGTGATGGACTACCCCGCACCGCGCATTCGCCTGAACGCGAGCGGTGACATCGACATTTCACAGGCCTACGCCAGCGGTCCAGGAGACTACGACGTGTGGGCCGTGCGCTGGGCATACGGCATCTTTCCGCCGGCGACCGAACGTGACTCACTCGCGGCAATCGTCGCCGAGGGACTGCGTAAAGGCTACCTGTATCTGTCTGACGGTGATGCGCGTCCCGAAAACTCGAGCGATCCCCGCACAAATCTCTGGGACGACGCGGCAACGCCGTACGATTTCCTGAAGCACCAGACCGCGGTGCGGAAAGTCGCGCTTGCGAAATTCGGCCTTCGCAACATTCGCGTTGGTGAACCGGTCGCAACACTTCAGGAGCGTCTCGCACCACTGTACTTCTGGCATCGCTTCGCACTGAACGGCGTGACCAAGACGATTGGCGGCATGACGTATCAGAACGCGGTGCGCGGCGACGGCCAGATTGCCACACAGCCAATCGACGGCGCGCATCAGCGTGCAGCCCTCAGCGCGTTGCTCGACGCGCTGCAGCCCGCCGAACTCGCAATCCCGGACACGGTGATCAACCTGCTCGGACCTCGGCCCAGCGGTTACAACGGCGCCGTGAACAACAGCAGCAGCCCAGTTGATGAATTGTTCAAGGGGCGCACCGATCCAGCGTTCGATGAATTGTCCGCGGCACGCACGCTCGCGCAGATGATCGTTGACGGAATTCTCCAGCGTGAACGCGCGGGTCGCCTCGTGGCGTTTGCAACGCGCGGGAGTGGTATGCTCACGCTTGATGAGACGATGGATTCACTCGTCGCGCGGACGTGGAGTCAGCCCAACGGATCGCCAAAGCTGACCGCACTGCGGCGCGTGACCCAGCGTGCAGTTGCCGATCGTCTATTGCTTCTCGCGGCAGACGCTGAGGCGTTGCCCGAAGTGCGCGCCATGGCGGAGTTCGAGATCAAGCAGCTTCGCACCGTTGCACAGTCACGTGCGAGCAGCGGCGATCGCATGAGCCGAGCGCATTGGTCGTCGATCGCTGATGACTTCCAGCGGTGGATAGAGCGGCGTGAGTTGCCGAAGCCCACGCCGGCGTTGGTTGCTCCCCCCGGCGATCCGTTCGGCGAACCATGACAACCAAGAGCGAGCGCATCGGACTCTTACCCATTGGCGCGATTACTGTGCTCGCAGCCGTCGCGCGCATTGCGGCAATCCGCCAGCCCATGCGCTTCGACGAATCAATTTCATGGGCCTACTACGTGGGTCGTTCGTGGTTCACGATCATCACGAGCTACAGCTATCCCAACAACCACGTTTTCTACTCATTGCTCGCCAAGCTCGTCGCGAGCCCTTTTAACTATCAACCTTGGGCACTTCGACTACCGGCCTTTCTCGCCGGAGTAGCCATCATCCCGCTTGTCTGGGCCGTTGGTCGTCGCCTCGCCGATGAGCGATCCGCACTCGTCGGCGCTGCGCTCGCTGCCGGCTCCACGGCGCTCGCACTGTTCTCCACGAACGCGCGTGGCTATACCCTCGTCACCGCCTTTTTTCTGGCGCTCCTGCTCGTGGCAGACCACCTGCTCGAACAGCCATCGCGACGCAACGTCATTCGCTTCGCCGTGATTGGCGGACTCGGTCTCTACGCCATTCCCACCATGATGTACCCGCTCGGCGTCGTCGCTTTGTGGGCTGCCCTGAATGCGCGCTTCATCAATCCCGAGGAGCGTCGCCCATATCTCACCGCGCTCGGCTCAGCCGCAGCCGGTTCGTGTGTCATTGCCGCGGTGCTGTATGCGCCGATCATGGTGAGCTCCGGTATCACGTCTCTCGTTGCCAACAAGTTTGTGGCGCCGAGTGACTGGGACCGCTTCGTACTCGACGTGGTGCCGATGATCACGGAGACGCTGGGCTCCTGGGTCAGTCCATGGCCGCCTATCTCGTTGGTCGTCATTCTTCCGCTCGCGCTGGTCGGCGCCGTTGCGGATACTGCGTCGAAGCGCTCGTCGGTTGCGGCCGCTGCGGTCGCATGGTGTGGAGTTCTGATGATCGCAATGCATCGCACGCCGTTCGCCCGCGTGTGGCTGTTCTTGTTGCCGCTGTTCTTTCTTGCGGTGGCTCGCGGCATCTGGCGCGCGCTCGACGCCATCACGCGCACACGCGCCACGGGCGAAGTGCTGGCCGCGCTACTCGTGACGTGTGCGATGGTCTGGCAGCTCATGCGCTCGCATGCGGTGGAGCTCGCAGAAGACACAGGCTTATTTCGTCCTGGTTCCGAAGTGGCCGCGCTCATTGGACCGCAGCTTCATGCGGGTGATCGCATTCTGGCGCCAATGCCTTCGAATGGCCCGGTGCTCTACTACATCACGAGGGCAGGCTTCGATTCCAGTACGCTCAATCGCACGTTCTCCCAAACCCGACGTGCCTTCCTCGTGCTCGACACTCGACACGAACAGACGCTCGATTGGGCGGTTGCGAACGGCATTGTCGCGACGCAATACTGGAAGTCGCCGACATTGCTCGCGAAATATCCCGACGCCGAAGTCTGGATGATGGAGCGAAATAGTCAGTAGGCGCGCAGGCTGGGTGTTCCGGTCGGCGACACGGACAACCGCATCCAGGCGCGATCGCCGAAGCGTGCTCGCAGCTCGCTGTTTCGTTCCATCATGTCGAGTGCCCAGATCACGTCACCGTCTACACGACCGTCGCGATTGATCTCGTTCGCCGCAAAGAACGTCACGTACGGCGCGGTTCCACTTTCATCGCGCCGAGCATCATCGAGGCAGAGCTGCGGCTCTGGCGTGCGTGGATCGATCGCGAGCGCTCCGCGAATAAGACGATCGCGTCGCCCGCCGGGAGCCGCCGGTGCTCGCGCTTCCTCGGTGGCGATGGATTGACGCACGGCGCACGGCGACGCCGACACGGTAAGACGCGCAGCGTCGCCGCGATTCATGCCGAGTGCAACCAGCAGATGAAGGTTGCGCGCTTCGCTGCCTTCGTTGATGAAGACGAGTGCGTGATGCAGACCCGCCGCGCGCGCGAGTGAATCCGGATCGATGCGCGTGATCAGCGCCGCACTGCGGTATTGCCGAATGCGTCTGGGCATGCTGTCGTTGATGCCATACGCGAGCCAGGAAACGAGCATGCACGCCGGAATCGCGTAAATGGCCACGGTGCGGGGCACGCCAGTGAAGCGCTTGGCGAGCACAAACGGCACGCGCGCCACGAGAATCACGATTGCAGGCAACGCCGTGAAGAGGAACCTTGGCCCGCGAAACGCACCGTCATGCCAGTACAGAGCGTACGCAACGCACTCGGCGAGCAACAACCCGACGACAAGGAGATCCCAACGCGTCGGGCGCCGAAGAGCAACCAGACCGGCGATGATGATGCCCACTGCCGGCAGCGGCCACTCGAACAGAAGCACATTCAATTGGAGCAGGTACTTCGATGCAAACAACAGCGCACGCATCGGCGTGTGGGGCGAGCCGTAGGGATCCACGTGGAATCCCAGCTGGTGCGACGTGCCGTACAGGATTTCGTAGCCGAGCGTGGTTGCTGAGCCGTTGGTCCGTGCGTTTACAATGAATAGGACCGCGACGGGAACAAGGCCTGCCACCACTTGTGCAACGAGCGAACGTGTTCGGGTGGGCGCACTCCGAATGCACGTCAGTTGGAACAGGCCGATCACAGCAGCAGCAGCGAGTGCGTCGAGCGGGCGAACGGCGAATGCCGCACCGAGGGAAAGGCCAATCAACGTTGCGGATAGATTCGCATCGCGCGCCGTAGACGCGCTGCTCCAACGTGCGAGCTGCCACAGCGCCACGCTCACGAGCCACATGGTGGGAACGTGATTCATGAAGCTCGCGCTCATGAACAGCGCGAACGGACAGAGTGCATAGAGCATGGCGACCATGCGCGCTGAGCCCTCGCCGTATGTGCGGCGTGTGAACGCAGCGGTGCTCACGAGCGAGAGCCCAAGCAACAGCGGATTGAGGAGCCATGCCGCGCGAATGAGCAGGCCAATCGCGAGGAAGGCGGGACCGCCGACGGGGAATTGTGAATACCAGCGCGCGCCGGAGATCACGTCGTCCATTTGGAAGAACGCCGGATTTACGTCGGGTGCGAGCGAAAGGCGTCCACTCAACAGAATCTTCGCGTGGAAGAGCTGCGCTGCTTCGTCAGCATTGTGGGGCTGCAGGCCGAAACAGTATGAGGCAATCCACGCCGAGAGTGCGACGCTCACGCAGGCGCACGCGAGAATGAATGCGCCCCATGGCAAGCGCATGACAAACGCGCTCGCGTGCTCCCAGGCAGTGTCGAGTGCCCCGCGTCCAACCACGGCAAGCAGGAACAGCACCACGAGCAGGGCACCGCCACCGGCTACCCAGAACGTGAGTGCATGCCGGTACCAGGGGAGGGCAGTGCCGGCACTCAACGTGTTCGCCAACGGATACAGCCCGAACACAAACAACAAGAGCGCGGCAGCCAGCATGGCCACCGCGCTCCCGCGCGAACGATTGCTTGTATCGTCGTTCACGGAATCATTCGGTATTTCTCCACGCGAAGCTCGTCGCGCGCAGCGACTCCCTTACTGCCTTCCTTCATCATTGCTTCGATTTCGGTGATCTCACGCGGCGCCTTGGACAACCATTCCACGCCCTGCGGCGTGGCGATGTAGTCGTCCTCGATACGCACACCGATGTTCTTGTACGTCTCCACGGCCGCATGCAGCTTCGTGGCGAGCAGCCGGTTGCGCGGCGTGTCCGGAATTTCCTGAAGAATCGTTTCTCGCACGTACACACCGGGCTCGATGGTGAACGCGCTGCCAGGCTGAATCTTGCCCATGAAATAGAACTGCTCGGGATCGTGAACCTCGAGACCGATGCCATGCCCCAGCCCGTGCATGTAGTACAGGCTGAGCTGTTGGCACTGACGTGGCTGCGCGCCGGCGCTGCAATCGTACGTCGCGTTCGGTGACTCAATGAGACCAAGCTTCGTGAGGCCGGCCGCCAACACGGCGTTGGACGAATCCGTCATCAGGCGCGCGGCATTGCCCACCACCGCCTGCTTCTCCGCGGCCTTCTGCGCATCGCGCACGAGCTGATAAATGTTGCGCTGCTCGTTCGTGAACACACCACTCGCGGGAACCGTTCGCGTGACGTCGGCCGCATAACCATGGAAGGAGGCACCGATGTCCATCACGACGAGATCCAGCGCACCAATGAACCGATCATTCTGGTTGTAGTGCAACGTCGTTGAGTTCGGACCGGAGCCGACAATCGACGAGAACGACGGACGATCTGCGCCATTCCGCCGGAACGTGTACTCGATGAGCGCTTGCAGCTCGAACTCGTTGTACCCCGACTTCACCGTCGGCATCACTTCCTTCAGCGCACGCACCGTAATGTCCACGGCGTTGCGGATCATCATGAGCTCCACGGGGCTCTTCCTGCCGCGCTCCTGTTCGACGAGCGCATTGCCGGGGGTGATCTTGAGGCTCGGATATTTCTTCTTGAGCCGATCGAAGATCTGCTCGTCCGGCGAACGTGGCGCTGGCATCCCCGTGCCGTCGTCGTCGCCGTGCAAGCCAATGTCGCCAACCACAACGAACGGCATGCCGCCGCCCGCGAGCGAATCGATCACCTTGTAGAAATCCGATGTCGGCCGTCCGCGAATTCCCGTCAGATTGCCAATGCCATCCACGCCGATGCGCGTGCCCGTCCACACCTCGCGCGATGGCTGCTTCGGCAACACGAACATCGTAGCCAGCTTCACCGCGCCACTCTGCTTGATCATCAGCAGCGCAGCGTCGGGCTCCTTCAAGCCAGTGAGATAGTAGAACGACGCCGTCTGATTGAACGACAGGTAATCTTCCGCCGGCTCATGTCCGCCAAGCGCAACAAAGGCACCGTCAGGCAAGTGGTCGGCGAGGTCGATCCGGCGCTGCGCGTATTCCTGCTGTGTCTGTGCCCCAAGGACGAATGGAGCGCACAAGGCAATCAATGTCAGTCGATGAAACACGGAGCCCCTCCGCATGCTAGATGAGCGTGCCGATGAGGTAGAGAATCATCCCCACCAGGCCGCCCACGAGCGTGCCGTTGATTCGAATGAACTGAAGATCGCGGCCAATCTGCACCTCGATCTTTCTGGATGCATCAGTGGCATCCCACCCTTCGACAGTGCGAGCGATCAAACCAGCCACCTCCGGCCGGTATTCCTCCACCACGCCCAGCACCAACTTCTCTATCGTCTCATCAACCTCGGCGAGAAACGTCTCGTTCCCCAAGGCGCGATCGGCAATTGCGCCAAGAGCGCGTTGCAGGGGCTCGGGAGACGGCGCGTCCGGACCTGAGTACTTCGCCAACGAACTCTTCGCCGCTACCAGCAGCGAGTCCGACAACTCCTCGACCGCCGGGTGCGTGAGCAACTTCTCCTTCATCTCCTCGGCGCGGGCGATCGTTTCTGGCGACGTATGCAATCGCTCGACGAAGCTCCGAATGGCATGGTCGAACTGCGACCGGAGCGGATGCGTCTCGTTCGTGGAGATCTCGCCCAGTGTACGCTCGATACCAGCGACGATCTTCTGGTAGAGCTTGTCGTCCACCGCGCCCGGTACCCACCACGGACTTTCCTGGGCAATGCGGTGACGAATGATCTCCTTGTTGTCCTCCACCACCTTGCTCACGAGCTTCACCAACCGGTCGAGCATTTCCTGATGGCGGTCGTCCGTCGTCGCCAGTGCGAGCAGGTCGGCAAGCAGCGGAGCAACATGCGCCTTCTTGAGCTGTTCCACGATCGCCAAGTGAACCGTGTCCTGAAGGTCTGCAGTCGGGATTGCATCCGCTGCGCGCGCGACACCACTCGCAATCGCGCGTGCCACCCTTTCCTGATGCCCGGGCTCCGCGAGCCAGCGCGCAGCCCGTTCGCCCAGATGCATGCCGGCCAGCTGACGCGCAATCACCTCGCGCGCGAGAAAATTATTCCCGACAAAATTGCCGAGGCTGCGTCCGATACGGTCCTTCCGCTGTGCAACGATTGCCGTATGCGGAATCGGAATGCCGAGCGGATGGCGGAAGAGTGCGGTTACCGCGAACCAATCGGCCACACCACCCACCATGGCGGCCTCGGCCAAGGCGCGAATGAGCCCCACCCAGAATGGTGCGACCTCGGGGTGGGCGTGCCGGTACGCCATCGTCGCCACGAACAGCAGCGTGAACGCGCCAAGGATCGCCGTCGCGCGCGTGCGCATGATTGCGTATTGCCGAGCTTTCTCGGTGTCGTCCTTCACAACGAGCATGGCGGAAAATATCCTCCGGACCTCCCGCCGCCGAGCGGGCGGGGAACACTTTGCCTGTTGCGGCTGCATGGGGCTGCGCCGACATTTCCGCAACATGGCTTCCCGATCTGAATCCGTTCCGAGCCGGTGGCTCGTCTACGCGCCACCGCTCACGCTGGTGGCGCTCGTGCTGTTCAGCATGTTCCTGTTCTCGCGCACCGAGGACAACGAGATCGAGGTCCGCCGAATCGAGCGCGTACGCTTCCTTACGGTGCGAGCACTCTCAGATCTTCAGGACGCTGAAACTGGCCAGCGCGGGTTTCTACTGACCAACGACGACGTCTATCTCGCGCCGTATATCGCCGGCAAGGATTCCGTCATGCGCCGCCTCGACGACCTGCAGAGGCTGACCGCTGGTGAGCCGCTTCAGCAGAAGTACCTCAAGCAGCTCGTGCCCATCATCGACCGGCGCATCGCGCGCCTCGATTCGGCCATTATGGCGCGCCGTGCCGGCGATCCAGCGAGTGCGATCGGTATTGTGACATCAGGTCGCGGTCGCGAGCTGATGGACAGCGCTCGTATGGTGTTCACATTGATGCGGCGTGAAGAAGGCCGCATGCTCGTTCAGGGCGAGGATCAGGAGCGAAAGGACCGGCGCCGCCTGCAGATCGCACTGGTGCTCGGCGTTTTCTTTTCGGCCCTGGTGTCGTTCCTGGTGAGCAACAAGCTCGCGAACGACGCAACGAGACACTGGCTGATGTCGGCCGAAATGCAGGCGCGCATCGAGATGATGCGTGGGCAGGCAGATAGGGCCCGGGAAAAGCGACCCACCCCGACGTCGGGCAAAACGGTCTGAGAACGGTCAGCCCAGCTGCCCGTCCCCATTCTCCAGCGAGCGCCACAAATACCAGCTCGCGACGGAGGCATATGGCCGCCACTTGGCGCCAATGCGCAGCACATCCTTGGGTTTGGGGCGTTTCCGCGTTCCGTACGCGTTGTGAATCGCGTTCTGGATGCCGAGATCCAACTCAGGTAGCACGTCGAGCCGTCCGAGCCGGAACATGAGAAACATCTGCACCGTCCACCGGCCAATGCCCTTCACCTGGACCAGGTGCTCGATGATGTCGTCGTCACTCAGTCGCCCGAGGTGCGCGAGCGGCAGCGACCGATCGTTCACGCGCGCCGAAAGGTCACGGAGATAGCCGATCTTCTGGCGCGAGAGGCCGGCAGAGCGGAGCTGCTCGTCGCTCGAGCCGAGCACGAGATGCGCCTTGGGCTTTTTGCCAGGATACAGCTCGCAGAAGCGGCGATGAATTGTTCCGGCAGCTTTGCCGGAGAGTTGCTGAAAAACGATCGAACGCACCAGCGCGTCGTAGTTCGTTCCGACGCGATTCGGGCCACTTGGCGCTTTCTTCTCGCGGTCGATCAGCGCACCCAAAATGGGGTCGACGCGCTTCAGGTGCGTCACCGCTTCGCGATGCTTCTGTCGATCCATTGTCGCCATGCGCGAAAGATAGCGGTCCAGCGCAGAGTTCGTTCGGCCCTTAGCTTTCGGCTGCCGCCATGACACGCCTCCTGAACTACTTCTTCAAGGGCCTGGTATTCCTCGCCCCGCTGGTGTTCACCGTCTACGTCTGTGTGCGTGTCTTCCGCACCATCGACGGATGGCTCGGCCTCCAGACGCCTGGTGTCGGATTCTTCGTCACCGTCGCGCTCATCACAATGTTCGGTTTTCTCGCGCAGAGTTTCCTCACGCGCGGAATGCTGGGCCTCGTCGAGAATCTTTTCGAGCGTCTCCCCTTTGTGCGCCTGCTGTACACGTCGGCGCGCGATCTGCTCAATGCGTTCGTCGGCGACAAGCGTCGTTTCGACAAGCCGGTGCTCGTGTCACCGTATCCTGGCGGCGTTGCGCGTTTGTTCGGCTTCGTGACGCAGGAGTCACTGGATCACATCGGCCTTCCGGGCCACGCGACGGTTTACTTGCCGTTTTCGTACAGCATCGCGGGGACGTTGATGCTGTTTCCCAAGTCGGCCATCGTGCCGCTCGACGCCGATAGCGCCGAGGCAATGGCGTTCATCGTGTCAGGTGGCGTGACGGGAATTCATGCCGGAACGCCTAAGGCTGCGGTGCTCCCGCAGTAATTGCGTCGGCAACACGCTCGCGCTGGTGTTCGTTGCGGCTGACGAGAATCGCGAGCGCGTTGTCATTCTCGATGCGCGTCAACTCGTTCCGCATCGTGAGCGACTTCGACTGCGGAATGAACCGCATCGTATCGAGACGCGACGCAGCCTGATGTCGCGCCAGCGTGTCGGCAAAGAGGTAGTAACCGAGCCCGGCGTTGCCGAGCATGATCATTACCGGCTTGACACCCAGATCGGGAAGGTCGGCGATTTCGGTCGTGTCGCGCGGCGCGAGACCCGCGGACTCAAGACGCTTTCTCAGCTGGCACGAGGACCAATGCCCAGTGCGCGGACACTCACTCCCTGGGGTGCCTGAGGCAGGGACCGCAACCTTCGACGTCGCAATTGCAGAGTCGACCGTCTGTGTTTTCCCTTTCGCGCATGCAGCGACGACTGCAATCGTCGCGATCATCGCGAACGACTTCACGACCACTGCATCCGATTGCGAAGGGCGGTGATGTGCGTCGCGTGATGCTTGCCGTGCCATTGGTACGCTGCGAGCAACATGTCCACCGTCATCGGTCCGTTCTCGGGGTGCTGGACTGTTCGCTGAAAGTCATCGCCGTCGAGCGTGCGGAGGAAGACGTCGAGCCGCGTGTGCATCGACTCGAGCAGGTCGAGCGAAATCGATACCGGCATCGTGCGCGCGTCCTCGAGCTTCGCCCACTCGGATTCGTCATACGGCTTGATCGTCGGATTCTGTTCCGTGGCGGCCAGCCGAAAACGGGCGTAGGCATTCATGTGGCTGTCGGCCACATGATGGACGACCTGCCGCACCGTCCAGCCATCCGGCCGGTACGGGGTATCGAGCTGACTGTCGTCCAGTCCAGTCACAGCGCCGCGCAGCAACGCTGCCGTACCGGCAATATCGGCGATGGCGGCCGCGCGCTCGGCGGGGCTCAAAACGGCCTGCTTCGGCATGCGGCCGATGGGATAGCGGAGGTCCTGCTCGGCGGAGGTGGACATGGGTACGCGGAAGATGATGGAGGGCTGCCTGATGGGAAATAAGCTATCAGCAGCGGCACCGCCCCGATGTTGGGAATCTGTGTGGCCTCCCGACTGATTCGAGCGTCCTATACGTTACAGGGGTGTTTCCCTCAAACGATCAGCTATGACCGAGAAGCGGCGGCGTCCTGCGAAGAAGCGGGGCGCAGTAGTCAATAAATCGCCATACTTTCTGCAGCCGGCCAAGCAGGGTGCGGTAACCGTACTTCGGCGTCCCGCGGGAAATCGCATTGACGCCAAGCTCTGCGGCACCATGGACAGCCGGGCACTGGCCCTCGCGCTCGTGAAACAGCTCGAGAGGGCCGAGTCGGTGGTAAAGGACCTCTTTCTGGAGGCCACGGACGACGGCATCGAGGCATTGGAAGCGGTCCTCGAAGCCTGCCGCCAGTCGGTGAGCCAGCGATCCACCCAGATTCAGGACGCAGCCAACAACCCGAAGCGCGAGGGCACCAAGCCGCCGTTCAACCAGCGCCGCCGCGGCAAGACCCGCCGGCGCCAGGGACGTCCCGGCCCGCCGTCAGGTCCGTCGCAAGACGCCGACGACACGAGCGCCGCCTGAGCGAACTCCCGCTTTCGCGCGCGTACGTCGCCCGCGAGGGCGCGCCGGTGATCGCCGTAGTTGACGACCAGATATTTCGCCGTCGGTACTTCGGCCACTGCATGCGCTGTGGCTTTTGTGCCGACGGCTGCTGTCAGCATGGCGTTGACGTCTCGGTTCTCGAGCGTGATCGCATTCTTGCCCGCGCCGACGAGATCGCGCCTCGCGTTGGTGTTCCGGCGGCGGAGTGGTTCGAACCGAAGCTCACGCGCGACGGAGACTTTCCGGGTGGCGCGGCAACACGGACGCGCGTGGTCAACGATCGGTGCGTGTTCCTCAGTCGTGAATCACGCGGATGTGTGCTGCACGCGCTCTCGCTCGATGCGGGTGAGGACTACCACGCGCTCAAGCCGATGGTGAGCTCGCTCTTTCCGGTGACATTTGGCGGCGAGACACTGTTCTGTTCCGAGGAACTTCTGGACGGAACGCTCATCTGCGCCGGAGACGGCCCCACCGCATATGCGATGGCGCGCGGAGAGCTCGAGTTCTATTTCGGGAACGAACTGGTGGCCGAATTGGATTTAATGGCTGCAGCGGCCAGCTGAGGGTACTCGCCGATGGCGCTGGTTTAACCGCTCACGGCATGCGCTTGAATTGCAGTGAGGAATGCAGCCGGACCCGCACCATCAGGCAGCGTGGCCGCGGAGGGTCGGCGCCAACCCGCCAAGCGGGCTTAACTACTGCACGCCTTCCCTCAGTCATCGAGACCAGCACACGTGAGTAGCGAACCGCCCGTTCAAGCGCATCGAATGCCTGCAACCCGGCAACTATCCGTCGGGGCGGGCACGTTCGTTGGTGCCATCGCGCTGTGCGTGTTGGTCGGCTGGGCGGTCGACGTGCCAGTGCTCGTGTCGGTGGTGCCGGGCTGGATTGTGATGATCCCTGTAACGGCAGTCGGCATGCTGACGGCGAGTGGCGCGGTGATACTCGCCAACAACGAGCACGCGCCTCTCAATCTCATTCGCACACTCGCCGCGTTCGTGACCGTACTCGGCGCCGCTTGCTTCTTCGAGCGCACCACCAACATATCGCTCGGATTCGACTTGCTACTCTGGGGCGACGCGGTCTCACTCTATCCGTATCTGCCGCCGGGACGCATCGCCACCAACTCGAGCGTCTGCTTCATGCTCGCGGGATGCGCATTGCTCGCCATGCACTCGCGTCACGCGCGGACAGTTCGCGCCGGCGAGTGGTTGACGTACATCGGTACGGGCATCGCGCTGCTCGCGATTGTTGGACACATCTTCGGTGCGACGCCGCTGTATGCGATCGATCAAGCAGCGGGAATGGCGCCGCTCACGGCGATGTCGTTCGCGTCGCTCTTCGTGGCGATTGCTTTCGCCGGCCAGCCGCGCGGACTCGTCGCGCTGCTCATCGGCGAAGACCTGGGTGGCGCATTGCTGCGACGAGTGCTGCCGTTGTCCATCATCCTTCCATTCACGTTGGGATGGCTCTGGCTCCGCGCGCGCGACAACGCCCTCGTCACGCGGGAGGGCGGCGTTGCGTTGTTCGTCGTGCTGACGGTCACGGTGATCGTGACACTCATCGTTCGGAGTGCAATACTGCTCCGCGCAGCGGACAATGCGCGCGCGGAGCATCTCGCGCGTGAGGCAACAGCACGTCGCGTGGCCGAGACAGCAAATCAAGCCAAGAGCACCTTCCTGGCGACCATGTCGCACGAGCTGCGCACGCCACTGAATGCGATCATCGGCTATTCCGAACTGCTGCTCGAAGGCATTCCCGAGCCCGTGACGCCCGCGCAGCGCGACCAGGTGCAGCGCATGTCAGTGAGCGCACGCCATCTGCTTGCGCTCATCGAGGATGTATTGAACGTCTC
>JBBQHJ010000043.1:0-20714 GCA_038323865.1 Gemmatimonadales bacterium
TCGCGCGTGATGGTGCCCGAGTGGCACGCGTCGATCACGAGCGTGATGAACTTCGTCTTTTCCCCGAGCGCGAGGAGCTTCAGGTGAATCTCGTCGTCGGTGATGTCGAGATTCTCTTCCGGCTTGCCGAAACCGCCGTGCGTATCAACCGTCATTAACGTCGAATCGAAACCACTCGGCTCGTCGCCCTCGAGATCCTTGATCGTGGAGCCATGTCCCGCGTACTGGATGACGACCACATCATCCTTGCCACAGTCGCGAATGAGGTCGTCGAATGCAGTGAGAATCGCCGCGCGCGTCGCCTCTTCGTTGATCAGTACCGTCTGATGTTGGAAGCCAAACGTGTCTTTCAGGATCGACTGCATGAGCTGCACGTCGTTCACGCAGCCCTCAAGAGGACTGATGAACTGGTACGTGTCGATCCCGATGTGCAGGGCCCGACGAACTTGCTCAGGCGCTGAGGGTGCGGTCATGTCGGCAATGAAAGGTGGAGTGGCGGCGGATCCAGTCCGCCGCCACTTCGTGATGCTTACGGTTGCTTGGGCTTCGGCTTGGGATCGCGATCACCCGTGCTGCTGGTAATCGGCTGGCCGTCACGGTCGCCGGTGTTGCTGGTAATCGGCTGTCCGTCGCGATCACCTGTGCTGCTGGTAATCGGCTGGCCGTCACGATCGCCCGTGTTTGCTGTGATCGGCTGACCATCACGGTCACCCGTGTTGCTGGTGATGGGTTGCCCATCGCGGGCACCACCACTCTTGTCTTTATCCTTTGCGTCGTCGCTCATGGTGATCCTCTGGTTGAGTGAGATGGTGCTATCGACCGCTGGTCGTTGAAAGAGCAGCGAGGCGGTCGCGGTACTCCTGCGCTCCTCTCCTGTTGCCGAGCTTCTCCGATGCCAACGCACGCAGCTCGAGGCTGGCGCGCAAATACAACGGAAGTCCCGCTGCCGGAAGCGCATCCAGAGCGGATGCCACTGCCAGCGCCTGCGCCGGTTGATTGGCCGCCATCAACAATCGCGCATACGTGAGTCGCTCAATGCCAAGCGGGCCACCGGGATACCACGCGAGTGACGAAGCAGTCGCTTGCGGCTGGGCAAGCAGGGTCGCAAATGCATTCCGCGCCCCCGCGGAATCACCTCGGGCCAGTTGCGCGTGCGCCGCCGCCGCGAGCACGAGGTTTCGTACGTACACGGTGGAGTCAGGCGTCGTCC
The DNA here is from genome assembly GCA_038323865.1 of Gemmatimonadales bacterium. Taxonomy (GTDB): domain Bacteria; phylum Gemmatimonadota; class Gemmatimonadetes; order Gemmatimonadales; family Gemmatimonadaceae; genus AG11. The sequence goes on from JBBQHJ010000043.1 coordinate 1,211, forward strand.
GCTTACGCAATACATCCGCAATGGCCGACACATTCGATGTGTGGCCACGCGATGCCTCGTACGCCGCCAGAAGCCAGCACCGCTCGGTCGTGGTGCACTTCGTGTAGGCCGGCGCGAAGCGTGTCGAATCCTTCAGCGCCACAGCGTCTGCTGATTTATTAAGCTGAGGCGCAACGGGGGCTGCAAAAAGCAACAACGATGCACCGCCGTCACCGCGCGCAACCGAGTTTTCAATCCGCGTACGTGCCTCATCCACCTTGCCTTGTGCAACGAGAACGCTGACGAGACCAACAAGTGCGCTCGCGCGATTATTGCTCGATGCATCAGTGCGCGCAGTGTCACGATCAATCACCGCAGCGTATGCGGCTGCAGAACACGGAAGCTGCGTGCCGGCGCCGCTGAGAACGAGGCCGACGGACACAACACCCCTCGGGCTACGCCTCACCGCAGATCCCCAGTCCGCGCTTTCGGTGCCGTTGCGAATACAGTCCGATGCCAGCTGAAGCTCCACGGCGAGTGCAGAATCCGGCTTCGACGCAAGAAACCGTTCGACGAGTGGAGCAACCGCGCGCGCCTCTCCTCGGCGCAACGCAATCTCTGCCGGATGAAAGATGTAGTTGGTTGACGAAGGATCGCGCGCACGTGCCGAGTCGAATGCAATGGACGCGAGGCTATCGACGTTGCCGCCAGACGGGACGAGATGGATGTATGTCTCGCCAAGCTGCGCCCACGCCGATGTCATGTCGTGGTCGCGAGCAATCGCCGCGCGAAATTCCTTTACGGCTGAATCAGCATTGCCGGCGAGATACGCGATGTAGCCGCGAGTGAACGCCGCGTATTGCGCGAGCATCGGCTTGCCAACTGCCGCGTGCACAAGCTCCGCTGCTTCGGCCGGCCGGTCATTTGCCGTGGCCGCCTGCGCACCCCGCACCGCAGCGAACGCAAAGGCGCTGTCGATTCCGACCGCCTCGCGAAAGTACTGGAGCGCCTCGCTGTATCGCGAACGTCGAAATGCCGCTTCTCCGCGGAGGAAGCTCGCAATCGCACCGGGATCGCGACCCTGCCACGCGGGAGCCACGTCGCCCACTTGGCCGGCAGGAACGAGCGATGGCAGGATCTGCGTAATCGCTTCACTGGTTGCCTGGACCCAGTCCGCATTCGGCCTGGTCGCGCGTCCATGCGCGACCGTGGAATCAGTAAGAACATCCTTCAGGTAGACGTCGATGTGCGCCGAGTCCATCTTCGGCACCACCGAGCCTGTGACGTAGTATCTGGCGCGCTGCGCCATGGCGATCGATTTCGCTCGAGACGGATCGATCGCGCGCTTTCGTTGCGCGTCATCGAGCAAGGACCACCCATCGACCCAGCGCAGCATCCCGCGGCGATCGAGCGCGCTCCCAATCAAGGTGAGCACATCTTCGCCGGCGGTTGGTGAGTCGCTGACGGAAGCAGTAACGGACAGGGGAAAACCAACCACACGATTCGGATCCAGCGGCGGCACCCGCAACATCCACCACGCCACTGCAATCGCGATCACGGCAGCACCACCCGTCGCCGTGAGGGCACGATTGCGAACCGTCCGCGGATCCATCTCGTCCTTCGCCGTCTGCGCAACCACCAGCGCCTCACGAAACTCAGCGGCGGTCGCAAAACGGTCCGCCGGCACCTTCGCCAGCGCACGCTCGATCACACGCTCAGTCGCCGCATTTACCGAAGTCCGCACCGTCCGCAGCTTCGGCACTGCGTCGACCATGTGCCGAGCAAGAATGGCCTGCGTTGTTACCCCGGTGAACGGTGGTGCACCCGCGAGCATCTCGTACAACAAGCATCCCAGCGCGTATACATCCGAGCGCTGGTCCACCGTATCCGCCGACGCCTGCTCGGGGCTCATGTACTGCGCCGTTCCAACCGCGAGTCCGGAATCCGTCAGGCTGTCGTGCGCACTCGCATCCATCGCGCGCGCGATACCGAAGTCCGCCAGCACCGTATGATCGCTGACCAGCAACACATTGCTCGGCTTCAGGTCGCGGTGGAGAAATCCGCTGCCATGCGCGTGTGTCAGCGCTTCCGCGATCTCGACGGCATATCGAATCGCGACGTCAATCGGGAGCTGATGCTCTTTCTGGATTCGCTGCGCGAGCGTCGGTCCGTCCACGAACGGCATCGTGTAATACGGAACGCCGTCCTGCTCTCCCGAATCGAGGAGCGTGAGGATGCCCGGATGCCGTAATTGCGAGGTGATCCGGATCTCTCGCGTAAACCGTCCACCACCAAGATGCGTGGCAAGGTCACGGTGCAGGATCTTCACGGCAACATGCCGGTCCAGGCTCAAATCCCGCGCGAGATACACAATCGCCATGCCGCCTCGGCCCAATTCGCGCTCGATCGTATACCGACCGGCGAAGGGCGAGGCAGGAAAGGTCCCCATGTTCTGCATGGAGTCCGGCGACATCACCAACCTGGTATCGAAGTGGACAGCGCGTGGGGTAGGGACTCTATAGTAGCGCGGCCCGCAGATGGTGGGGAGGGGATGCGGAACATCACGTGAAACCTTGACGGGAGGTGTACTAGTCGCCATAGTACACATCACATGCTTCCGTTTGCCGTTTCCATCAAGCCCGGCGAGTCTCCCTATCGCCAGATCGTCTACGCGGCCACCAAGGCCGTCGTCGCCGGCGAGCTCGCACCCGGCACCCCGTTTCCATCGGTCCGCGAGCTGAGCCAGGCACTCAAGATCAATCCCAACACCGCCCAGAAAGCTGTCGCCGAGCTGATACGCGATGGCCTTCTCGAGGTCCGCCCCGGTGTCGGCACGGTCGTCACCGCCGGCCGGAAAGCATCGGCCGCCGAGAAGCGCGTGCTGCTCTCCGCCGAAGTGGAGCAACTCGTGGTTGAAGCCAAGCGGCTCGGCCTGAAGGCAAGTGACGTCACTAATGCGATCGCCGCACGTTGGGCGGAGCTCTTCGGCGAGGACGAATCTCGATGATCGAAGTCCGCCATCTCACCTATCACTATGGTGAGCACGTCGCGCTCAACGACTTCTCCATGCAGGTGCCCGAAGGCGCGCTCTACGCACTCCTCGGCCCCAATGGCTCCGGCAAAACCACGCTGCTCCAAATTCTCATGGGCTTGCGCAAGCCACACGAGGGCACGGCACGTGTGATGGGAATGGACGTCGGGGCGCTCTCCGTCACCGATCGATCGCAGATTGCCTACATCGCCGAAGGGCAGTCGTTGCCGAAGTGGATGCGACTCGAGCAGCTCGAGGCATTCCTCGCTCCACTCTATCCGACGTGGGACAAGACGCTCGCGACAGAGTTGCGGCAGCAGTTCGAGCTCCATTCACATAGAAAGATCGGTGAGCTTTCACGCGGTGAGCACATGAAGGCCGCGCTGCTTGCGGCGCTCGCGCCACGACCGAAGCTGCTCATCATGGACGAGCCGTTCACGGGCATGGACGCACTCGTGAAGGATGAACTCGTGCGCGGGCTGCTCCAGTCCTCCGGCAGCGAAGGATGGACGGTGCTGCTCTGCTCACATGACATCGGTGAGCTCGAGCTGCTCGCCGATTCCGTCGGCCTCATAGATCGAGGGCAGTTGCGCATGACAGCGACGATGGATGACATGCGAGAGCGATTCCATCACGTCGAGGTGACGTTGGTGCCGGGCATGACAACACCGGTGCACAGCGAATGGCTCACAGCAGAACAGGCCGGTGCGCGAATCACTTTCGTCGTCGAAGGTGCTGCGCTGGAAGAGCAACAACGGCTGCAACAGCAGCTTCCCGGCGCCCGAATCGAAATGCGAAGCGCAACGCTCCGCGAGGTGTTCATCGCGCTGACTCGTAGACAGGCCGCACGACGCGGCACGGTGGCCGCATGACGTGGACTCGGCAGGTTGCGCACATCACGATGAAAGATCTTCGCCAATGGAAGCTCATGTACGGCATCTATGGCGGCGTTGTTCTTGTCGCCACGTTGCACGCTATTGGCTGGTTCCATATCAGCTTTTTCGAAGCCTCTGCCTTCTTCGTAATTCTCGCGGCGATGATCTGCATTGCCGTCGTGGTGCAGGGCGATTCGCCGACGCGTGCCGACGCATTCTGGGCAAGTCGTCCACTGCAGCCGTCGGCGGTGGCGAGCGCGAAGATCGTGCAGGTCGGTATCATCATCGCCATCGCGCTCGTGGGACAGATCATCAGCATGTTCTCACGCGGCGTGCCGGATCTCGTCGCCCACTTTATTCCGGCAATGATCGGCACCTTCGGCCTGTGGATACTTGCCGCACTCGCAGCGGCCGTCGTGACGAAGGAATTGCAGGGCGCCATCGTCGCCTTTATCGGCATGGCAGTTCTCTTCGGCATCGCCCTCTCGAGTGGCGGAATGTCTCCGACACTCACGTCATCCTGGAGAGTGCCACTTGCCGTGGCGGAGGCCGCACTCGCGCTCGTGACACTCTACGTCATGTATCACTCGCGTGATCGGCGACTGCCTCTGGTCGTCGCAGGCTGTGTAGCATGCATGGGTCCATTGATCATGTTGATGCCGAACCCGTCGCCAGCTCGCCAGGGCACGATTGTCACGCCCAACGCGCCGCGCCAACTACGCGCGTCGTTCGAAGACAGCGTGAACTTCGACAGTCGCGAGATTCGCATTCACGTTGCCGTCGACGGAGTGTCCAACGCGCAACACGCCACACTCTCGGAAACATCAGTCGCATTCACACTGACAAACGGCGAGGTCGTCTACATCGCACAGCAGTTCTACGTGCCGATCACACTGGGCGACAGCATCGTCACACCGCAGCCACTTCGTTGGTTCAGCCACGGCGCGCAACCGTTCGTCGGCATTCTGGCGCTGCACCCAACTGATGTGGAACGCTCACAGCTTGCCCGCGGTGTGCGACACGTCTCAATCAACGGAACGGTCGTCGTCCACGATCAGCAGTATGTCGCGACCATGCCACTCCGCGAACAGGAGCAACTGCGTGTTGCCAATCGGCGTGTGCTGGTGGACAGTGTAATCCACGGCGGCAACGACATTACCGCTCGCCTCTTCATTTCGGTGCCCGAGCGAAGCGAGGAGCAGCAGCAGGACGCCTACGATCCGTACATGAACAACACGCCACGGTTTGCCCTCGTGAATGACGTGAGGCACGAGGCCATCACGGCAAACAGCACCAGTACGTCAATCTCGAATTTCTGGCTCGTGATGCCGGGCATGATGCTCACCGAACAGTCGGTGTCATTGACGCTTCGCAAGGCGCAGCAGCAGGCCACAGTGATGACGGCCAGTCCCCGCAGATCCATGAGCTACACTGCGGCATTCGAGGCTGTCGAGATCAGTCCCGCCATCGACGACGCGTGGCTCCGTGACGCCAAGCTCCTCATGTTCGACTGGAAGTTCCGAGCAAAATACAGGGTGCGCGCGGAAGTAAATGTTCAGTGAGCGCGCCGTCTCGCTGTGATCAGCACCGCAATCTCATCGGTCCGCGGATTGATGAACTCCAGCTGCACGCGTCCGTCAGCGCGTGTTGAGACCGTCGCGGGAATGGAGCTGTTCGTCAGCATCCAGCCCTGCGGCAACACGACAATATTGATCGGCCGGCCAAAGCTCCGATCCCACACCAGCTCATCGGGGTTCACGAGCTTGTAGCGCGCCGTGTCGGTGTAGGTCTCGTACATGCGCAGCCGCATGGACGTCCCCGGCTGAATCGCTGGAAAGCGGAATGCAACGACCTCCGTCTCCGCCGTGACATCCTTCACGTCCAGCTTCGCCTTGATGATCGCATCGCCCTTGAGCACGTCGTGCGCGATCGGTTCACCACTGTCGAGATTCACCGCGCGCGGCTTGGACACCGTACTCCCGGCACGAACGACGTTGAGATATGCCGTAGTGCCGACGCGCGTCTCGGTGAAATCGTGGAAGAGATCGAAGGCGTGCGTCTCGGGCTGCTGAAGGAAATACGTGATCTCACGGTTCTGATGCGCGCGTTCGTCAAGCCGCGATGTCGCCGGCATCTTTGAAGACGCCATCTCCTTCACCGGCACCGCCCGCATCGTCACCGCCGCTTCACTTGGCGTGTTGTTCCAGAAGCTGATCCCGACGCGACCGTCGGGTTCCTGAATGATCTGCGCCGGAAAAGTGCTGGCGACGAACTCGTAGTTCTTCGGGAGCACCACCGCGTTGCGCTTGATACCGAGTGGCCGAGTGAACACGATGGTGTCGCCGCGCATGAAGTAGCTCGCGGTGTCCTCGTATGTCTTGAGAATGAGGACGCGAGCTTCTCCTTCGTCTGCCGGCACGGGACGTCCGAGCTTCACCCTGATGTACGTCTGCGTCGTATCGCGACCGCCTACTCCGCCTGCGCGAGCTTCCTTGTAGCCAACGACATCGAAGACCAGCTGCTTGCCCGTGGCGCGATCGATCACACTTTCATCAGTGGCGACGCTGCCTTTGCGAATCGGATTGAAGTAGTACTGCGCGCCCGGTGTATTGGCGGTGACCTCGTAGATGATGCGGAATTTCGCCGAACCCGGCGCGAGGAGCTCGTAGCGCGTGTATGCGTCAGATTCCGTCTGGCGAGGTGCCTGCGCAGCGAGTGTGCTCAGTGGGAGGCAGGCTATTGCTGCAATGACGAATGTGCGCATCGTTCCGTATTGGTGGGGGGCCGAGAGAACGTAGCCAACTCAGCCAACTACGGGAACGACAGAACTACGCTGGAGCTGATTTTTAGCGGATTGACGGAAACTGCCGGATTTGTCTGGCGCTCCGCATCCAGCCCTGAAGCATCAAAGACAACATGGAGCTTGCTTTGAGCTGAGCCTTGAGGGGCGGTATTCAGATCCGTTAAATCCGATCATCCGTTAGAATCCGCTCCAGCGTAGTTGTGTTCTTCCGTTTTCACACATGCGTATGCGCCAAACAATCTTCCTGCTGGCATTGATGTCCGCCTGCATTCCGCAACTCGGCAAATCCAACCTGCTATTGGATCCGGCGAATGCGGAATTCACGAGATCTGCCCCGGCGCTCTCGCATCTCACCTTCGAGACGACAAAGGGCAACTTCACGCTCGAACTCACGCGCGCCAACGGACCACTGGGCGCTGATCGCCTCTACAATCTCGCGCGGCTCGGCTACTACAACGACACGCGCCTGCATCGCGTGGTGCCGAACTACGTCGTGCAATTCGGATTGCATGGTGATCCGGAGGTCAATCGCGCATGGAAGGATCACGCGCTCCAGGATGATCCGCCGCGCAGCAACAACAATCGCGGCAACTTTGCCTTCTCGTTCAAGGCAATTCCGAACACCCGCAATACACAGATCTTCATCAATCTTGCGAACAACACGCGCAGCGACGCCGAGGCGTTCACGACGCTCGGGCGTGTGATCAATGGCATGGACGTGCTGGAGAAGCTCTACTCCGGCTATGGAAAGAATTCAGGGAGCGGAATGCGTCAGGGACATCAGGGCCCCCTCGAGACGGGCGGCAATGCCTTCATGGACCGCGAGTATCCGCTGCTCGATCACATTATCCGCGTGACCGTACGGACGGTCTCGCCCTAGGGGCGCGCCGCCGAGTTCATGCGAGCTCCCAACACTAAGTCGCCATCGGCATTCCGGCGGAGAATCATGTGGCTGCCGGCAATCCTGAGGGCAAGCTCTCGGTCTGTTCCGCCCTGCTCAAACGAAACGCGTACGCTCATGCCGTTCTGTGCATCGACTGTGAGGGCATCGACGTTCGCGTCAACGACAATGGAAACTGGGCTATTGACGCTAATCTGATTCGTTGCTGTCACGTTGATGTTGCCTAAATGAAGGCCCGCAACTGGTGCCTTCACTTCCACCTTGGCGACCTGATTGGGCTGCACGGCGTCAATCCGCAATGTCACCGTATGCGGAGCCGCACTCGGCGCAGCCGCAACGGCCATGGCAACAAAAGCAGCGAGCACTCGCATTTGGGCTTTCTCCGTTAGTGTACCGCAGGCGACAAGAGCGCCGCCTAGTCTAGTACACCAGAGACAGATGCACGAGCCGGGCTAGAGCCGCACAGCTCGTCCAATTCTTTTCTCGAGTGAGCCATTCGAGACACAAGTAATGTCGTCGTTGATGGCGTTTGTCCCGCCCTGGAAGGCCTTGGTGATTGTCCGGACGCCCACTGTAACGATGCTGACGGACCCATCCACCTGCGCCGCGACGTTCACCGTGATCACAGACGTCCCCAGCTGCATGACCGCCGCTTCCACAGCCGGAGCGCATTTGATGAATGGACGGAGATCGTTCGTGCGACCCGCCATCTGCGCAGTCAACGCGCCCTTGCTACGGTCGCTCGACGTCACCTGAAATCCGGCCGTGGTGAGCTCAGACGCGGCGGAGGTAATCACCTGTGTGGGCGTGCGCTCCACCTTCACCACCTCCTCCGGCTCGGGCGGCTTGAGCGTGGTGCGGTGACACGCAGTTGCGATCACGAGCAACGCGAGGACAGCGGATTTCATCGAATGGGCCACGAGGCTCCGAAACGGAACGGGACAACGGGAGCATCGGCAGGTCGTGCTGAAATCTTTAACTTTGCGTCGAGGACCTTCAGGCTCGCATGATCCGGATCAGGACTACCGGATTGCGCGAGCCGTGAGGCAGAATAGACCGACGCCTATTTGAACCGGAGAATGCACGTGACTCGTACGCCAGCACTCGTCGCAACGTTGCTCGTATCCATCGCCCACGCCGCAACCGCGCAGCAAATCCAGACCTATCGCCCCTTTGGCGACCTGCGGAGCCAGGCGGCCGAGCAACAAGGCTGGCTCGAGAAGCGCATGAATACCGTGCTCCCCGCGCTCATGAAGAAGCACGGCGTCGAGATGTGGGTCGTACCCATGCGCGAGTATAACGAAGACCCGGTCTTCTCATCGATGGTCTCGCCAACAACCTTCGCCGCTCGGCGCAGAACCATTTACGTCTTCTACGACGCATGCGTCACACGCCGCTGCACCAACCCAATCGAAAAGCTCGCACTCGGCGGCACGTCACAGGGCGGCGTCTTCACAGCCGTTCGCTCGACGAAAGCACCATCGGGACCCGCTGGCGGAAAGCAGCAGGCACAAGCCGAGTTGTGGGGGGATGAACAGTGGAAGGTGCTGAAAGGTGTGATCGAGGAGCGGAATCCAAAATCAATCAACATCGATGTCAGCACCACGTTCGCGTTCAGCGACGGACTCTCCGCCGGTGAGCTCGAAGGCATGAGCAAGGCGCTTGGCGCGAAGTGGACGTCGAAATTCAAACGTGTTGATGGGCTTGCGCTCGACTTCATTGGCACGCGACTGCCGGAAGAGACAACGCGCTATCGCGATCTACAGCGCGTGGTGTGGGGAATCATCGATACGGCATTCTCGAACGTCGTCATCACGCCGGGTGTCACGCGCACGGACGATGTCGTCTGGTACATGCGACAGAAGGTCAACGATCTCGGGTTGGGTACCTGGTTTCATCCGAGCGTTGAAGTGCAGCGCAAGGGCGCTACTGATGCGCAGCTCGGAGAGAACCCCATCATCCAGAAGGGCGACGTATTGCATTGCGACTTCGGTATCACGGCGCTGCGCCTGAATACCGACACGCAACACATGGCTTACGTGCTCAAGGACGACGAGAACGAAATTCCAGTCGGCTTGCGGAGCGCACTCGCGAACTCGAACAAGGTGCAGGACATCGTGATGGCCGAGATCCGCGTGGGTCGCACGGGGAATGAAATCCTGAAGTCAGCGAAGGCAAAGATGAAGGAAGCGGAAATTGACGGTACCGTGTACACGCATCCAATCGGAATGCACGGACACGGCGCCGGCCCGCTTATTGGCCTATGGGACTATCAGGACGGCGTGCCCGGCCGCGGCGACGCAAAGGTCATCCCGAGCATGTGGTTCTCCATCGAGCTTCAGGCATCGACCGCCGTCGCCGAGTGGGGCGGGCAGGTGGTGCGTTCAGCGCAGGAAGAAGACGCCGTGATCGATGCGAATGGAAAAATCGATTGGGCGCTGCAGCGTCAGACGCAATTCCACATTGTCCGGCCGAAGCAATGATTACTTCGGATAGATCGGGCGGAGCGTAACGGTTTTCGTTGCGCTCATCTGGGTGGAGATCGGATACGGCGTAACGCCGATGACTTCGAGCGCGACGTTTCCGTACACGCTGCTGGCCACGGGATTCGCGGCAAAGTGCAGCGTGTCGGTGCGATCAGGGCCGGCTCCTCTCAGCTTGAGAATTGTCAGCGCTTCACCAGCCGTGACGCAAACGACATCAGAGGGACAGCGCGAATCGTTGACCCGTACCAGCTCAACGGTCACTGTCGATTGCGAAACTATTGCGATCTGACCCGGTGAAAGCGAGAACGCCCCGGTGCCGGTAGGGTCACCAGCGCCAGCAACGGTACATCCGCAAACCGCTGCGGAAAAAAGAACTGCAATCGTGAGTCGTTTCATTTGAATAGCCAGAGATAGGCAGCCGGGAATTCGCGTCGCCAGAACCATTCGGCGTGCTTCCCATCTGGCGAAACCACTGATTTCACATTCACGTCACGTTTCCATCCGTCGGACACGAGCAGGTCTACCATTTCGCGCTGGTCGCGTGCCGGTTCGCCGTCCTTGGTCTCGAGCTCGCCACTGATGAAGTAGATGCGCGCGCCCTTGGTCGGCTTGCCGGCCTTGCGCGCGAACTCGTACACGTCTGGCCGAGCGACCCAGCATGCGCACGAGAACACCGCGGCTCGGCCGAATATTTCCGGGTAGCCGAGCGCCGCATAGAGCGAGATCAGTCCGCCCATGCTCGAACCAGCAATTCCCGTGTGATCGCGATCACGCAACGTGCGGTAGTGGTTGTCGACGTACGGCTTGAGCGTGTGCACAAGAAAATCCATGTACGGCACACCTTCGCCACCGCCCAGGGAAGTATTCCTGGCTTTCCACGGATTGTACTCGCTCATGCGATGTGCGCCGCCATTGTCCACAGCAACGACAATCGTCTGCGCATGCAGTGAGTCGAGCGTTTCATCCACGCCCCATTCTCCAGCGTAGCTCGTGGCGGCGTCGAACACATTTTGGCCGTCATGCATGTAGAGGACTGGATACGAGCGCTTGCTCGTCGCATAGCCAGCTGGCAAATAGATCCACACGCGACGCGTTCGCGCGAGGCCGGGAATCGAAAAGCTGTCGCTGATGACGGACACACCACGTGTCGCCGTCGACTTCACGGGTTCGCGATTCTTCGGAGCCGTGCTGTCACGCCAATTGGCGATGGAGACATCGAGCGTGGCCGCGCCCGTGGGCGGAACAGTGAAGGAACGATTGGGAATGTCACCGCCGCTCGACGTCTGCTCCACCGTATCCCACGAGCCAAGCGTGAACTTGAACTCAATAGAACCGCGAACGGATTCCGGGAGCGTAATCGACCATCCTCCGTTTCCGTCCGCCGCGAGCGCGCCACTCGCTACAGCGGGATTCCATGCATTGAAGCTCCCCGCAATGTGAATGACACGACCGGCTGCAACCGGTGGCGCATTCGTGACACGCACCGTGAGCTGCGCTCGAGCTGACGCCGCGCAGAGCAGCAGGGAAAAGACAATTCGTTTCACTGAGTGCTTCCCGTCATGTAGTAGTCATCCGGCCGATGCTCGATGCGCTCAATCGTCTTCGTGCCCGGCCACGCGTTGGTGAAATACGACACGTTGTCGACGTCGCCATAGCGCCCCTGAAAGGCAACGCAATAATTCCCAATACGCTCGGCGATTGGTGCAACTCGCGTGCGCAGCTCGAGTGGCGTTTCGCTCAATGACCAGGTCGCCCAAAGTACGGCGTTCTTCTCATTGGCGATGCTCTCGAGTGCGGCGAGATCGCTCGTCAGCGTGATACTCGCGCTCGGCAAAACACCAACCGATATGAGATAGTACCGCTGAAGCAACGTGAACGGCTCGAGGTCGAGAACGACGTATCTGCCCTTGAAACCGAGAACGTGTATGAGCCGGCACAGTCCACCGAATCCGCCGCCGAATTCGACGATGGTGTCCCACTCGCTGACACGCTTACCAGTCAGTCGTTCGAACTCACGAGTGTGATACGCAGTCTGGATGAGAACTTCGCTGCTGTCAGGATAGTTGCTGTAGCGAATCGGGAGTCCGGTTGAGACTTCCTGAATCGCACCGCGCCAACGGGTGTCCCATTCCGGGTCGTCCTTGAGCGCGGCCAGTTCAATCGGTGTGGCTGATGAGCCGATGTGCGCCATGCGCGCGATGATGACGTCCCATCGCTGAAAGGCGCGCGGATCGGCGCTCGCACCGAGTTCACGGAGGCGGTTCATGGCGCTGTTCCAGTCGGCTTCGTTCTGCGGAACACCAGTCGTTGGAACGCGCGGCAACACACGGAAGGCGCGCTGAAGCGCTTGAATGTTCCCGCGCTCATTAGTCGTCGCGCGCGGCAACAATTTCTCAGCGGCACGCACCGCCGACCAACGTCGATAGTGAAACTGAATGGAGGAAATAAGGCTCAAGAGCGTGTCATTCCGAGCGAGTCCGTGTCATTCCGAGCGAGTCCGTGTCATTCCGAGCGAGTCCGTGTCATTCCGAGCGAAGTCGAGGAATCTGCACTCACGCGCCTCGAGACCCTGCCAGGAACGGCACCGCATAAAGACGACAAACGTCACGGATGACCGAAGTACGCGAGGAGCAGCGCTGCCGCAGCGGGCAGCGACTGAATGAAGAAGATGCGTCGGTTCACGGTTGCCGCACCGTACACACCAGCAAGCACGACGCATGTGAGGAAGAAGACGCGAATTGCGTACCCCTCGGCGCCGAGCACAATTCCCCAGACCAGGCCAGCGGCAAGGAAGCCGTTGTAGAGTCCTTGATTGGCGGCGAGCGCCGCGGAGGCCTTTGCGAATTCCTCTGTCGTTCTAAAGACCCGTCGGCCCGTGGGCTTCGTCCACAGAAACATTTCGAGGACGAGGAAGTATGCGTGCAGCAGCGCGACGACGACGGTGAGTACGAGAGCGGCGGTCGTCATTGAGAAGCTCCAGAACGTTCTAGCTGTTCATGCCTGATGTTCGCGAATAATGGCGCAACAGCAGGATACCCATTCCGGCGTCTCCCAGCGAGAGGCCACGGTAAGAAGTATCACGCGGGAGGGCCGAACCGTTTTGCAGCGTCGGCGGATGATATGACCGGCACAACCTCGAATGACGCGATGTCGGACCACGCGCTGATCCACACATCCAGCAGCGCACGATCGGGCGACTCCATGAGCTGGTAGCAGCAGTTGCCGTCTTCACTCACGACACTGCTGATGTATGTCAGTCCTTCGGGCGCCAGCCTACCCTGCGCGCGAAAACGCGCGTACACAGGTGCAGGGCCGTGCGTGAATGTCTCGACGATCATGTATTGCATGAAAGCCCGTGCTAGGCGTGGAGCAGGTAGTAGATATCCGTGCGAACCTCTGCGGGATTATCGCTCCAATGGCCGTACACCTCCCACCGAGGTCCAGCGAGTTGTTTGCCGTTTTCCTTGCACCACTCGACAACGGCACCATGTGCAGCGCCAAGGCCGCCGTAATCGCCCCAGTGCGTGACATGCGCAGCTGAACCCTCGGGCGTGTGAGCAGCGATGAGCGGCGCGTGTCCCGCGAACGGAGCCACAACACCGACACCGAATGTCACGTCGGCCGCACCGGCGTCATCGTTCTCATAGATGAAGACGTTCTGCCCATCGAGCTTGAGACCGATCGCTCGCGCGGTTTCGTAAACCGGCGTGAGATAGTTCGTAAATGTACGCGACACTTGGTTTATGGGCAGCCGCGCTCGAGTCGCCGCGAGTGCACGCGGCTCGACAACCTGCTCAGTAACGCTGTAAGTCATACGGAGCCTCGGCGTAGCGTAAAGAGAGTGACCTCAGCGCGCACGTTGAAGCGCGCCCGGATAAGATATCCCACTCCGCGGCTAATGTACAGCGTTCTGTCCGCGTCGACACTCACAGCCCCAGCTACGTAACGCTTGTTTTCGACCGGCAGCAACGGTGGCGGCAGGGACGGGCGTCCTTCGTTCGACTGGCAAGCGCGCCCGTCGGATCACTCTGGAGCGCCCAAAGGCCTCCAACAACCAACTGTCGAGATCGGCCAAGGTCGTCGCTTGATTGCGCAGAATGTGAATGCCTGCACGTTCCGCCTCCGTGGCAACACGCAGAGCGACGGCCTGCTCCCGCGAACCAAGCGTCTGCGGTCCATGAGTTGAAGATACGTCGCGTTGAAAGCGCACGATGCAGTTCATGAAATCGTAATGCGGGCGTCATTCCGTTATCACAACGCCGCCATCAGCGCCTAACGATGCGATGGTACCCTCTGATCAACCACTTCAGGGGAGTCGGCACATGCAGTCAGCATCCCGCGACAACATAAAGTCCGAAATCAATGTCACGCCGTTTCTAGACGTGCTGCTGGTAATGATCATCATCTTCCTCGCGTCCATGACGACGCGAAAGACGTTGGATGCACAACTCCCAACGCCGTGCGCCGGCACTTGCGCAGGGAGTGAAATTCCAATTGTTCTCGAAGTGCTGGACGCCGAGCATTTTCTGCTGAATCGCCAACCGGTGTCGGCCTCTGCGCTCCTTGCGACTTTGCACGGCGTCTACAATAGACGGCCCGACAAAATCATCCAGGTCGCCGGCCACAATTCCGCGAAGTACCAGGACGTTCTCTCGGCGATGGACGTCGCGAGGTCAGCAGGAGCACGTGTAGTGTCGATGCCACCGAGCGAGAGCTATCCGCGCTAAAAACAAAAAAGCAGATCCCTCGCGTCGCTCAGGATGACAGCAGACCAAAGCAGATCCCTCGCGCCGCTCAGGATGACAGCAGACTAGAGATGAAACAGATAGCTGTACTTCACGAAGAAATGATCGCTGCTCCGAATGAGTGGCGTCGAGAGAAAGCGATTCCTGATGTCCGGCGTGTTCAGCGCATCACCACCGTAGCCGAGGAACAACACTGTGCCCGGCGTGGGCGTGTACGAGAACAGGAAGTCGCCGTGAAAGCTGTCCGTCTTCGACGCCGAGGCGAGCTTGCCATTCACGAGCAGCGGCTGCTGCGTCCGCGACTCGTCGCGAAGATCGTCATTCGCACTGATGTCCTCTTCGCCAACCACGCGCAGGAACATCGAGCGCGTGAGTTGATACTCAACCTTGAGGCGCGGGATGAGCGTCTTGCCCACGATCGTGCCATCGGTCTTTCTATAGTAGTCCTGATAGTCGTACGTGCCGTCGACGCGAATCTTGTCCGTGGGACGCACACTCACCTGTGCGGACAGATAATGAATGTCCGCCTGTGCCCACTCGAAGAAGTTTTCGTCCTGTCCACCGATATACACCGCACTCGCGTTGAACCGCGCGAACGTCGGCGTATTGAACGTGAGCACATAGTCGCGATTGAAAATACGCGGCGATGCGTCGAAGGCGACGGTATCAATGCGGGTGCCAACGGTGCGCTGGATCCTGTACTTCGAGTAGAGCGCTGGGTCGAAGCCGAATGTCTCCCAGTACACGCCACCGCCAAGCCCCCAACCACCTCTCAGCGTGCTCGAAACGCTGAAGTGCAGCTTCTTCTCGATCGCGTCGCCATGATGCGAGAGATTCGCCGAGACCCAGGTGTCGCTGCCCTGCACATCGAGCGCGATGTTATCGAGCAACGAACCGCGCTCCTTGTACCACGTGTAGTGCTGATCAGCCACAGCGTTCGTCGTACCACCACGCGAGATGAAACCGCTCGTCGTACGGAAGTCGGGTGACGTCCCCGTAAAGGAATAGCGTGCGCCGAAGTTCTTTCCGGAGTTGTTGAACACCAGCCCATACAGCGAGCCATCGAGCTCCGTCGTTCCACGTCGTGTCCACGAGCTGGCATATTGGAACTGTGCCGAGTACGGGCCGCCGAGCAGGATACGTCCGTCTACGTCGGCGACGCGATTCATGTCGCCGGGAAGTTCACGATCCGTGAGTGCGACACCGATGCGTGACTGCGCGCCAAGGTCGCGCTGTATTCTCAGAATGCCGAAGCGTGCGCGATCCTGAACGGTTGCCGTTGGCAAGGCATTATCGACCGCGGCCATCAGGCCGATCGACATTCCCGCCGCCTTGCCGCTCAACTTGATTGCGCCCTCCGGCTGCACAATTCGACGCGTATAGATCAACCCACTCGGCACCGCAAACTGCTCGGCGCCATCGAGAAAGAATGGCCGCTTCTCCGGATAGAAGAGCGCTTGTCGGGGATCGAGAAGAATCTTGCCGGCGTCGGATTCGACTTCGGCGAAATCGGGATGCGCGGTGCCGCTGAGTGTGAGGTTATTGGTGATGCCCCAGCGTGCGGTGGTTCCGAGCTGCGGCGTGGAGTGCGCGTAACCCCAGCCATTCGTGGTCGGTGCGCCAACGAGTTTCTGCGTGACGACTGGATTGACGACGACCACGAGCAGCCCGCGACTCATGTCGTGCATGCCATCGAGGCTTCCCGACTGCCCGAGGAATGAAGGGCTCGAGCGTTTCGCCGGAACCCAGCTGTCTTCGGAACCGGAGTGCTGGACGGCGCGGATGATGTTGAGGTCCCAGTCCTGGATGTCGGCCGCCTGGTAATTCAAGCTGCGGAAGGGAATGCGGATCTCGACTTCGAAGCCATAGTCGGTGAGATGCCCCTTCGATTCAAAGACAAAGTCCTGATTGAGATCCGGATTGCCACGCGCGGCGACTGAACCATTCCAGCCGTTGGAGACGACTTGTCCGCGCTCCACCATGGTACCATCGAGCTGCACGCCGAATGGATTCACGCCGAATACCGTGGCTTGGCGCCGATCATGGAATGTGCCGAGGAAAAGCTGGACGTTGTCGTCGGCGTAGATCTTGTCGCGGTCGGCTTGCGATGCGTGTGCGGCGCCGTGTGCTTCATAGGCGCGGATGCCGAAGTGAATGGCCGTGCGCGAATACCAGACCAAAACCTGCGTGCTGTCTGCGGCGGGAATGCCATCTTGTGGCGAGAACTGCGAGAACCCGTTGAGCAGGGCGGCCTGTTGCCACGCCGGCTCGGAGAGGTTGCCGTCGATCTTCGCGTCGAGCTCTAGACGCGGGATCTTCACGTGGATGTTCTCGGCTCGTCCGGAGTAGACGGTGAGGGCTAGGCCGGCAGCGGCGAGGAGGGGGAGCAGCATGGCTAAAATGATAATGTGCATTATCTTTCTCCGCCATGCCGACTTCATTGCCCGCCCGACGTGAATCGCAGCAGGCCCGAAGCACCGAGACATCACGGCGGTTGCTTGCAGCAGCTGAGACACTTCTCGAGGAGAAATCGTTTGACGACACGAGTGTCCAGGAGATTGCCCTGCGCGCTGGTGTCACCACGGGGGCGTTCTACGCGCGGTTTCGGGACAAGGAGGCCGTGCTCCAGGTGCTCGAGGAGCAGCTGCACGAGGCAATGGAACGCGTTGCCGATCAACAAAGCATGCCCGAAGTGTGGACGGGTCGCGCGGTGGAGGACATGCTGCGGCAGCATCACACGAATCTCGTGCGCACCTATCGCGAGTATCGCGGTACGGCGCGGGCGCTGCTCCTACGTGCGAATCAGGACGCCGCGCTACAGGAGCGATTCGAGAATCTGAACAAGCGCAATCTGCCAATGATCGCACGCGCGATTGCCAAGCACGGAAAGCTCAAGCATCCCGGCGGGATGAAGGCCATTCATTTCGCACTGCTCACCGTGCGCTCGATGTGCCGAGAGGTGATTCTCTTCAACTCGTCGTATCCCGGATCGAAGGCGCCATCGGACGAAGTGCTCGTCGAGCAACTCACGCGCATGGTGATGTCGTACCTCGGCCTTCCCATGAGCGCGCGCTGATGACACCTGCCGAGACGGTGCGTGCGGTCTATGAAATTCTGTCCGGCCGTGCCGATGAAGCACGCGATTGGGATCGCTTTCGCGCGCTGCATCATCCGCAGGCGCGCATAGTTCCTGTCAGTGCACTCGTCGAGTTCTTCGACGTCGAGGGCTACATCAAGTCGCGAACGCCGATGCTCACGAAAAACGACTTCTATGAACGCGAGCGTTCGTCGAGCGAGCGGATCTGGGGCCGCGTTGCGCATGTGTTGAGCGAGTACGACTCCAGGCGCACGCTCGACGGCGAAGCGTTCGCGCAAGGCGTGAATAGCTATCAGTTCGTGAACGAAGGTGGTGTGTGGCTGATCACGAGCGTCACGTGGAGCGTGACGGGCACGTAAGCGTCATTCCGAGCGAAGTCGAGGAATCTGCACCTACGCCAACTGTCATTCCGAGCAAAGTCGAGGAATCTGCACCTACGCCAACTGTCATTCCGAGCGAAGTCGAGGAATCTGCACCTACGCCGTTCAAGATTCTCAACTGCAGAACCACGCAACGCTGAGCCACGGCTGATGCCTTTGGCAGCGCTGATGTCGCCGAAACATCATGAGCTGACGCCTTTCTGTAGAAACATTGTGGTTACGAAGCTTCTGCGCCCTCAGACCGCGTAGCGTTGGTTCTGCTCTGGTACGTTGTGTCATTCCGAGCGAAGTCGAGGCGTCTGTACCTATGCCGTTCAGGCATGACCTGATGCTTTCTAAATCGCCAACACTCCCTGAGTGCGCCACTTGCTGTTCATCTCGAGCATGAATGATCGCGCAGTAGCATGTGGGGGCCAATTGCGATCGATATCCGCTCCGCGAGCGATCAGATACTGCGTCAACTCGAGAAGTCGATTTGCCGCAGCAAACACGATGAGCGGCCAGCCAAACGTCGTGTAGTCCACCGGAAGGCCAGCGTCGAGTATGGCATCCATTGCCGCGAATCGGCTATTTCGGCCAGCAATGAGAAACGCTTCATTCATGATCTCCAGATCGTTCGCAGCGTGCTCGAGTGGCACAAGACCGTACATCGATCCCATGGCCATGAGATCGGGAGGGTGCTGTCGTCCTTTTGGCGTTAGTTGCCCTTTAACGCCGACGTCCATCAACTCCTTGTGCACAGGCCAGTAGCATGACACCTGCCTATCCGGCGGCCACTGATTGTCCGGCGTGCGACCACTCGGTTGCGGCGCAGCTGTACACGGATCATCCACAGTGCCGAAGAGCCTGCGCCCCTCGATCACGATGTGCATCACAATCGTGAAATGCTCGGCGTGCAATTCGGCGAGCATCGCTTTTGGATCAGGAAAGTTCGTGGGGTGCCAAGTGAACTCCCCGTTCCTGGTGCTTCCATCCCGACGGCGTGAACTCGGTGCCGAGGTAGATGAGCGTGTCGCATGGGAGCTTCTTTTCGCGCATGGTACGTGCGACGCTCATGATCTCGTCGCGTCCCGCGAGTGTACGATGCGACTGCTGATAGCCGAGTGTCCATCGCGCCGGCATCTCCGGCAGTCCGGTGATGCGCGCGTATTCGCGCATGATCACGACCGGATCCTTCGACGCGACGACAAACACATCCAACGGAAGT
>JBBQHJ010000044.1:0-20228 GCA_038323865.1 Gemmatimonadales bacterium
GGGATCTTCACGCAGCGCAGCGCGCAGTGCGCTCTTGAACGAGTTGGTGTGCACACCAACTTGGCGCTGGGTAATGATGCACTTCTTGTTCGGGTGTACGAACTCGATCGGGTCTTCAATGGTGATGACGTGATCGCTCCGCGAGCGATTCACGAGATCGATCAGTGAGCAGAGCGTGGTCGATTTTCCGGAGCCTGTCGGGCCGGTAACGAGCACCAAGCCCTTGTTGAGGTAGCAGAGCCGTTGCACCTCAGGGGTGATGTTCATCTGTTCGACGGTCACGACCGTCGCGGGGATCTGACGGAATACGGCCGCGGGACCCTTTCGGTCCTTCAACGCATTCCCGCGAAAGCGCGCAACGCCTTCAATTTCGTAGGCGTAGTCGGTGTCATTGCATTCGGTGTATTCGTGCCGATTCCGCTCCGGCATGATGGAACGGAGCATGGTCTCGACCTCCTCCGCCTCGAGGGGCGCCTGCTCAAGGCGAAGCATCTCGCCATGCAGGCGAATGATCGGCGGCTCGCCACAGCGAAGGTGCAGATCCGAAGCGCCTCGCTGCACGGTGGTGCGCAGCAGCATGTCGAGCGCGGCGCGAGCGCGCTCGCTGCCCTCGAAGGCCGAAATGGAATCTCCGTCGTTGCCGACCGGATTCAGGCGCGCGCTCGGCGGCTCTGGTGTGGGCACCGGTGTCGCTGGCTTGCTCGGTGCAGGTGGCTCGATCTCGTCGGACAGGGCGGTTGGCTTGAATCCCGATATCCGCTCGCGCTGGCGGTTTTCGTCGACGGTCACACGGGCGCGCCAGCGTTCACCATCTCGAGTAGTCTGCACGGCAAAGGCGCCGTCGACGGAGACGTACGAAAACGTGGTCGGCCTTCCGGCATCGAGTGCGGAGATCGCGTCCGTTGGCGCAATCTCGCGAACCAGCGCCAGTACCTGCGCTCCCGTGAGGGGCGTCTTGGTGACTGGACGCGGTGCTCCCGCAATCTCGAGCTCTGCGAGTTCCGACTCGTGGAGCCGCAGCGCGGTTGCCCGCTGACTCATCATCACCGACAGCAAACGATCAAGCTGTGCCATTGTCAGTCCACCGGATGGGCAAATGCGATGTGCGCGGTGGCGACGATGTACAGCCGGGCCGACGAGAAGACGGGGAAGAATCGCAACGGAGTGCTGTTGAGGAAGTCCACGAGACGGGGACGATCAGCCCGTACCTCTGGGAACAGAGAGCCGGTCATTGAGCCGCCGTGCGCGAACGTGATGCTCACATGCATGCCTACGAGGCCGGTTTCCACGGCATCGTCGCCTTCGGGGAGCGACGTGGCTACGCTCGCAATTTGGGCCTTCTGAACGACCACGAGTTCGCCGGAGCCGAGCGCGAGTGGCAGAAACGCGTCGGTTTCGTTGAGGACATCGAGTGGTTCCTCGGGACCGGCGCGGAACCTGGCAAACGCTTGGAGAAAGATGTCGCCCTCGAGTGTCTGGCCCGACGCGAGCGTGATTTCAACCCTCCGACGAACCTTTTCAATCCGGTAGTCGCTCATGGGTTGAGAGTGTCGGCTTGCCGGCAGGCTGCGTCAAGGTTTTTGCACGTATCGGGTGCGGTTGTTTCCCTCAGCATCTTCACCCCCTTACGTTTCGGCCGTGCTCGGACGTGTGCTGGCCATTCTCGCGCTGCTTGCCGCCAACGGTTTTTTCGTGGCGGCGGAGTTTTCGGTTGTCCGCTCCAGGCGGTCACGCCTGGAAGCCATGGCGCGAGCCGGCGACCGGAAGGCACGACTCGTCCTCAAGTCCACGAACAAGCTCGCGCGACTGCTCTCGGCGAGTCAGTTCGGCATCACGCTGTCGAGCATCGGCATTGGCGCGTTGGCGGAAGAGACATTGTCCGAACAATTCGCGCATGCTTTCAGCGCGCTTCCGCTTCCGCTCCAGCTGGGCGGCCGCGTAGCAATGGGCACGGTGTGCGCGTTGGCCATCGTCACGTACGGGCACGTGGTGTTCGGCGAACTCGCCCCGCGCGGTGCGACCATCGCAAATCCGGAACGGGTGTCACGGTGGCTCGTGCCGCCGCTCGTTGCGTTTGCATGGATCACACAGCCCTTTACGTGGCTATTGAACCGCTCGGCCGAACTGGTGCTGCTTCCGTTCGGACTCCGTCCGGGCGACGCCGAAGAGAACGTGCACTCTGCCGACGAACTGCGCATTCTGGTGGAGCAGAGTCAGGAAGGTGGCGTGCTGGAACGTCAGGACGCAGCGTTGATCGAGGGCGTGTTTGAATTCTCCGAGAAGAATGCGCGCGAAGTCATGACGCCGCGCACGGCCATCGACGCACTCGATATCGAGGCAACGCTGGAAGAAGCGATTGCACTCGCGGTTGAAACACAGCGGTCGCGGTATCCAGTGTACGAAGATTCCATCGACAACATCATCGGCCTTGTGCTCGCCAAGGATCTGCTGCCGGTGCTGCGCGATCGGCCGACGACGTTCGCAGTACACAGCATCATGCGACCCGTGCACGTGGTGCCGGGATCGCGCGAGGTCGAGGAGGTGCTCGCTGACTTCAAGCACCTCAAGGCCCACATGGCGGTGGTACTCGACGAATACGGCGGAACCGCGGGCATCGTGACCATGGAAGATCTGCTCGAGGAAATCGTTGGTGAAATTCTCG
Organism: Gemmatimonadales bacterium; assembly: GCA_038323865.1. Classification (GTDB taxonomy): domain Bacteria; phylum Gemmatimonadota; class Gemmatimonadetes; order Gemmatimonadales; family Gemmatimonadaceae; genus AG11. The sequence continues at coordinate 2,663 of JBBQHJ010000044.1, forward strand.
ACGAGCACGACGAGGCCGAACAAATTGTTGCTGCGCAACCGGACGATGACGTGCTGGTTCCGGGATCGACCAATATCGGTGAGTTGAACGAACGGTTCGCGCTGGAGCTTCCCGACGACGAATTCACAACAATTGGCGGGTACATGTTCGGTGCACTTGGCCGCGTGCCGCTGGTGGGCGACCGCGTGACGGCGTCGAATGCGGTGTTCGCCGTGCGTTCTATGGAAGGGCGGCGGATCGAAACACTTGCCGTCGATTTACACTCTGTCGGCGATCGACGCGAAAAGAGTCGGGAGTAAGCAGATCGCTCCCCTTCGGCTCTGCGCAGGGTCAGGATGACAACTTTCTGGTAGCGATGTCTGCGCAAAGAAGCACCGCCTCGATCATACTCGACGGATCGGCAATGCCCTGCCCTGCAATGTCCAGCGCAGTGCCGTGATCCGGTGACGTGCGCGGGAATGGCAAACCGAGCGTCACGTTCACGGCGCTTCCGAACGACGCCACCTTGATTGCCGTCATGCCCACGTCGTGATAAGGCGCGATCACCGCGTCGAACGCACCACGCATGGCGCGGACAAACACTGTATCGGCGGGAAATGGACCAGCGATGCCGGCGTCGCGTGCTGCGGGCGCGAGCAGCTCGTCGTCTTCTGTGCCGAATCTCCCACCGTCGCCGGCGTGCGGATTGAGCGCACAGAGTGCGATCCGCGGTTCGGCGATGCCGAACCACATCTGCAGCCCTGACCTCGTCACAGCGGCCGCCGTGCGAATCGCAGCGGCGGTCACGGACGCTGGAACCTCGCGCAACGCGATGTGCGTTGTTGCAAGCACCACGCGAAGTGGATTCGACGTGCCCGGCGCGGGTCGCGTGGCAGCGAGCATCATCGCGACGCTGCAGCCCGTGCGCGCGGCAAGCAACTCCGTGTGTCCGGGAAAATCGTAGCCGCCTGCAAGGAGGGCGTGCTTATCGAGTGGCGCTGTGACGATGCCCTGAACGTCGCCAGCTCGCGCAAGTTCGATGGCGCGGTCGACTGCCGCACCGGCAAAACGCCCGGCAACATTTTCAGAATCACTCGCGTGCCAAGCGCCAAGCACGACGTCCGACTCTATGCCTTCGCCACCTGGACCGATGATGACGAGGTCAGCGACCGCGCGAACACGAGTGTCGCGCGCCGCTGCTCGAACGATTTCCGGACCAATGCCTCGCGGATCGCCAATAGTGATGGCGAGTCGTACACGATCACGCACTGGCCCGGGCGCGGTCAGGGCGCGGCTTGTGGTGCCGGACCCTGTGACACCGCGAGTGCGTCTTCACGCACGGCGACATACGTGCCCTTCTTCAACGCGTCCAGCAGGCGACGCACACCGCCTTCCTCTGCGAGACGCTGCCGAAAACGCTCCTTCACTTCTACGAGCGTCATGTCACCGCCTTCTTCAACGCTCGCGATCTGCGCGACCACATACTTGACCGGCACATTGGCGTTGCCTGGAATCGTGAACACCACGATTTCCTTCGCCTTCGCATTGGCAAAGCCTTGCTGATACGGCGTCGGCAGCGACGCGCGCGCGATTGGCGTGAGCAGTGTCGTTTCTTCACCGCCGCGGAAATCGTTGTGCTTTTTCGCGAGCGTATCGAAGGACTGACCTGCGCGGAGCGCCGTCGCCACGCTGTCGGCCTCGAGCTTTCCAAGTGCGACGTCGGTGGAATCGATCTTCGGAGAAATCAGGATGTGCCGCGCCTTCACCTCGGCGGGATTTACCCGGTCGACGCGAATGATGTGATACCCGAATGCCGTCTCGATCACGGGGCTCAGGGAGCCGGGCGAGAGCGAGAACATCCAGCGATCGAATTCGGGGACCATCTTGCCACGACGATTCCAACCGAGGTCTCCGCCAGTTTCCTTGCCCGAGAGGTCCATGGTCTCGCGCTTGGCGATCTGCTCGAAGTCGCCACCGGCCTTGATCTCAACCAGCAGTGACTCGGCATGCGCCTTGGCGATTGCCTTTGATTTCGCCGACGGCTTGGGCGCGATGATGATCTGGCGCCACGCGACGGACGGCTCGCGCTTCGGAAGCGTGCCCTTGGCGCGCTCGTACGCTTCGGCAATGTCCTTATCGGTGACGTTGGCCTGTGAGATCTTTCCGTCTTCCTTCAGTTTGCGAATGGTGCGCGTGATGGTCTCGTTGCGCTTGACCTGATCGGTCATGAAGCGGCGGTACTCGTCGGGTGAGCCGTAGCCGGCCTTGGCGAGTTCCGCGCGGAACTCCACATCGCTGCCAAAGCGCTTGCGGATGTCCTTGTATTGCTTGTCGACCGTGCTCGAGATGTCTGCATCCGGCACTTCGACCTTGATGTCCTTGGCCTTCTGGAGCAGAAGCTCCTCGTCGATCAGCTCGTTGACAACTCCCCTGAGGAAATTGCTGAGGCCAGCGCTATCGGCCGGTGGGTTCAGGCCTGCTTGCCGCTTTTCGATGACGCGTTCCTGCAACCCGGACTGCGTGATGATCACATCGCCGACAACAGCGACCACGCGATCGAGCGGGAGCGACTGGGGCACCGTGGAGGCGGTGTTCTGGACCGGCGTGCTGGTGACCTGGGCCGCGAGCGGAGCGGCGGGCGCGAGCAGCAGCGCGAGGGTAAGGGCGGAGCGAATACGCATCATCCACGAATAATAAGGAGGGAGCCCGAAAACGGTGTGTCCGGGCGCTACGGGAATTGGTACCCGCGGCGCATCGCAGGGTTCGCTCGCGGGTGCTGCAGAGGGAGGGATTCTGCCATAATTACCGCATAGTGCAACACTGCCCAGAAACTATACAGCGGACATGACTTCGCGGACACATACGGACATTGCGTCCTTCTTGTCTCAATCACCCCTTTCTGACAAGACACATTGACCGGAAAGAGGCGGAGTCGGCCGTGGTATTGACGTTGCTTTACACGGGGCGTCGCGGTGCACCTCGCTATTCCACCTCAGTACGAGCTTCTACGCTCGAGGACCTTCCAGATGCGCAAGCCGATGACGGCACGCCCAATTGTACAACGAGTCGGACTGTTGCTCGCTGTAGTCTCGATTCTCAGCGCCTGCAATGCCGATTCGAGTACCACCCCTGCCGCACCGGCCAGGACGCCGGAAGCATCCGCGCCATTGATGCCGCAGAACGCCGACAAGGCGCTGTACGGTGTCGTTGACGGCGTGTACTCCGTCACCTTCGATCCGCGCTACGACCAGAACTTCTATCTGGGCAACCACCGCCTGAGCATTCCTGCAAACTCCGTCTGCAATCTCCTGACGTCCGGCTATGGCCCGTCGACCTGGAATAGGACGTGTACGCCGCAGACCCTTCCCGTGACGCTTACGGTGACCATCAAGGGCGCGCAGACAGACACGCCGCAGGTCGACTTCCTGCCGGCCATGCGGTTCAGCCCCAGCAAGACCGTTCAGCTGTTCATGTACGTCCCGCACGCCACGCAGTCAGACGCCACCGCGTGGACCATGCTGTACTGCGGAAGCTCGAACTCGACGGGCTGCATCGACGAGTCGAAGAGCGATTCCAGCCTCATCTCGTACGTCGACCGCAACGCACAGTTGGTATTCCGACGGGTCAAGCACTTCAGCGGATATGTCATCGCCGGTGGCCGCAGCGACGACGATCCACCGCCGGACGTCCCGTAAAGTCGCCCGCAAGAACTCCCCCCCTTGATCCGATACTGGAATACACCTGTGGCGCGCACCGTCGCGCCGCTCACCTGGAGACACCCATGCGTTACGTGACACTCACGACGTCGATGACAGAGCCGAGCCCCTCGGGCGAACGCTCCGGCTACATCATCGCTTCAAGCTGAACGCTCTGCCGCGGCCGATACCTCACTGAGGTGCCGGCCGTGGCCTTTTGCTACACCCCACCCGCTGTTGATCCCATCGCATGAACGACAGCCTCGGTACTGCGCGCCAACATCTGCGACTCGTGGAAGGCGCCCCTCGGGGCGCCTCCACGAGCGCGCTCGTGGAGGAGGCCCGCGCGCTCGAGCGCCTGGGCCGCCGAGTGGAAGCGCGTGCACAATACGAGGTAGCACTTCACTCACTTGGCACCGCATCTCCGGCGCTCGCCTCGATGCTGCTGCGGTGGATCGCCCGAACGTACGAGGTCGATGCGGACTACGCCGCCGCGGAAGACTGCGCGCACGCAGCCGTCGCTACCGCCGAAGCGTCCGAAGATCGCAACGCACTCGGACACGCCCTGAACGTGCTTGCCGCAGTGCGTTGGAGACAGGGATTTCTCGACGAAGCTACCCGCTTATTCCGCGAAGCTCTGGAGCGCGGAACGACGTCGACCGATCCACGACTCCAGGTCGACGTGATGACCAACCTGGGAACGATGGCGAGTATTCGCGGCGACTTCCGCGAAGCGCTGCGCTACTACCAGGATGCGCTGGCGACAGGCCGATTGCATTCGCTGCTCGACAACATCGTCGCGGCCCTCAACAACCTCGGCCTCGCCAACATGGCGCTCGGCCGTCACGACGCAGCCGAAGCCGCCTTCGCCGAGGGACTCGCCATTGCCGATGCGCTGGGCGGACTGTCGCTGCGCGTGGAGCTCGAGGTCAACTTCGCGGCGCTGCATCTGGAGCGCCGGAACTTCGAAGAGGCCAAGCGGCGCGTTGATCGCTCGATGACGCTGGCCGAGCATCTCGACGATGCGCGCGCGAATGGCGAAGCCGCGCGCGTGTACGGCGTGATTGCACGCGAGACTGGCGACTTTGTCGCAGCGGAAAAACATCTCACCGTCGCGCGCGATGTAGCCGCGGCCAGCAATGATCTCGCCCTCGAGGGAACGGTCAACCGCGAACTCGCCGAGTTGTACGTGCGGCAGGGGCGCAATCGCGAAACGCTGCAGGCGCTGAATCGCTCGCATGCGTGCTTCACACATCTGCGCTCGCGACACGAGCTCGCGGACGTGGGGCGGCGCATGGCGCGCCTCGAGGGTGATTTCCTCGAAGTGGTACGCAAGTGGTCCGAGTCGATTGAATCAAAGGACCACCATACGCAGGGTCACTGCGAGCGCGTCGCCGATCTCGCCGCGGCGCTTGCCGCACGCGCGGGACTCGACGAAGCGTCGTTGTTCTGGTTCCGCATCGGCGCGCTCCTGCACGACGTCGGGAAGCTGATCGTGCCAGCGGAAGTGCTGAACAAGCCGGATACGCTCACGGAAGAGGAGTGGTCACTCGTCCGCCAGCATCCAGCAGCGGGCGAACGTCTGCTCGCCGACGTTCAGTTTCCGTGGGACGTGGCGCCGATGGTGCGAAGCCATCATGAGCGCTGGGACGGCCGCGGTTACCCCGATGGGCTGAGCGGCGAGGCAATTCCGTTCGCCGCGCGCATTCTCTGCATCGCCGATGTATACGACGCGCTGACGACAGAGCGCAGCTACAAGCGCGCGTTCTCGCAGATCGAGGCGCTCGAGATCATGCGCCGCGAGATCGGACGGCAGTTCGATCCCGGCCTGTTCGGCCATTTCGAGGAGCTCGTGCGCCGTGGGACGGTAAGCGCACCATCGGCGGCGCGGCGCGGCGCTCCAATCAGCAAGTCCGGTGGACACCCGCGCGTGACAGTGTCGGAAGACGACGATCTCACGGGCGCACTAGTGCGCCGCGCTTTCGTCAACGTCACCTCGGCGGTACTCGCCGAGCGTCGTCGCGTGCGCACGCCGGTATCACTGCTCGTGATCGACGTCGACCAATTCAAGCAGGTGAACGACACGTTTGGCCACCTCACCGGCGACGATGCGCTGCGCATGGTGGCCAGCGTGATTCGCGATCAGCTGCGTCCGGGACAGTACGTTGGCCGATATGCCGGCGATGAATTCGTGGTGCTGTTGCCAGGTATCGATGGAGAGGATGCGGCGGTTGCTGCCGATGAGCTGCGCAGCGACGTTGCCGCGACACGGGTGCCGTTGCGCGATGACAGCGATCGCACGATGTCGGTGACGCTCTCCATTGGTGTGTCCACGGCGCCGGAACATGGCGAGTCGTTTGAAGAATTGTTCTCCACTGCCGATCGCGCGCTCTTCGATGCGAAGCGGCTCGGACGCGACAAGGTTGTGGTCGCGGGACGAAATGGCGACGCGACGCCGCAATTGGTGTTCCATCGCTTTGTCGGACGCGCGGGCGAGTTGCGTACACTCGTCTCCGCACTCGACGACAGCGTGCATGGCGTGCCGCAGACGCGACTTCTCATTGGAGAGGCGGGCGTCGGCAAGTCGTCGTTGATCAGGCAGCTACTGCCTGAACTTCGTTTGCGTGGCGCCATCAGCGTGACAGGTCGTGCCCTGGAGAGCGAGAGCCGCGTTCCGTTCGGGCCATGGTCCGAAATCGTATCGGCGTTGCACGCGCAGGGCGTTGTACCAGCACGTGCATGGCCGGCACTCGGCAAGCTCGTTCCCGAGTTGCGCACACCGGGCACGCGCACGTCCGACGCGGGCGGCGACGCGATGGCGGGCAACATGGTGCAACAGGAACTCGTTGCCCTGCTGCGCGGTGTGAGCGAGGCGCGACCGCTCATGATCGTGCTCGAAGACATGCACTGGGGCGATGCGAGCAGCTGGGACGCGCTGGAGTATGTGCTCGCACAGCTGACGGCCGAGCGCATCAACGTGGCCGTCACCATTCGCGCCGAGGAGGCAGCGCGCGGTGCGGTCCGCGAGCGCAGACAGCGGCTGACGCGTGACGAGCGAGTTCGCGAGTTCACGCTGGAGCGTCTCTCACCGACTGAAGTGTCCGAGTGGTTGCACGGCGCCCTGCACCGCACGGATCCCTGCGAGGATCTCGTCGACTACGTGCTCCGTCACACGGAAGGCAACGCATTCTTGATCGTGCAGCTGCTTCGCACGATGCTCGAAGAGAACGTGTTTCGTCATGCAGAGGGCCGTTGGCAATGGTCGATTCCATCGACACTGACGCTGCCCGCAGGAATGACCGACCTGGTTGGACGCCGTCTGTCACGTCTTCCGGTTGAGGCTGCCCGGATCCTCGTGACGGCGGCCGCGTTGGGGCGCACGTTCACGCTGACGTTACTTACGGAAGCGTCGGGTGCGAGCGGGGACGCCGTGCTCGACGCCATCGATGCGGGACTCGAAGCATCCGTGCTCGAGCCATCCGCCGACGACGATGACGTCTATGCCTTTGCGCATGCGTTGCTCGTGGATGCGATGCTCAAGAGCGTCAGCCCCGCTCGCCGCCGTGTCACGCACGAGCGCATCGCGCGCATCCTTGTCACGCGCGACGCCGAGAATATCAGCCGCATCGCGACGCACTTTGCACATAGCGCGAGCAGCGGCGACGCGTATGCGTGGTGTGTGCGGGCGGCAGCGAGCGCGATGTCCACGTACTCGCTCGACGAAGCCGTGAGCATGCTCGACCGTGCGCTGACGCATGCTTCGAGTGACGATAAACGCGCTGCCGTTCACCTCCAGCTCGCGCGCGCGGCGGAGCATGCCGGCCGCTGGGGCGATGTGGAACGCTCGTGCGATGCGATTCTCGCGACGGCGGATGTCGCGAGCGACCGCGCCCGCGCGCTGCCGGTGCGCCTTCGTCGCTTGCAGGCGCAGGTGCGTCTCGGACAGGGCGCCGATGAAACGCGCGCCGAGTGCACCGCCTTGCTCGAACTGGCTACGCATGAGGGACGGCTCGCAGACGTTGTGCAAGCACGTTCGCTGCTCGTACAGATTCTCAGTCGCGCCGGCGATACCGAAGCAGCAACACGCGTCGCGCACGAGTCGCTGTCGATCGCCCGTCACGCCGGTGATGAAGCACTCTACGACGAATCCCTGCACCGCCTTGCCATCACGCAGCTCGATTCACAGCTGGAACAAGCGATTGCACATCTCGAAGAGCTGATTGGCCGCGCGCATGTGCGCGGCGACAAGGTCACTGAAGCACGTGCATACCTCAGCCTCGGCGTGGCTCGCATGCGGCAGAGCAGCAACGAGGGTGCAGCGACGGATGCATTCCGCTCCGCGCTGCTGATCGCGCGCGATGCGAGTGCGCTCGACTTTGCCGCAACCGCCTCCATGAATCTTGGCGTGCTGCAATTGCGCGCCGGCGAGATGGCTGCGTCGCGCACGGCGCTCAACGACGCGTTGCGACTGTACACGACGCTTCGCAACAACACGTACCGCACGGCGGCGCTTTACAACCTGGCCAACCTCGAACGTGAGGCCGGCGACGCCGCGGCGGCGCTCGACCTCTATCGCGAAGTGGCGACATCTGCACGCGCACTCGGTGCCGATGACATCGCGATTGGCGCATATGCCGGCGTTGGAATCGCCGCATTGCGTCTCGCCGATCCGGCGACGGCGCGCTGGGCGCTCGACTCGGCACGTGCGGTGCTGGCCGGCCGAGAAGATTGGTGGTTCCAGGGCCGCGAACTTCTGGAATCATTGATCATTCGAAGCTCGGCACTCGACGGCGATCGCGTAACGGCGAATGCGCGCTTTGCCTCGGCGGTCGGCCGATTGGAAGCAATCGATCTATACGCCGCGGCATGGCTCGTCGGCGATAGCGCCGCGGAGCTCGCAGAAGACAATGAAGAGCTCTGGCCTACCGTGGAGCGTCTCGGCAGTCACGCGACGATTCAGCAGTTCGTGCCTCTGTGTGCACGGTTTACCGCGCTCCGCGACGTGGCGGAACGCGTGAAGATCACGCGACGGCGCGCAACGGGGCAGTTGCGAGACGTTGCCGTCGTGTGATTGGTAGTAAGACAAGAGCGGCCGGAACGATGAGTTCCGGCCGCTCTTGTTTTACAGCGAGGTGCTTACGGCTTGCCAGGTACTGGAACAGCGCCACCCGGAACCGGCACGTCGGGCTGAGCACCCGGGAGCGGAACCGACGACTTGGGCTGACCAGCCTTCTGGGCGGAATCGGCCGCGGCGCGGAGCTGCGTTGCCCGCTCGACGGCGCGCTCAACAGCCGGGGCATTCACCTTGGCGTCGTACTTGTTGAGCAGCACGATCTCGAGCGGCACCGGAATGGGCGCCGGCTGTGCCTGACCTGCCATCACGCGATCGAGATACGCCTCGACGCGGGCCGCCGCAATCTTCTCACGATCAGCCGGCGTCTTGCCGCTGTCGGCCAGTGACTTGGGATCGATGCCGATGGCGATCCAGCTCTGCTGCACCGCCGACTTGAAATCGTTGTGGAGCTGCGTGAGCTCTTCCGGCGTCACCATGACCTTGGCGCTGTCGGCGCGCTTCAACAGCACGTCGCGCTGCACCATGTTCTTCGCATAGATGGTCACGAGCGAATCCGGTGCCGACTGGATCTGCTGCATCAGGCGCGCGCTCTGGGGCGTGGACAACAACACCAATGCGAGGCGACCGGCTGTCAACTTGCCGCCGTTGTACGTGGCAACGACGTGATCATCGTTGCGCTTGGCGAGGGGATCCTTCGCGATCTCCTTCACCGTGGTGGCGGCGTCGCTGGCCAGCTGGATGTTCGCCGATGCCTGCACCTGCGCGATGTAGGTGCTCTCAGCGACCTGACGGCTCTTGCCGCCGGACTGCTGGATGTACTGGACCTTGGCCTGCTCCCACGTGCTGCGCTGAATGATGTGGTAGCCGAACTGCGTCTCGACGAGCGGCGAGATCTCGCCGGGCTTGAGCTTGGCCAAGGCATCGCCAAACGGCTTCACCATCATGCCCTTCTGGAAGACGCCAAGGTCGCCGCCGCGCGCCGCCGAGTTGTCCTTGCTGTACTTCTTCGCCATGTCGGCGAAGTTCGCGGCGTTCACCTGCGCGACCACGGACGTTGCAAGTTTGCGGACGGAATCCTTCTGGCCCGGCGTGGCGTTCTGCGGGAACATGAACAGAATGTGGCGCGCCGAGTAGAGATCGCCCTTGCCGGTGAGGTACGCCTGCTCCGAGCCCGAATCCACGGGCATCTTGGAAGACACGCCTTCCATGAACCGCTGGAGGCGCGCGTTCTCGAGCATGGCGCCGGTTGCTTCGTCGATGGCCTTGGTGTCGGAGAGCGAATCACCGCGTGCGGCGGCCGTGGCGAGGAGCTGGTACGGAATCCACAGGTCGCGCGCCACGAGTGTGGCGACGTCGCGATTCACAGGAATGCCGATTTTCGACTTGCCGATCATGTCGCCGAGGCGCGTGACCGAGAGCTCCTGAGAGCCGGCCTTGGCCACAACGTCGGTGTGGGCGGTGAACGCCTGACTGAGGCCTTCGCAGCCCGCGAGCGAGACAGCGCCGAAAGCGATGGCAAAAAGCGGAGCGTATTTCATGTGGGAGACTGAAATCAGGAAGTTGAGGCGGGGTCAGACACCAAGACGCAGTGCGCGCACGAGACCGTCTAGCAACGGCACGCCACCGAGCCTGGTGAGCTTGAGCGAAAGCGGGTGAGCTCGACGCACCTCCGCCTGGAACTGCACTTCGTGGAACGCGGCCGACATGCCTTTCATGCGCGGGACGGCCGAGTCTCTAAAGGTAATACGGGCCTCTTCGCCACGCACTAGCACACCCTCAATACCCAGGATACCGCCCACGATCCGGAGGAGCGCCATTTTCAGCATTGCCTCGGCGGGTGCGGGCAATGCGCCGAACCGATCCTTGAGCTCTGAGCGCAAGGCTTCGATCTCCTCAGGAGCCTCGAACCGCGCGAGGCGCTTGTAGATGTCGAGCTTGGACTCCTGCGATTCGACGTAGTCATCAGGCAGGTAGGCCGGGATGTCCATGGACACATCGGACGGACGCGGCTTGGGCGCCGAATCGCCGCGCATGAGGCGCTGCACGGTCTCTTCCAGCATACGCAGGTAGAGGTCGAAGCCCACAGCGTGCACATAGCCCGACTGCTCGGCGCCGAGGAGGTTCCCCGCTCCGCGCATTTCCATGTCCTTGAGCGCGATCTTGTAGCCGGCGCCGAGTTCGGTGTGGTGCTCGAGCACTTGAAGGCGACGCTCTGCGTCGGGATCGACAGCGTCGGGCACGAGCAGATAGCAGTAGGCGCGACGATGTGAGCGACCGACGCGACCGCGCAACTGATAGAGTTGCGCGAGCCCGAGATGATCAGCGCGATTCACGAACATCGTATTCGCGTTCGGGACGTCGAGACCACTTTCGACGATGAGTGTGGACACCAGGACGTCGATCTCGCCGGCGACAAACCGGTGCATGATGTCTTCGAGATCGCGCTCCTTCATTTGCCCGTGCGCGACCGCAACGCGCGCGCGCGGCATGATACGGCGAATCATGTCGGCGTGCGCGACGATGGTCTCGATGCGGTTGTGCACGAAGAACACCTGGCCGCCGCGATCGAGCTCGCGCGCGATGCCTTCCTCGATCAGCCCGTCGTCGATTGGCTCGACGAAGGTGAGCACGGGAGACCGATCACGCGGTGGCGTCTGCATGAGCGTCATGTCGCGCAGACCCGCGAGCGACAGATGCAGCGTACGCGGAATCGGTGTGGCCGTGAGCGTCAGCACGTCGGTTTCCAGCTTCAGCTGCTTGAGACGCTCCTTGTGCTTCACGCCGAACCGATGCTCTTCGTCGACGATGATGAGACCGAGCTCACCGAACACCACGTCGGGACTGAGCAGGCGGTGTGTGCCGATCACGATATCGACCTTTTTCTCGGCGAGCTCCAACAGTGTCTGCGTCTGCTCCTTTCCCGACTGAAAGCGACTCATCACGCCGATCTTCACGGGAAAATCCGCGAGACGATCGCTGAACGTGCGGAAATGTTGATCGGCGAGAATGGTGGTGGGCACGAGCACCGCAACCTGTCGGCCGCTCTGCACGGCCTTGAACGCCGCGCGCACCGCGATCTCTGTCTTGCCGTAGCCGACATCCCCAACGAGCAAACGATCCATCGGGCGTGTGCCCTCGAGATCCTGTTTCACGTCGGACGTGGCTTTGCGCTGGTCCGGCGTATCCTCGAAGAGGAAGCTGCTCTCGAGTTGGCGCTGCCACGCTGTATCAGGCACGTGTGACGGCCGAGCCGCGACCTTGCGACGCGCGTAGAGATCGAGGAGTTCGAGTGTCATCTCCTGAATTGCCGCGCGCGTGCGATCGCGCTGCGCGACCCAGCGTTTACCGCCGAGCTTGTGCAGGCGCGGAGGTGGTGCGTCGTCACTGACGTCGTCGGCTGAGCGATATCGCTCGAGCTGATCGATGCGATACAGCGGCACGTTGAGACGATCACCGCCCTCGTACTCGACGACCGCGACTTCGAGGGTGCTTTGACCCACAACGATGGTCTCGATGCCGCGGAAGATTCCGACGCCCTGCTCCAGGTGCACGACATAATCGCCAACCTTGAGCGTGAGGTGATCGCCGCCGCCGCTGACGTAGCGTCGCGCGCGACGGACGCGTCGTTCACGACGAAAGATCTCGTGATCGGTGAGCACGCGCATTCCGCGCTCGTGATCGCCCGGTGGCAACACCCAGCCGCCGCCGAGTGCGCCGACAACCAGCGCTGCCGGTGAGAGATCACGCGTGTCCTCGTTCAGCAGTTCATCGAGTCGTTCGCACTGTCCGTTGTTGTCGCAAAGAATGATCGTTGGCAACCCATCGCGAACGAGCTTGCGCAGGCGCTTGATGTCGCGATCAATAGGCTCGGGGGCCCTCAACGGGAATGCGACGTCCGGCTCTTCTGCTGTTGGATCGACGAGGCGAATTCGTCCAAGTGCGCCGAGTGTCTTTGCTGCCGTCTCGGGCGCGTCGAAGAGCACGTCACGTGACTCGACGTCTTCACCACGCCGGCGCGCGAGCTCGAGGTGATGTGCGGCTTCGTCCCAGGTGCGTTTCAGCTCGGGGACGAGGTGCGTGCCCGTGGGATACACGAGCAAGGTGTCGGGCGGAAAGAGCGAGGTGATCGAGAGTCGATCACCCTGCGCGACATCATCCGTCACGGCACCATCGATGGGCAGCACGATGGCGAGCGGCACCTCGCGCGTGGAGCGCTGCGACGACAGATCGAAGTGCCGCAGGTCGACGATCTCGTCGCCCCAGAACTCCATGCGCACCGGGTCGGTCATGCCGAACGAGTACACGTCGAAGATGCCGCCACGCAGGGAGAACTGTGCGACGTCTTCCACCATCGGAACGCGCTCGAAGCCGATGCGTTCGAGATGCTCGGCCAATTCGCGCGGGCGACGCACGTCACCTTTGCGCAGCTCGATGCGGAGATCCTGAAGCGCGCCAGGGAGCCGTGTCTTCTCGAGCATGGCGCGCGGCGTGGTGAGCAGCACGCGGATCTCTCCGCGACTGATGCGCTCGAGCGTTTCTACACGCTCGCCGGCGACTTCGACGTGTGGCTCCGCTTCGCCGAACCCTTCGCGGGGCGGATACAACGCCACCGGCGTTTCGTCGAGCAGCGTGTGCAGATCGGCAAGTAGCCGCTCCGCGAGTGGAACACCGTCGGCCACGACGACCAGAACGCGTGTCGTGAGCCGGCGCGTGAGCGATGCGATCAGTGCAGCGTCGGCAGAACCGGGAAGTCCGGCAACACGGAGCTCGCGCGATGGTGCGGGAAGCGTATTGAACACACGAGCAAACGCCGGAAGGCGTTCAATCGCGTCGAGAAGACTGGGAAGCGACACTCAGGCAGCAGCGGTACGGGTGGTGCGGACGACGAGCGCTTCTGCGGCAAGCAGCAGCATGGCGAACAGCAAGAGCGGAACAAGTGCAGGGCGACGAGAGCCGGCGGCGAGTCCATCGCGAATCCACTGCGCGACAGACGTCGTTCCGTGCGCACGAGTACCGGCAATGCGCGGAGCGAGTTGCTCTGCTGTTTCACGAGCGAGCCGGGACTCGACGGCCGGTGAATTCACGACGAGCGCACCAATGCGGCGCGCTCCCTTCAACACAAACCACACGCCACGTTCGGCGGGAGCGGTTGCATGATCCGACGAAATACTGCGTCGGCTGCCGCTCGGACTTTCGAGTGCATCAGCGCCGGCTGGCAATTGCACGGACGCACCCGGTCGTGCGTTGATGGGCGCAGCAACCTCACCACCCTGCGAACCAAGTCGCAGACCGATCATGTCGGCGAGCCATGGGACAAACGCCGCGCGAATGGGAAGAGCAGTCGCCGCCGGATCGAGTCGTGAACCGACGAGCACGTAACCGGGTCCCGAGACGACCCACGGTTCACCGGCCGCGCTCGCGAGCGTGTCGGAGCGACCAGCGCCCTCGAACAGCAAACGATACCGACTGCTGATTGCGATTCCGTCTACGCGCGCGCCGCGTGCGAGTGCCGGCGACGACTGCATGGCGCCATACCGCCACGGAACGCCGAGCTTGGCGAGCGCACGATTCGCTGCGCCGAGTCGTACGGGATCGGCAGGTGGTGTGAGCAACGCCGGGAGAGCCGTCACTTCATCGGCAGACGCGAGCCGCACATCGTGTCCAACGGCAGCGCGGCCATCACCAACGAGTGAACTCACTGCCGTGGTGACGAATGGTCCGGCCGATGGATCAACGGCGACGCTGGGCGGCGCGCCGATCCAGACGGCAGCATAGCGAGCATCATCAGCGGCAAAATCATCGGGCTCGAGTTCGACGCGAAGTGCCTGCCAGCCGCGCTCAGGCGGCGAGACGCGTAGCTGAATGGGCTCGCCGCGTGAGACTGCGCCGCGAGCGAGGGTGCGCGAGCCAACGACGAGCCGGTAACCGACGGAGTCTGGCGCGTCGATGTTCGCGCTGATTGCTCCGCGCGGTGTCCACAATGCCGGATCGGGATCGAGCGAAAGCACGGAGCGATTTCTCGGCGGCGTTCCGGTTGGCACGAGCACGGACGTCGTCACGTCCACGTGTCGAACATCAGTCCAGGCTGACCGCTGCCCATCTGTTGCCACGGCAATCACACGAGCGGGCAGCCCGGCACCCTGCGCCGCTGCCGCGGCGCGACGCACGGCGAGCGGAAGATCACCAGCGTCATCCAACGGGGTGAGGCGACTCAGCTCCGCGAGCAACGCTTCGCGCGATCCACCGCGCACGCGTCCGTCGGCGGTGACGAGCCAGACACGATCCGACGATGTCGTTGCCTCGACGAACGACGTGGCGGCGTTGCGCAGCGTTGTGAACACGGGCGCGCCGTCGCTCACGGCTGTCGTCGAAAGCGAGTTGTCGAGCACCACGGCGACAGCCGTTGGTCCGTGCCCAACGCCGAACCCAGCGAGGAATGGTCGTGCGGCGGCGATGGCAAGCGTGAGCACGAGCAGCACACGAAGCAACATCAACAGCAGATTGCGCAGCCGAAGCGAACGACTGTGCTCCTGCTCTGCGCGCTGGAGGTATCGCGCTGCCGGAAAATCCACTTTCGTCGCGATGTTGCGACGCATGAGGTGCAGCAGCAGCGGAACAGCGGCCGCGCCACCAAGCAGCAGGAAGTATGGTGCGAGGAAGCTCACGGCTTGGCCTGGCGTGCAGCAAAGGCGTGACGCAGCGGAAGCGAATACGGCGCATTCGTAGGAACGAGCTCATAGCCTGCCCCGATGCCGGCGAGTGCTTCGCGCCATTCCGCCACCACTTCGGTCACAGTTTCACGGTACGCCGCGCGAACGTCTGATGCGGCAGCCGGCACGGCGAGCGATGACTCGGGGTCAGTGAACTGTGCCTCGCCGGTCATGGTGAAATCGCGCTCTGCTGGATCCATGATATGGAATACGACGACATCGTGGCCCGCTGCCCGCAAGCCGCGCAGCGCGCTGAGCACCGGCTCCGGTTCCACGAGAAGGTCGCTCACGAGGAGCACCAATCCACGCCGCGTCACCAGTCGCGCGGCCTGTTGAATGGCGATGGCGAGATTGGAAGCTCTCCCGCCTCCGCTCTCCATGAGCGCGCCAACGATGCGCCTCCACTGCGTGGTACGAGCGCGCGGTGGCACGCTGGTACGCACGGCATCGTCAAAGCGAATCAAGCCGACAGCGTCACGCTGCCGGAGCAGCAGCAGCGCGAGCGCCCCCACGAGCTGCTCGGCGTATGCGCGCTTGGTGAGGATGTTCGTGTCCGACCGCCATTCCATGGAACGGCTGACGTCCAGGATCATCGTGGCGCGCAGGTTTGTTTCTTCCTCATACTGCTTTACCACCCAGCGGTCGGCGCGGGCGGCGATTTTCCAGTCGACGAAGCGGAGGTCGTCGCCGGGCTGATAGGGACGATAATCGGCGAACTCCACCGAGAATCCCTTGCGTGGGGACCGGTGCAGTCCGCTGAGAAAGCCGTCAACGATCCAGCGGGAGACGACTTCGATGTGGCCCAGAGAGGCAAGAATCGCGGGGTCGATCAGATCCGCGCGGTGTCCAGTTTCCATTTGCATAGACAAGGTACAAGCTCGCGTGTGCCTGCGGCACTCGCTGCCAGCCCGTGTGCTACGCCATTGCCGCAGGCAGCCGCCGGGCCGTCAGGCGCGCGTAGCGCACCGGGCTGACAGCGAGCGAAGCGAGCGGGCTATATTCAAAGGCTGTCCCATTTCAGACGCCGCCAAACTGCTGTGAAGCTAGATCACATAAGAAACTTCTGTATTGTCGCCCATATCGACCACGGGAAGTCCACCCTGGCCGACCGTCTCATCGAAGAGACGGGCATGCTGCAGAAGCGTGAAATGAAAGCCCAGGTGCTGGACACTCTCGACCTGGAGCGTGAGCGCGGCATCACGATCAAGCTGAACGCGGTGCGCATGTCGTACACCGCCCAGAATGGTCAGGAATACGAGCTCAACCTGATCGACACGCCCGGCCACGTGGATTTCACGTACGAGGTGTCTCGTTCGTTGGCCGCGTGTGAAGGTGCGGTGCTCGTGGTCGACGCATCGCAGGGCATTCAGGCACAGACGCTCTCGAATCTCTTCCTGGCCCTGGACGCAGGACTCGAGATCATCCCAATTCTCAACAAGATCGATCTCCCGGGCGCCGAGCCGGACAAGCGCGCGCGCGAGGTCTCGGATCTGTTGGGTGTTGATGCCGACTCCATCCTGCGCGTGAGCGCGAAGGCGGGCATCGGCATTCGCGAGTTGCTCGAGGCCGTCGTTGAAAAGGTGCCGGCACCGGTTGGCGACGAAAACGCTCCGCTGCGCGCGTTGATCTATGACTCGTACTACGACAAGTATCGCGGCGCCATTCCAAGTGTGCGCGTGGTGGACGGCGTGCTCACCAAGGGAACGAAGATCACCTTCGGCGCATCGGAGTCGGTTTACGAAGTGGACGAAGTAGGCTACAACCAGCTTCGCCAGGTACAGACCGATTCACTCGGACCGGGCGAAGTAGGATATGTCGTGGCGAGCGTGCGCTCGGTGAGCGAGACGCGCGCCGGCGACACCATCTTCGACGCGAACAATCGTGCTGCTGAAGCGCTGCCGGGTTATCGGGAGGTGCGCTCGTTCGTGTTCGCGGGCATGTACCCCACCGACACGCAGCAATACGAGACACTGCGCGACGCTCTCGAGAAGCTGAAGCTCAACGACGCATCACTCAACTATCAGCCCGAGACCTCGACCGCGCTCGGATTCGGCTTCCGCTGCGGATTCCTCGGCCTGCTGCACATGGAAATCGTGCAGGAGCGGCTC
>JBBQHJ010000045.1:0-20198 GCA_038323865.1 Gemmatimonadales bacterium
GAATCGGTCATGGCCCTCAGCGATTGCGTCGCGATGCGAACTTCCGCATCCGCTACGGGCGCGTAACTGGTGTCCGCCACACTACCCGAGATGCCGCCCAGCGCGACACGCGTGACCACCGGTGGCATCTGGAAGGGCCATGGCGACAACTCGAACACACCGGAACCGCCGTCCTTGGTCATTCGGAAGTCGCGTAGCTGCGGCGTGAATCCAATCTTTCGCGCGCGCATCTGAAATTCGCCCGTCGGCATCTCGGTGAAGCGAAAGGTGCCGTCTGCATTCGTGAGTACGCGCTTCTGAAGCTCGGGGATGATGATCTCGACACCCTCGAGTGGCGCGGCATCGGTGTCGCGCACGACGCCAGTGAACGACTTCGGCCCGGTCGGAGGCGGCGCGCCCTTCACGGTCACGCCCGGTAGCCGCACCGGATCCTGAGCAGTCGCGATTGCAGCGGCGAGCACGAGCAATGCGCTCGCAAGGACAGTAGAATGAAGGGGGCACATTGCATCCAATTATTCATCACGGAGTCCGAACGCGCTAGGTGAGGAGCCTTGGCAGGGTTCTCGTGCCTTGGAGCCAACGCGTCCTCGCACCCCGCACCCGTAGTATTAGCCATGTTCATTTCGGATTTCGCCATCCGTCGGCCGATCATCACCGTCGTCACGATGATCGCGCTCGTCGTCTTCGGAATTGCCGCGCTGTCGCGCCTCCAGACCGATGAATTCCCTGATATCGACGCGCCCATCGTCTTCATCGGCATCGCCTATCCGGGGGCTTCCCCCGATCAGGTGGAGCGCGAAGTCGTCGACCGGGTAGAGGACCGTATCGCGGCCATCTCCGGGCTCGACATCCTGCGCTCCACGTCGACCGATGGCTTCGCAACGATCATTGCGCAGTTCCAGTTCGGGAAGCCAACCGATCAGGCAACGCAGGACGTCCGCGATGCACTCAGCGCGGTGCGCGCGCAGCTCCCAACCGAAGTCATCGAGCCGATCATCAACCGGTTCGATCCGTCAGCGCAGCCAATCGTCTCGCTCGCGCTCACGTCGGTAACGCTCACACCAGCGCAGCTCACACAGATCGCTGACGCCACCATTGGTTCCGATCTTCGCGCCATTCCCGGCGTCGCGCAGGTGAACATTGCTGGCGCCGACAGTGCAACGCTCAACGTCATTCTCGATCCGGTGCGTCTCGCAGCCGCAGGTGTTGGTGTCGACCAGGTCGTCGCCGCGCTGCGCAGCCAGAATCTCGCCGCACCAGTGGGGCAGGTCACGGGTCCAGTCACCGAGCGTGCGATCCGCATCGAGGGTCGGCTCGAACACCCCGAAGAATTCGCCGCGCTCACCGTCGCGACAAGAAACGGCAGCCCCGTTCACCTCGGCGACGTTGCCACCGTGGAAGCCGGTGCCGCCGAACGCAGAAGCGCTGCGCTCTTCAGTGGACGCGAAGCCATCGGTCTCGATGTCGTGAAGTCGAAGGGCTACAGCACCACAACGGTCAGCGATGCCATCAAGGCTCGTCTCCCGGCGCTGATCAAGCAGCTTCCCAAAGGCACCACCATCGAAGTCGTGCGCGACGCGGGCCAGCGCGTGCGCAATTCCGTGCGCAACGTGCAGGAAGCGCTCATTGAAGGCGCGCTGCTCACCGTGCTCGTGGTGTTCGTGTTCCTCAATTCGTGGCGCTCCACGGTCATCACTGGACTCGCGCTGCCGGTGTCCGTGCTCGCGTCATTCGTGCCGCTCATGATTTTCGGCTTCACGCTGAATACCATGTCGCTGCTCGGACTCTCGCTGGCCATCGGTATTCTCATCGACGATGCCATCGTTGTGCGAGAGAACATCGTGCGACACGTCGAGATGGGAAAGGACCACGTCCTCGCGTCACACGAAGCGACGGATGAAATCGGGCTCGCCGTCACGGCCACGACGTTCTCCATCGTCGCGGTGTTCGTGCCAGTCGGCTTCATGAGTGGATTTGCCGGCCAGTGGTTCAAGCCATTCGCACTCACGATTGCGGCTGCAGTACTCGTCTCGCTCTTCGTGTCATTCTCGCTCGACCCGATGCTCTCGGCGTACTGGCCCGATCCGCAGATCGAAGCGCACGAGCGGAAAAATCCCATTGCGCGGGCACTCGATCGCTTCAACATATGGTTCGACAAACAAGCACAACGATATCGTCACGGTGTTGCGTGGGCACTGGATCATCGATGGACCATGATCGGGCTCGCCGCATCAACGTTCATCGCCGCTCTTGTGCTTCAGGCCACGTTCGGCGGATTCGGACTCATGCCGGACAGCGATCGCAGTGAGCTCACCGTGACTGTCGAAGCACCGCCAGGCTCGAGCCTCGAGTTCACGCGCGTCGCAACAGAGCAGGTGGCGCAACAGATTCGCACGCACTCGGAAGTGCTTTACACTTACGCAACTGTCGGTAACGCCTCAGGCACCGGCGGAGTTGATGTGGGATCCGTCTACATTCGGCTCAAGCCAAAGGTTGATCGCCACATCAGCCAGACAATGTTCGGGCGTGGCCTGCGCCGAGAGCTGCATACGCGTGGCGATATCAATGCGTATCTGCTCGAGGCTGGCGGTCCGGGTGGCGGCATGAAGCCCATGCAGCTTCAGCTCAAGGGACTCGATCAGGCTGTGCTGAATCGTGTTGCCGATTCGGTCGCAAAGCTCGTTCGCACGGTGCCAGGCGCAGTAGACGTCGGGCTTTCCACGAAGGGCGAGAAACCCGAGCTGCGTGTGAGCATCAATCGCGGGCTCGCGGGCTCGCTCGGCGTGAGCGTCGGGCAAATCGCACAGGCACTTCGTCCCGCCTTCGCCGGTGTTGATGCCGGCAACTGGGTGGATCCAACGGGAGAAACACGCTATGTGCGCGTGCGTCTGCCGGCGCAGATGCGCGGAAGTCCTGCCGACGTTTCGCGCATACCAATTGTGCTGCCGGGCGCGGCTCCGGGCGTCACGGTTCCACTCGGTCAGGTAGCAACGATTACCGCGACAACGGGTCCAGCGCAGATCCAGCACCTCGATCGCAGTCGTGTCGTGACGATTGGTGCAAATATCGAAGGCTCTTTGGGCAACGTCACCAAGTTGGTGACCGCAAAGCTCGCACAATATCCGTTGCCGCAGGGCTACGAGATTGTCGCGGGCGGCCAGGTGAAAGATCAGGGTCAGGTGTTCGGCTCCATCTTCACCGCACTCGGCGTCGCTGTGATGTTGATGTATCTGATTCTCGTGGTGCAGTTCGGATCGTTCCTCGATCCGCTCGCAATTCTCGCGGCGCTTCCGCTGTCGCTCATCGGCGTGGTGCTCGCGCTCATCATCACAGGCGACACGTTGAACATCATGTCGCTCATCGGTGTGATTCTGCTGATGGGCATTGTCGCCAAGAATGCAATTCTGCTGGTCGACTTTGCCAAGTGGACGCACGAGAAGGAACACATTCCCATGCGCGACGCGCTGATCAACGCAGGTGCAATTCGTCTTCGGCCAATCCTGATGACGACACTCGCGCTGATTGCGGGTATGATTCCCGTGGCGTTAGGACGCGGAGAAGGGGCGGACTTCAGGTCACCGCTTGGACGCGCTGTCATTGGTGGCACCATTACGTCCACGGTGCTGACCTTGTTCGTCATTCCCACAGTGTACGAAATCTTTCATGACTGGCGTTCGGGTTTGGGCGCGTGGTTGCGGAGGCGCAGAGGTGTTGCACCGGTCAGTCATGCGCCAGTACCGGTAGCGGGCGACGACTAATTGGCTTGAACTGAATGCACAGAAGAAACAGGAAGGTTCGGAAAGAGCGGATCCTGAACTTGAAGAAAAACTGAAAAGAAGAACGTTTCTCATGCCGTTCCGCTAGAGATCCGCACTTTCCGCAGTTTCCAGTAGTTTCCAGTAGTTTCCAGTAGTTTCCAGTAGTTTTCGTGCATTCAGTTGACGCCGTTCCTGAATGTTCCGCTGTGCTGCACGATCCCGAAAAAAGATGACCCCTGAAGGACCCGATCACCGAAGTTCATATCGCGTACGGTATCCCGCCGGGTATCCGCCTGCGCTCATGCCCAAGTTGCTGATCGAACCCGATCGCAAGGTGGAGCTCGAGGATTGGTCGGAAAAGGGTCTTCGCATTCGGCTCAGCGGCATCAACCGCTTAACCGTCGGCGACGTCCTCACGCTCCGCATCACACTGCCGGAAGAAGAGCCCATAAGCGCCGAGGGCACTGTGGTGTGGCTCGATGAACACTCGGCAGCGATTCAGCTCGCTTCGCTTACGCTGCCGTGGCGGATTCTTCTCAATGAGCAGCGAGCCCTCGCGCGCTGGCGTACGAAGCTCATTGAGGTGCGCGAAGAACAGGAGCGATCGTAGACACTCTTGTCGCTCTCGCCAGGGGTACGCGCCTTGCTTCCACTAACGCGCAATCACAAGGAGCCCAATGCGCGGATTGATGTCGGTCCGTCCTCCTGTGCGAAGCAGCTGGTCCAATGTCACTTCGAACTTTCACCGACCGGGATGGAGAGCGCTGGAACGCCTGGAATGTTGTGCCGGGTGGAACGAGCGGCGGCTATCAGGAGCGATACCAGGAAGGATGGGTCTGTTTCGAACGAGTCCCCGGCGGCGGCCGATGCCGTCTCTCTTTTAAGGACTTGCCGCCGAGATGGGAATCTCTTCCGGAAGAGCGGCTTGATCTTCTGCGGCGCGTTGCCGAGCAGCCGAACACGAATGGGCCGCTGGCGAATTACACGGAAGACGACAAGCGGCTCAGCGAAGACGAGGCGATCGCTCGCAAATCGGCCCGCTCTCGCGTCGTGATCGACTCGTAGATGCAATCGTCGCCCGATGAATTGTCGGTGAGGACGAATCCAAGTCGCTTCGCTACGGCATTGCTCGGAGTGTTGCGCGCGTCGCAATGAATCTCGATGCGTGAGAACTTTCCCGTTGCTCTCGCCATGTCCAGGACGGCTCGTGCTCCCTCGGCCACCATACCCCGACCCGCTTCATCGGCGCGAATCCAGTAGCCAAGTTCCGCGCGATCTGCGTTTGTGAATGGGACGCGACCAGTTGTATCGCGTGGAAAGAGCGAGATCTCGCCGAGGATTTTCTCGTCGTCGCGAGAGAACATCGCGAATCGCCACTCGCGATCAGCAGCAAAGTTCTCAGCGAAACCAGACAGTCGTTGTTCGAGCTCCACGATCGGTGCGGCTCTTGTTGCTCGTGCCGGCGTCCACGGGCCGAGGTGTTCGGCATTCGCTTCGAGAATGGGAACCAGCTCGGGCGCGTCTCCGGGTTGCCACGAACGCAGCACGAGGCGCTCGGTGCGTAACTCACGCGGCACTGGTGCTGGCAGGAGATCGGCGAATGCGAATCGCTCGTCACGCAACACTGTTTCGCCGACGCGAATGGAAATCGGCGCTTGAAGAATGGGGCCGGCGTGAACGAACGTATGGAACTCGCCGCCTTCGCCGCACGGATCAACGGTTGCCGGCAAATCGGCGAGCAGTTGCGCATCGAACTGTCGTCCGGCAAATGACGCGGGCAGTTGCGTTGTGTCGACACAGACAAGCACCGCCTGAAATCCGCTCGTGATGAACTCGCGCGCGAGAATTGTCGTGTCGCGATTCCAGAGCGGAAACAGCGGCTCGAAACCAGCCGCCCGAACGAGACGCTCCCGATATTGCCGCACATCGGCGAGATAGAGGTCGCCAAATGCAATGTGTTGCACATCGGGAAATGCACCGCGAACGCGAGCGAGGGCGGCGATGAACGCGGCCTCGTACGCTTCGTTTGATGACAGCGGCTCGAGCGTAACTTCTACTAAGGGCACGCCAACGGCAGCCGCTTGCGCTTCCACGAGTGCGCGTCGCACCCCGTGAATGCTCACCCGATCATATCCGGAGGTGATGCTCGTGAGGAGCGCGACGACGTCGTATTCGTTGCTCGCGCGCAGGGCGGCGAGCGCGAGGCTGCTGTCCTTCCCGCCACTCCAGCTGAGCACGACGGGTAGCTTCGGCATCACCGCGCCGACCTTCGCGAGTTCTTCAGTGAATCCACGAGTTGCTGCACGCGCACGCGGATGGCGTCGCGACCGCGCGAATAGTTCTCACGCACCGACGGCAGACCGTCCCATTGAACACGGCTCGCGCGGGTGGAGGCAGTGGCGCTCGACGGCACGTCGAACGAGACGACAAGCGACGCCGAGACAAGATCCATCGGCCGCAACATTTGTGGTCGCCACGTTCCGAGCGAAACTGAGTCGGCTGTGAGCCCGGCCATCATCCACGGCGGCACCAGTGAATCGGCGTTCGTACCGCGCGACAGAGCCACGACCGACAGGCCCGCCTCCTTCGCGTAGCGCTCGAACATCACCTTCGCCAGGAGACTGCGAACGGTGCCGTGCTCGCACACGAACAGCACCGTATCTGGAGCCGCACTCCTGCGCTGCGCCGCGAGCGCCATTGGCATGAGCGTGGCCAACACGGCGACAACTGATGACAGCTTCATTGCGCCCCTCCCACCACAAAGGTGCACTGATTCCGCTCGCCGCGCCTGCAACACTCGATGACTTCAGAGCCTGTCGATTCGCTCAGCAAGGTGCGAACGGCTTCACACACTTCCGGCCGCGCCGACACCGCAACCGAGAGCGGGCACGTCACGCCCTCCACGCGATAGTCCTTTCCGTCGCGCTTCACCGTGGTCAGGCCGCCCAGTGAATTGAGAATCCCCGATGCTGCTTCCGCGCGCACTCGCGCGGTCGCCGTCGCGGGAAGTGGGACGCCCGCAAGTCGCTTACCGACATCACGCATCAACGCCTTGAGTTCGCGTATCGGCAATTTTTCACCGAGCGCTGTTAGCAACGTCGACAACAGCGGCACATACGCGCGCGAGAACGCCGTCTCGGCTGCACTGGAGATGGAGTAGAGCGTTGCCGGCTTTCCGACAGATCCATCGCGGCGCGCGCCGCGACTCCGTATCAGCCCGTCGCGCTCGAGGGCCGACAGATGAGCGCGAACCGCGTTGTCGGTGAGCTCGAGCGTCTGTGCGAGCTCCTCGACGGTAGCGGGCGCGCCGCGCAGCAGCGTGAGCACCCGCCCGCGCGTGCTTTCGAGAAATCCTTCGCTCCACGGTGCCCCGCTCATGCTGGAAAACTATCGACCGAAGCGCAATTGTCCAATAAGTCAATGAAAAGCTTGACAAATTACGCCCAGCCCAACTACCCTCACGTACCACACCGGTCAGTCCAGTTCCTACCGTTCACTTCGGAGACGTTCCATGAAGACCACGCAGATCCTGAAGCTTTCAGTCGTCGTTCTCGCCGCAGCCATTGTCGCACTGCCCGCGCGTGCGCACGCGCAGGCCGCCAAGCTCGACGATCCCACGATCATCGCCATTTTCGACGCGGCGAACACCTGGGACATCGAGACGGGCAAGATCGCCGAGCGGAAGGGTTCGACGAAGGAGGTGCGCGAGTTCGGCGCGATGCTCGCGCACGATCATGCCGTCGTTCGTCAACAAGGGCGAGATCTCGCCAAGAAGCTGAAGGTCACTCCGACGCCCCCGAAGAACTTCGGCATGGCGAAGGATCATGACGCCGCGGTGAAGAAGCTGAACGGCTTGTCGGGGAAGGCATTCGATCGCGCATTCCTCGAGCACGAGGTCGCGTACCACAAGGCGGTCATCGATGCAGTGACAACGACGCTGCTGCCGTCACTCTCGAATCAAGAGGCCAAGGATCTCGTCACGAAGATTGCGCCCGCGTTCAAGGCGCACATGGACGCCGCGCAGGACAAGCTCAACAAGATGGGGATGTAGTCGCCGTCTTACCGTGGCGTATCGCGTTTCGCACACAACGGAATGGTTTCTTCGCCCTCGAGGCTGCAATCGTAAACGCCCTTCGAGGTAGTTGCCACCCACTTTGACCCGGTGAGGCTTCTCCGGAAATCGGAGACCTTCACCGAGTCGGGGTACGGCGTAGGTATGATCGCACGGGCAGAATCGCGTTCGATGTTCTGACCCAGTGCGGCGGTGCAGCCGGTGGCTGCGGCCATGAATAGCAGTGCAGCGGCAATGGTGTGCGTCTTACAGGGGCTACGCTTTTCGTTTGCCAGGCGTTGAGGTGCCGATTCCTCGACTGCGCTCGGAATGACACGCGACGCTCGGAATGACACGCGACGCTCGGAATGGCATATTCCCAGCGTGAAGCGCACGGTTCTCATTTACGGCGTGGTCGGCGGACTGCTCATCGTCCTCCTCCGCGGCATCGAATACCGCTACCTCGTTCTCGAGCACTCGCTCGAGATTTACGGCGGACTCGTAGCCGTGATCTTCGCCGCGCTCGGCATCTGGCTTGGCCTCAAGCTCACGCGGCCACCGGTTGTCGTCGTGCGCGAGGTGCAGATCCCGGTTCCTGCGCCCCTGACGTTTGCGCTGAATACCGCCTCGCAGGAAGCGCTCGGGATTACGAAGCGTGAACTCGAGATCCTCGAATTCATTGCCCAGGGGCTGAGCACCAGAGAGATCGCCGAACGGGCATTCGTGAGCGAGAATACCGTGAAGACGCATATCGGCCGGATCCTCGACAAGCTCGGTGCTCGACGTCGCACCCAGGCCGTGCAGCTGGCGAAGGAGCGCGGTCTCATCCCCTGACCGTCGCCAGAATGGGCGACTTTCACGTGCGCAGCGCAGAATCACCCAAAAGGAGGACGCGAAAGCGGCCGGTGTGGTGCCAAAGTGCCTTCCACAGAACTCACCATCAGGAGGAGGCGCATGCGGAAGGTCGTACTGACGTTCGGATTCATCTCGGGAGCCATCATGTCCGGGATGATGCTCGCGACACTGCCCTTTCTCGACACGATCGGATTCGACAAGGGCGAGGTCATTGGCTATACGTCGATGGTCGTCGCGTTCCTTTTGGTCTACTTCGGGATTCGGTCCTACCGCGACAACGAGCTCGGTGGAACGATCTCGTTCGGAAACGCCATGAAGGTGGGTATGTTGATCACGCTGATCTCGTGTCTCTGCTATGTGGCGACATGGGAGGTGATCTACTACAAGATCACGCCGGATTTCGGCGACAAGTACGCGGCACACACGCTGGAAATTGCCAAGGCGAAAGGCGCGACAGCGGAGCAGCTCGAGAAGCAGCGCAAGGAGATGGAAGACTTCAAGCAGATGTACAAGAATCCATTCATGAATGCTGCGCTCACGTTTGTCGAGCCATTCCCAGTTGGCCTGATCATCACGATTGTTTGCGCTGGCGTGCTCTCTCGCAAGCGGCGCGCACCGGGTCTCGTCGCTACAAGTGCCTGAACAACAGAACTACGCTGGAGCGGATCGTGAACGGATCCAACGGGAGCGGCCAGATGGGAACAGACTCTTTATCTGAAGAGAGAAAGCTTTTTCAACTTCGGCCGTTTCAGATCAATCAGCTCACAGTCTTCGCCAGCGTAGTGCTGTTCCTGGCACTCGGCGCAAGCACTCTCGTTGCTCAGGCACCGCCACCGGCCGCACAAAATCCCTCGCCAATGGTGGAGCACACTCGCGCTCACGAGCGCCTCCCGAGCAGGCCGCCCGACGGAATCGAGCGCGTATTCACCGGGCCAGTCGACAAGCCGGTGCAGGTGTTCATTCCGGCTCACGTCACATCCAAAAAACCAATCGACCTCGTCATCCACTTTCTCGGCGCGGCATTCATCGCCGAGCACGCGGTGGCGGGATTGGGGACGAACGTTGTTGCCGCGAATGTCTCCATCGGCGCGGGAACAGGAATTTTCGATCGCACCTTCAGTGAGCCGGCCGCGTACGACTCGCTGCTCAAGTCAGTTGCACGCGAAGTCGCTGCGGCACTCAACAAGGACAGCGTTCACTTTCGTCATATCACGCTCAGCGGATTCAGCGCCGGACACGGAGCCATCCGCGCCATTCTCCGCGACTCGGCGCACTTCGCCCGGGTGAACGCGGTGATGCTGCTCGACGGCATGCATACGAGCTATGTACCAGAGGGCATGGTGATGGAGAAAGGCGGCACGCTTGACGAGTCGAAGCTCAAGGAGCTCGAGCGATTCGCGCGCGCGGCAACGAAGGGCGAGAAGCGCATGTTGATTGCGCACTCGGACATTTTCCCGGGCACGTTTGCCTCGACTACCGAAACGGCAGACTGGTTGCTCAACGCCATCGGTCTCAGGCGTACGCCGGTGTTGGCCTGGGGACCGCGGGGACTACAGCAGCTCAGTGAAGCGAAGAGCGGACACTTCGAGCTGATGGGTTTCGCCGGCAACAGTGCTCCGGATCACATCGATCAGTTCCATGCGATGCCGGAGCTGCTGAAGCGACTCTGGCGCTAGTGGAAGACAAGCTGTGCCGTACGTGGCGTGACCGAGATAAGCGGTCCGTTCCGTGCAACGCGCTGCTGCATGCAACACGTCGCGCGCGATTGTCCGCTGGCAGGAGTACTCGCCCAACGTCTGCGTGATTCACGACTGACGCTCACGGAGCATTGGCTCGAGCGCATCAGTGAGCGCGTCAAGATCGAGCCGAATCGCGTCTTCCCCACGGACGACATGCTCGATCACGTGCCGCTCCTCATCGACGGCATCGCGCAGTACCTCGAAGAGCCCGCTGCAGAAGTCAGCGTCGACGCGCCAGTTGTTGCAAAGGCGATGGAACTCGGTGCCTTGCGCCACTCGCAGGGATTCGATGCCTACGAGATCCTGAAGGAGTACGAGATCCTCGGTGGAATACTCTTCAACTACCTCGCGAGCGAAGCGGACACGCTCGACGAGCCATGTGCAAAGAGCGAATTGCTCGCCTGCGGGCAGCGACTGTTCCGCGCCATCTCGCTGATTCAGGAAGCGACCACGACACACTTCCTGCGGCTCGCCGGCTTGCAGATCAAGGAACGCGAAGAGAGACTTCGCGCATTCAACCGCGCTGTGTCGCACGAGATCAAGAACCGGATCGGGGCAATTCTCGGAGCGGGCGGCATGCTCACCGATTTTCCCGACCTACCCGAGTCCGATCGATTGCGATTCGCCGGCATTGTCCAGCGGAACGCGCGCGCCATGCAGAGCGCCGTGAATAACGTGCTGGCCATTGGCCGTCAGACGGGTGACGTCCGCCAGAATCGCAATGTGCCGCTCGACTCCGCTGTGAACGAGGCAATGCGGCAGGTCCGCGAAGCAACGCAAGCTGCAGGCGTGCAAATCGACGTCGCGGAACTCCCTGATGTCGAAGTCAATGCCGCTGCCGTCGAGCTGTCACTGACCAACTACTTGTCGAATGCCATCAAGTACGCCGACCCTGAGGCCGGAGCGCCGTGGGTCCACATCGACGCCTCGCGCGAGAAATCGAGTGGCGGTCATCTGGAATTGATCGTGCGCGTTCGTGACAACGGACTCGGCGTTCCCGTAGACAAGCGTGCGCAGTTGTTCGAGCGCTTCTTCCGCGCCCACGAAACAATCACCGATGTCGAAGGTACAGGCCTGGGATTGAGTATCGTCCGTGAGGCAGTCGAGTCACTCGGCGGGCGAGCATGGGCTGAGTTTCCCGAGAAAGGCGCGGTGTTCGCGTTCGCGCTGCCCGACCGGCGTTCCGGATCCGATCAGCGATCGGCCGTTCAGCCCAATCCCCTGACGTAGATCGCGAGCAATTCTTCGAGCTCGTGTCGCATGCCCTTGGCACCGACAGCACATCCGCGTCCGGCCGTTGCGACTACACCGTCGATCATTGCCACGATCATCGCCGTGCGCGTCGCACGCCGATCAGCGGGCATGTCTGGAAAGCGCGCTGCGAGCACACCGGCGACGAACTGAAGCATCGGCTGCATTTCGCGCGACGAGCGAGGAAGAATTCCCGGTGCGCGCACAATCGCGAGCAGATCGCAGTTCTGCTCGAGATAGTCGAGCGGCGTCAGGATGTGTTTGACCACCGTGTGCGCATCGATGTTGGGCCAGTCGATGGATTTGTCGGAGACAATTCCGCATGCGATCGCGTGGATCTCGCTGAGGTGACGCTCACCAAGCGCGCGGAGCACGGAGGGCACGTCAGGGAAGAAATGATAGAGTGAACCCTTGGACGTCTCCGCGCGCTCGGCCAACAGCTGCACCGTGATTCCCTCAACGCCCACTTCCGTGACCAGCTCGGCCGCCGCGTCCAGGATTGCCCCGACGCGACGCGTTCCGCGCTCCTGCGTAGGCGCGCGATGCTCGGCTGTCGTGACCAGATGTTGAGGATCGGAGGTTGTGCGTGTCATGAATGACGTGCAGGTGACCGAGCGGTGATCCGGCTGGTGCAGCTTTTCCGCGTTGGGGTGAGAGGAATGATACACCCCACTGGCTTGACAACCAGACCAAACGGTCTAGTTTCACTAAAAGTAGACGACTTGGTCTAGTTTGTAAACCTGCTCGAATCCGGAACCCCCGGTAGAGCGTATCGATTGATAGAACTGTGAGACACTTCAGCGTCCGAAACCGCGTTGGCCATGCGCTCCGAGTGAGCGCACTGGCGATCATTTTGGGAACCGGCCTCGTCAATTCGGCTGGTGCGCAATCCTTCGCGTCGCGCAACTCGGCCTCGCCGGCTTCCGATGCGGCACCTGCCTCGGCGTCCGGATACCGTGCGTCGGTGGGCGAGCGAGCGATCTATGACGTCGAATACAAGGGTCATGGCGTTGGAACGGGCTCGCTCGAAGTACTGGGCCGAGAGACGACCGGTGGCTTCACGACGTTTCACGCGGCCATGAGGCTCAACGCGGGGTTCCTTCTCGCGAAGGTGAACGAGCAGCTCGATTCCTGGTTCGATCCTCACCGCTATTTCTCGCGCAAGTTCACCCAGAACCAGCGCGAGATCACGCACACGCGCCGCAGGAGCTACGAGATCGCGCCGGAACAGGGCACGTTCATCGAGACCTACAGTGGCGACATCGATTCTCTTTCCACAGACGAGCCGCTCGACGACATCTCGTTCCTGTACTACGTCCGCACGCTGGCGCTGAAAGTCGGCGACGTCGACTCGATTCCGCGCTACTTCAAGTCGGGTCGCACGGTGATCGTGAAGGTACTCCGCAAGGAGACGGTCACGGTGCCTGCGGGAACGTTCAACACGATCGTCGTTCAGCCAACCATCACGAATGCCGGCGGATTGTTCGGCCAGGGTGGGAAGGCTGAGGTGTACCTGAGTGACGATGCGGCGCGCACAGTCGTCATGCTCAAGAGCAACGTACCGGTTCTTGGATCACTGTCGTTGACCCTCCGCGAAGCGAAGTTGGGCGGACAGTAGATTCAGGTATCGGTACAAGCTTCAAAGCCAGTCTCCCTGCGGAGACTGGCTTTTTGTTTTTCGCTTTCAGCTCTCAGCTTCCAGCTGTGCGCTCTCAGCTGCCCCGTTCCAGCAACTCGGCACCTGCGCACGCTGTATCGATGCGTACCGCTTGGGCCCGCCGTGAAGTTTCGACACACTCGCTAGCCGCCAACGAGAGGTTGCGTAAGCTCAAGGCTCAATGCTGGTCTTCAGGCCGTACGAGACTCTCATACTCGGGATGCTTCTGGATGTACGCGGCGATGAACGGGCACTGCGGTACCACCTTCAGTCCCTCGGCGCGCGCCTGATCGAGCGCGAACTTCGCGATCTTGCTCGCCGAGCCGCGTTCGCGTATGTGCTCGGGTACCAGCGTGTGCGTGAAGGTGATGGTATCGCCGCTGCGGACGTAGTCGGCGAACGCCACGTCGTTCTCGGTTTCCAGCTCGAAGCGCGACTTCAGCTTGTTATCGACGACAGGCATCAGGAGAGCAGGGATGGGTTTGGTGTGATCAGCGCCTTGATGGCACTCCGCGTCTCTACTGCACGAAGTGCATCACTTGCCTGCTCGAGCGTGTAGCGGCCGCTGACCATGTCGCGCCAAGGCTTCACGTCGCCGTAGCGGGCAGTGAGTTCTACGGCGCGATGAAAATGATCGTAGCGCGAGCCCCAGCATCCCTTCAGCTCCACGTGCTTACGGTTGATCTGGAAGTGCGGATGCACTTCCACTGCACCATTGTCGGTGTAGTGACCGCATACGACCATGCGTCCGCCGTCGCGCACGAGATCGAGTCCCTGCGGAATGGTTTCCGGTGCACCGCTCGCTTCAATGACGACGTCAACGCCTCGCCCGCCCGTCAGTGCGCGTACCTGTTCAAGGCGTTCCTCAGCCGGGACGTCGAGAGAAAGGGTGGCCGTCGCACCCATGCGCTTCGCGAACTCGAGACGATCAGTCGGTGCGCCGATGCAGACAATTTCTCCCGCTCCGGAGAGCGACGAGAAGGCGACGATGGATTGCCCCACGGGACCGGCGCCGAGCACGGCAACCGATTCGCCGAGCCTGATGCCGGCCATGTCGACGGCATGCAGTGCGGTGACGAGTCCGCAGCCACCGCCGATGAACGTCTCAGGTGTGAGTTTCTGTGGAAGCTTGATGAGCTTTACGCCGGGCTTCATCCAGATTGCTTCGGACCAGCCACCGAGCAGTCCGTCGTTCGCGCTGTAGGTGATGCCGTAGACTTTGCGCGCTGGGCAGCGCGTGGGCTGGCGCGCGACGAGGCATTGGTAGCAGTTGTTACAGGTCTCGTGGACGTCGAGGAAGGTGACGGTGTCGCCTTCTTTCAGTTTCTCGCCGTTGATGTCCCTGGCCGCGCTTCCAATGCCCTCGATGATGCCGACGGAGACATGGCCGGGAATGACCGGGTAAGGAATGTCGAGCTTGCCGTGATGCAGGTGGACGTCGGTTCCGCAGACTTCAGAGTAGAGGGTGCGGAGGAGGGCGGCGCCGGGCTCGAGGGTTGGGCTGGTGAATTGGCGAATCTCGAGGGGGGCGTGCGGGGCGGGCATGACGACGGCGGCGTGTGTCTTGGGCATTCTGGCAAGATCACGCGAGGTCAAAGGGCGGGGAAGTGCAGATTCCTCGACTTCGCTCGGAATGACACCCATCGCAACACGGAGAAGGTGTCATTCCGAGCGGAGCGCGCAGCGCGGAGTCGAGGAATCCGCACTCACGCTGTTACGCGACTTTCAAGTGACCTTGCGCTCACCGCAGCAGTGTAAATCGCCGGTGTACACTCAACCGGAGCAATGACATGGCGACAATCAGCCGCCCCGAGTGCTACCACGGCGGTGCGTTCTTCGGGGCAATCGGCGACGAGTTCGACCAGCTCGGGCGAGCCTCGACCATCATCAACGCAGATGTGCTCGACGCATGGTTTCCGCCGTCGCCGCGGGTGACGGGGGCAATCGCCGACCATTTGGAATGGCTGGTGCGAACGTCACCGCCGACCAGCGCGTGGGGACATGAGTGCCGAGGAGGGACGTGCAGTTTCTGCGCGTTGCTGCGCCATCTGCGTTCAGCCCTTCGCAACCTCGGACGCGGACCGAAGTGCCAGAGCGCAAAATGTGAGCGTAGCATTGGCGCAGCTCGCGCTCACACACGTTGGCGCTCCGACGACAAACAGGTTGTCGTGATCGTGGGTGCGTCCCCATCCGTCGACGACGGACGACGAGGGATCGCTGCCCATGCGACAGCCACCGGTCGGATGATCCTGAAAACCGCCGTCATCCTGCTCGACGTGCAACACCTTGCCGTTTCCAGCGCGCGCCATGCGATCGAATAGTGCGCGAATGGAATCGTCGGAGTAGGCGCGCAGGGCAGCAGACTCTGGCGCGTCTTTGAACGCAAGCCTGGGAAGTGGATCTCCAAACTTGTTCTTGCGTGAGGGGTCGAGGATCAGGTCGCTTTCACGATCAGGAATCACATCGTAGTAGGCGCGAACGCGCGCGACCCCTGTGGCAGTTCGCGCTCGCCAATCCCTGAGGAGATCGTCGCCGAGCAGGAGTTTACCGCCCTCGTCACGCAGGCGTGGAGCACGGGCGTACGCCGACTCCCACACGCGAAGATCATGTCGCAGATACTTCTCAGTTGGAGGCTTACGCATGAACTGCTTGGTCACGAGCGAATGCTGGCCGTTGATGCCCGGATACATGCGCAGCGGCAGTTCGATGAACGCTTGAAGATTGCGATGCCCGCCGAGGTACTTGCCGACAGCACCTGATCGATTCGCCAAGCCGGACAACAGGAGCAGGTGTGCACTCCACACGTATCCCGCCGCGATGACGAATTGCCTTGCGCGATAGGTGACCGGCTTGCCGTCGCGATCGACGGCGTCGGCTTGCGTGATCCGCTTTGTGCGTGCGTCCTGCACAAGTCGTCGCACGAGGGTGCGCGAGTGCAGCGTTACCCGCTTCGACGCACGGAGCGCGTCCCATGTGAAGTCCGGTGAATACTTCGCACCGACCGGACAAATCGGAAAGCACGTATCGTTGCGACAACACTCCGCACGACCGTGATATGGCTTGGAGTTCTTCGCCGACGGCTGGCTCCACATCGTGATGCCGGCCTTCGCCGTCCATTCCTTCAGCATTCCAAGATTGTAGGTGAGCGGAAGCGCCGGCATCGGAAATGGTTTCGCGCGCGGATCCATCTCCGTCGGACCCTGCTCGCCAGCGACACCAATCAACTCCTCAGCCTCCTGATAAAACGGCTCGAGGTCGTCGTATGAGATGGGCCAGTCAACACCGACACCGAAGAGCGAGCGCGTCTTGAAGTCTTCCGGCGACCAGCGCGGCGTGACGCCACCCCAATGCATTGCGAGTCCGCCAACCTGCATCGAGCGCGACTGAAGCGGCCCTTCAATCTCATAGCCATCGAGGTGATCGTTCGGCCACGGGCTCTCGCCGTAGTTCAGAAAGCGGTCACGCAGCGCGGCGCGCTTGGCGAGCGAAGGGGCTTCGTCGCCAGCTTCGACAACAACGATGGACTTCTTCGTTGTGCGCGCGAGCCGCTCTGCGACCATGGCGGCGCTGATGCCCGATCCGATGATACAGACGTCGCTTTCGATGATCATGAGTGCAGCGGGAGCGGCTTGCGCGTTGATGCCGCGAGCGGCCGGCATGTCTGCTTGCCAATGCGTGACTCGTAGCAGAGATCTGTTGCACCGGGGCTCGCATAAAAATGCGAGAGCAGTGCGAGTGCAACGTGCGGCGAGCGACCAACGTTGCCGATGCGGGCGTTGTTGATCTGATTGAGCTGTGCGGTGATGGTGCTGCGCCGAGCGTTCAGGCTCTGCGACGCGAAGGATGGGCCGAGTTTCGCAATCTGTGCCGACCACTGCGTGGCGGGCGTTGGTCCAGCGAACTCGAGTGCCGACGTTCCATAACCGTGAAGCAGTTCCGCGCCTTCGCGATATCCGGCAATCCATTTTTGAAAGTTCGCAACGGCAGCATGCTGGCCGGCGACGCCGAGCTCCGCTGGAAGAACGACTTCGCCGATGGCGCGGAGGATTTGCGCATCATCGGCGAGGTGCTCGACTGCGAGCGCATGTGCGCGACGGACGATGGCCGCAGCAGGAAACGCCGAGGCGAGCCAACCGAGGAATGCGCGGCGCGAGAGCATGGGCTACTTGATGCGGTGGCCCTTCATGATGACCTGATCCTGATCATCGCGCACCTGAAATGATGTCGCTTTTCCATTCTCGTGCTTGAACTCCATCACCATATCGGGTTTCAGGACTTCATATACCTGTCCGTGCTCGTCGTATATGCCGGGCGTGAACCAGTCCGGTGCGATGCGCACCATCGCGAAGTGCTTGAAGTAGCTGTCCTCCAGGTCCCAGCGACCCTTGAGGGTGTTGTCCTCGTAGTCGATGACGAACTTGTGCGGAGAGCTCGTCTTACCCGCGTCGATATCGACGTATTCCCAGGTACCCACGTACGCATCGGCGTCGGCGCGCGCCATGGTGAGTGTAAAGGACGGCTCGACGTCGAGGCGCATGTCCACACGCGTCTTGCCCCACTGCATGGCGAGCGTTCCGCCGTTGGAACGCAACTCCGGCATGGACCAGGTGAGGACGTCGAGATACGGCGCGTCGTGGGGCTTGATGGCCCACCGAATTTGCGCGGCGCTCGAATCGGGTGGCTCCATGTGATAGAGCCTCACCTTTGGCTCGAGCACCATCGTCCAGTCGCCGGACTTGCGAACGACCATCCATACCGAGTATGCGCCGGCGTTCACAGTGTGTCCGTCGAGCTTCACGGGCCGATTGACGTCGAACGTGGTGGCGTAGTTTGCGCCCGGCGTCCACACCTCGTCCCAACGCACACTCTTCCTGCTACCGAACAGGGTATCACGGCCTCGTCCGCGCGGACGCGAATACGACATGCTGATCTTGGTGCCGTCGATCATCTGCGTGAACGTCGAGATCTCGCTCGCGCGGATCTGCGCGCGGGCGTCGACGGCGACGAAGGACAGCAGTGCAACGGCGAGAATGCGGGCGTTCATGGTGGGGGAACTCGGGGTGGGAAAACTGATCAGCCGAACTTGGCGTCGATGGCGATGCGGATCTCGTCCAGCGTCTTTCCTTCCTTATGTAGGCGAATGGCGAGCTTGCCTTCACCCTGGCAGGTATGGCAGCCCTTCGCCATTGCCTTGTCGCCTTCATAGCAGGTGAGCAGCGAGTAGAAACCATCGAAGGTGGCGCAGCCGCATTGGCAGCGAATGCCGTCGACGACTTCGGGAATCTCGCGCACTCCGTCAAACAGCTCGATGAGATCTGCCTTCCCGACCAGCTTGTCCTTGGCGAGCACCTTGGCCGCGGTGATGCCGGCGCGCGGCGTCGGGTGCGGACCCGGTACGCGCATCGCGCGAGCGGCACGTTCCGGAAATACGGTGGCGACGAGCGCGGCGGCGGACAGGCCGACAAAACGCCGGCGGGACAGGAGATGATTCATGGGCTCGCAAGCAACAGGTACCGAACTATCCCACTTTGAGCGCGCGGCGTCCAGTGATGGGCTACCTCTTGCACACTCGCGGATAATCTCGCCTCTTGCTCGCATGTCTGTCACCATTCTTTGCATTTCCAGCTACTTCAAGGGCCAGGAGTTCATCCGCGAATGCAAGCGGATGAATTGCCGTGTGCTCCTCCTGACGGCCGAAAAGCTCAAGGACGCCGAGTGGCCGATGGAGAGCGTGGACGAGCGCTTTTTGATGCCCGACCTGATGAATCGCGAGCACATGCTCGACGCGTTGAGTTATCTCGCGCGGACGGAGCAGATCGACCGCATCGTCGCACTGGATGAATTCGATCAGGAGGTGGCCTCGGCGGTTCGCGAGCATCTGCGCATTCCGGGGATGGGTGAAACCACGATGCGCTATTTCCGGGACAAGCTCGCGATGCGCATGCGCGCCGAGGAGTACGAGATTGCGGTTCCCGAGTTCACGGGGGTGGCGAACTCCGCGCAGGTGGCGGCGTTTCTCGAACGGGTGCCGGCGCCCTGGATATTGAAGCCGCGGAGCTCGGCGTCGGCGATTGGGTTGAAGAAGATGGATGATCCTGATGAGCTGTGGCGTGTCCTCGACGGGCTCGAGAACACGCGTGCGGATCATCTGTTAGAGCGGTTCGTGCCCGGCTCGGTGATGCATGTGGACTCGGTTGCGTGGGATCTCGAGGGCGTGTTTGTCGAGGCGAATGGATATCTGAATCCGCCGTTTGACGTGTATCACGGTGGCGGGCTCTTTGCGACGGCGACGTTGGAGCGCGGATCGGACCTCGAGCGGGAGTTGGTGGAGATCAATGCGAAGATCATCAAGTCGCTCGGCATGATGCGCGGTGTGTTGCACACGGAGTTCATTCAGGCGCATGAGGATGGGAAAATCTACTTCCTCGAGACGGCGGGTCGTGTGGGCGGGGCGTATATCGTCGACATGATCGAGGCGGCGACGGGAGTGAATCTCTGGCGCGAGTGGGCGCGACTCGAGATCGCGAATGCGCGAAGGGAGCAGTATCACGTGCCGGTGGCGCGGTCTGACTATGGTGGGTTGGTGTTGTCGCTGGCCAAGCAGGAGTGGCCGGACATGTCCGCGTATACGGATGCGGAGATTGCGCAGAAGCTGGTGAAGCGGTTTCACGCGGGGCTGGTGCTGTCCGCGCCGACGCGAGAGCGCGTGGCGGAGTTGCTGGCCTCGTATATGTCGCGGTTCCGTGATGACTTCTATGCGTCTCTCCCGCCGGCGGCTACTGCGCTCGACTAGCTGTCATTCCGAGCGAGTCGGTGTCATTCCGAGCGAGTCGGTGTCATTCCGAGCGAGTCGGTGTCATTCCGAGCGAAGTCGAGGAATCTGCACT
>JBBQHJ010000046.1:0-19872 GCA_038323865.1 Gemmatimonadales bacterium
CCACTCGCGAGAACTGCAATGCGAGCGCGACTCACGTGGCGTTGGTGAGCAGCAAGTCGACAGCGGCGCTCAGCGAGCCGACAATTGGCACGTGGTGTTCACTGGCGAATGCGAGATCACCGTCGCGCGTGTTGGTGGAGCGCACGAGCACGGAGCGCGCCCCATACTTCTGCGCCGCCGCAATGTCACGCATGCGATCGCCCACGTAGAGTGAGCGCGACAGGTTGAGGTCGTACATCGCGGCCGCACGCTCGTAGAGCTCAACCGCCGGCTTTCGGCATGCGCACGGACCCGAGTAGTCAGGGTGATGCGGACATGCGAACGTGTCGCGCAGCTCGGCGCCTTCGCCACGGAGCAGTTGGTCGAGTCTCTGACGTACCGTGCGATACTGCGAGACCGAAACCAGCCCGCGTGCGATGCCGGACTGATTCGTGATCGCGATGGATGGATAGCCCGCTTGCGCGAGTCGCGCGACGGCCGCTGCAGCGCCCGGCAACAACATGACGTCGTCCGGATTGTTCGTGTAGTCGCGATCGACGATGATCGTACCGTCGCGATCGAGAAACGCGGCAACGAGGCTGCGTGGCTCAGGCATAGGCCTTCCTCACGGCGGCGACGAGCGCATCGACGTGCGCATCCGGAATGGCGCGGAAGTCGAGTTGCATGCGCCCATCGTTCACGCGGCCGACAACCGCCGGCTCACTGGCGCGCAGACGCTCGCTCCAACGGTCGGCACTTCCACTCAGCGCCATTGCGACACTGGGAAGCTCGGCAAGGGGAAACGCGCCCGCTCCAACGGTACTCACACTTTCAATCAATTCACTCTCGATGCCGGATGATGCGAGTGCCGCGTGTGCACGTGTTGCGCGCGCACGGATAGTGGCGAGTGACGCGCCAAGCAGCGACAGAGTCGGGATCTCGCGCATGGCGAGTGCAGGGTCGCGATAGAGCGCGAGCGTCGCTTCGAGTGCGGCGAGCGTCAGCTTGTCGACACGATAGGATCGCGCGAGCGGATTCTTTCGCATGGCATCGATGTACTTCGCGGCGCCGAGGACGATGCCGGCTTGCGGACCGCCGAGGAGCTTGTCGCCGCTCATGACGACAATGGATGCGCCATCAGCGAGGGCATTGCTTGCCGTTGGCTCGCCGCTCAGGCCGATATCGTCGAGGCTGATGAGCAAGCCCGAGCCGAGATCGTGGATGATCGGCAACTCGTGCTTTTCAGCAATCGGCGCGAGATCGCGTACGCTTGTCTCTGCGACGAAGCCTTCTACCGCGAAGTTGCTGCGATGCACCTTGAGAAACGCGCCCGTATTCGACGTTGTGGCGCGCTGATAGTCGGCGGCGTGGGTGCGATTTGTGGCGCCAACCTCACGCAGCACTGCGCCACTCTTGGCCATGATCTCGTGGACGCGGAAGCTCCCGCCAATCTCCACCATCTCGCCGCGTGAGAGCACGGCTTCGCGGCCGTCGCACAACGCGTTCAGCGCGAGGACGAGTGCCGCGGCGCAGTTGTTGACGACGAGCGCGTCTTCGGCGCCCGTGAGCTCGGTGAGCAACGCGGCGCAGTGTACATACCTCGAGCCACGAGTGCCGGCCGCTAGATCGTACTCAAGATTGCTGTAGCCGCCCGCGACGCGTTCGATGGCCTCGATCGCAACCGCGGGCAGTGGAGCGCGACCGAGGTTGGTGTGAAGGACGATTCCCGTGGCATTGAGAACCGGGCGAAGCGAGCGTCGTTGCGACTGCTCGACGCGAGTTGCCACGGCTCGCGTCCACGCGGCGTCATCGGATGGAACAGCGTTCGCGCTCTCCCTCGCGCTACTCACCGCGTTACGCACTGCATCCACCACGAGGCTGCGCGGCGCGTGGTGGAGCAAAGCACGCACTCCATCCGACTCGAGAAGTGCACTCACGCTCGGCAACGCGCGCCGCGGATCTTCCGTCACGTCTGCGGAGGCTTGGCAGGGGGCGGAGTCGCCGCGGCCGGGCGAGCGCGAGTGGAATCGGTTGTCGGCTTTGGCGGTGGAGGCTTGGGCGTGGTAAAAGTGCGCTCGCTGGAGACAACGCGACCGCTTAGCCCCTTGATGTTCGCAACGCCAAGCCGGTACGTCGAATTCGGAGCGAGCGGCCGCTCGAGCTTCAGTGTGAAGGACGTGAACGGCGGCGGCAGTGATGGCTTTGGCGGCGGCGGCGGTGGTTTTGCGCCCGGCACTGGCGTAACGGGTGCCGCAGCGGGCGGCGTGGGCCGTGGCTTGCCTGCGAGTGAATCCGCTTTGCGCGCTGAGTCATCGGCGATCTTGAGCGCGAGACTGTCTGCGACGCGAACCTGCCTTGGTGTCATCGCGCTGCGAATGGTGATGGCAGCGCTGTCCGCGCCGGCAAGCTTGAATTGCGAGACGGCGACGGTTGACGTCGGGTCGAGCGCGCGATCGAACGTCACGGAGAGCGTGACGGAATCCGTTAAGGATACCGTGAGCACGTGAGCAGGCAGGGTATCTCGCAGCGTGGCCAGCAGCTCGAGGGTGTTGGCCAACGGTGTGGATACGCGCGCTGTGTCGAATGCTTCGTTGCGATCGAGTCCGCGGTTTCCGTTCTGGTCGATGATTGCGCGAACCAGGAACGAGCCTTGTCCCATTGGGCCCAGCGAAAACTTTCCGAGGCTATCGGTCTG
The DNA here is from genome assembly GCA_038323865.1 of Gemmatimonadales bacterium. Classification (GTDB taxonomy): domain Bacteria; phylum Gemmatimonadota; class Gemmatimonadetes; order Gemmatimonadales; family Gemmatimonadaceae; genus AG11. The sequence goes on from JBBQHJ010000046.1 coordinate 2,675, forward strand.
CGCGAGATAGCGGACGCTATCGGGACCAGGAATGATGGCTTCCACGAACGCCTGCGCTGCGGGACGCTCCGCAATCCAATCGAAGACGATTCCGCTGATCCGATGTGGCGGAATCGAGGAGCCGGTGGAGAACTGCACGGTCGTGCCGTCTTTCATGCGATTGTTATGCAGATCGCTGAGGCCCGGCAGCAGCGTAACCGAGTATGCGATGTTCGGTTGGAAGCCGCCGCGCGGTTTGACATCGATGCGCGAGCGATGCCAACTCACGTTTGGTTGGCCCGCCGACGGGGAAAGCAGGAAGTATTTGTCGATTTCCTGTTCACCCGATCCGCGATCGTTGATGACCTCGTCGAAATAGAAGCTGACGTGATCCGGGTGCACGTTGAGTGCATTCGTATCCGGCGTCACGCTGATCACGCGCGGCGGCGCCTTGTCCTCGGGGCCGCCCGGTGGTGGCGACGCCGAGGCACACGCGACGAGAATCGCTGCGGCGCCGAAGACTACTGAGCGCCGCACAGCGCTCCGACGCGCGCCCGCAACAAATCACGGCGTGTGTTCCACTCCGTGAGCCTCGCGCGCTCCGCTTCGATGACGTTTGCCGGCGCCCGCGACGTGAATCCTTCGTTGGAGAGACGACCCTCGAGCGCAGTGAGCTGCTTCTCGAGTCCCGCCAGGTCAGTCTTGAGCTTCGCGCATTCCTTGCCGACGTCGATGAGCCCTTCGAGCGGCACGTGCAGCTCCGTACCGCCTGTGAGAATCACGCTTGCTGCCGCGCCGGAGGGTGCGGCATCGATGAAGTGCAGTGTCGTCCGCGAAAGGCGGCTGAGCAGCGCGGCGTCGTGCCCGAGAATCGCGCGCGTGGATGCCGAGGCGATGATGTTGGCGTCGATGCTTTTGCCAGGCGGAATCGCATATTCGGAGCGAACGCGGCGCATGGCATCGACGATGTCCTTGATCTGCTCGAACTCTGCGGCGCGCGGGTCACCGTGCGCGGGCCGGGCCGATGGCCAGCTCGCGGTGGCGAGGAACGTTCCGTCAACATGCCCGGGCAGGCGCTGCCACAATGCCTCGGTCACAAACGGCACAATGGGATGCAGCATACGAAGCGCCTGATCGAACACATGCACGAGTATGGCGCGCGCGACCTGTTGATCTGCGCCCGGCGTTGCGAGGCGTGACTTCACGGCCTCGACGTACCAATCAGCGAGCTCGTTCCACACGAAGCGACGCGCCGTCTCAGCGAACTCGTTGAGCCGCAGGCCGGCGGTGCGCTCGTCGTCGGTCCAGGTTTTGTTCGACGGTGCCGTGGGGCCAACGGCGCGATCGCACTCGCGAATGGCCGCATCGAGGCGATCGAGAATCCATGCATCGGCGCGCGACAACTCGCTCGGCGCGATATCCCCGACCGAACGCACGGAATCAGTACCCACGTTCATCAACAGGAAGCGACCAATGTTCCAGAGCTTCGTGCTGAAGTTGCGGCCTGTCGCGAATGAGGCGTCGAGGTCGGCCGGATCGAGCTTGACGTCAGCACCGAGTCCCATGCCCGCAATCATCGTAAAGCGCAACGCATCGGCACCGTAGAGGCGGACCACGTCGAGTGGATCGATGCCGTTGCCGAGTGACTTGGACATCTTCCGGCCCTGCGTGTCGCGCGCGGTGCCGTGCAGGTACACCGTGTGAAAGGGCGCTTCACCCTTGAAGGCGAAACCCGACATGATCATGCGTGCCACCCAGAAGAACAGGATTTCCGGGGCGGTGACGAGAACATCGGTTGGATAGAACGCCTTGAGGTCCGTGGACTTCTCATTCGGCCAGCCGAGTGTGGAGATCGGCCAGAGCCAGCTCGAGAACCAGGTGTCGAGGACGTCTTCGTCCTGCCGCACCGGACCCTGGCAGTAGGGACATTCCGTAAGGTCTTCACGACTGACGTGCACCTGTTGCGGCGGATCACAGTCGTCACAATACCAGACGGGAACGCGATGTCCCCACCAGAGCTGGCGCGAGATGTTCCAGTCCCGAATGTTGTTCATCCAGTGCTCGTACACCCCAACCCATTTTTCGGGCAAGATGCGGATGCGACCGTCCCGCACCGCCTCGAGGGCGGGCTCGGCGAGAGGCTGCATCTTCACGAACCACTGATCGGACAGGCGCGGCTCGACGACCGTGTCACAACGGTAGCAATGACGTACAGCGTGCTGGTGCGCCTCCTTCTTCACGAGGCGATCCGCATGCTCGAGCATCTTCACAATGCGTCCGCGCGCCTCGAAGCGATCGATACCACGGAGCTCGGGCGGCACGCGACCAGCTGCATCGGCAACCTCATTGAGATTGCCGTGCATGTCGATGACAACGGGCATCGCGAGATTGTGGCGACGTCCGACTTCGAAATCGTTCGAGTCGTGCGCCGGCGTGATCTTCACGACACCCGTGCCGAATTCCGGATCGGCGTAGTCGTCCGCGATCACGGGGATGGGCAAATCCAGTAGCGGAAGAATGACGAACTTGCCGATCAGCGACTGATAGCGCTCGTCATTCGGGTTCACTGCAACGGCAACGTCGCCAAACATCGTTTCCGGACGCGTCGTTGCGACGACGATGGAGCGCGACGGATCGCCATCGACCGGATACGAGATGTGATACAGCGCGCCGGTCGTCTCCTCGCCCTCGGCCTCTTCATCGGAGAGGGACGTGAGGCAGCGCGGGCACCAATGAATGACGCGGTGTCCCTTATAGATCAGTCCACGCTCGTAGAGACGCACGAAGCACTCGCGCACGGCGACGGACAGTTCGGGGCTGAACGTGTACGCGGTGCGCGACCAATCGGCAGAACAGCCGATGGCCTTGAGCTGCTCGAGAATGACGCCACCTGTTTCGGCGACGAACGTCTTGGTGCGCGCGATGAAGGCGTCGCGGCCGAGGTCGTTGCGCGACTTGCCTTCGGCGGCGAGTTGCTTCTCGATGATGTTCTGTGTGGCGATGCCGGCGTGATCGGTGCCGGGGACCCACAAGGTCTCGTAGCCCTTCATGCGCGCGACGCGCACGAGCACGTCCTGTACGGCGTTGTTCAGCCCATGCCCGACATGCAGGATGGCCGTGACGTTCGGCGGCGGCATGACGATGGTGTACGGCTCGCGATCACCACCGAGGTGTTTGGAGCGCGACGCGTCTGCCGAGAAGCAGCCGGCAGCGAGCCATCGCGCGTAGATCGCGGGCTCCTGTTCGGATGCGGTGTATGTGGTGGGGAAGTCCAGTGCTGTTTCGGGAGCGGTCATGGTGGTTGGAAATTAACTGTCGGCCGGTCTGCCAGCAAAAGCAAAACGGCGCACCGAGTGGGTACGCCGTTGAAGCTGGCCGACTGGCCGACTGAAAGGACTGGCCGACCGTCAGACCCCGGGGTCGGATGCGTGATCGGCCTTGGGGACGCCGCCGGCCTTCTTGCGACGGTTCTCCAAGGCACCGGGAACTTCATCGGCGGCGTCGCGGATCTGCGCGTCGACGGCCGTCCACCGCTCGGCCAGGTCTGCGCGCGGCGAGCGGTGGCGATCGATGTCGGCTGATGAGCCTTGCCGACGACGGCCGGTCCCAACCGTCTGGCCTTCCCAATGCGCTTCGGTGTGGCTGTCTTCGCCGGCGGAGAAGCGGCGCATGTGATCGGCGACGCGCTCTTCTTCGTCGCCGACGGCAATGCGGTTTACGACGGTGTCGACGCCGGGGACGCCGCGCGCGATGGTGACCGCGTGTGCGGCTTCATCCTCGGTAGTGACCCAGCCCGCGAGCTCGATAGTGCTTTCGCCGATTCCACCGATGTCGATGGCGCGCTCGGCGAGAATGGGGTCGTTGCGGAAGGCTTCGAGCACGCGCTCCTCGAGCCCATCCTCGGCGCCTTCTTCAATTTCGTCTTCGTAGTCGTCGTCGAAGTCGGCAAAGTCGTCGGCCACCGCTGGACCGCCGGCGTCTTGTGCGTCGGACTTGCCGCGACGCCGAACCTTGTCGGCCAAACCGGAGAAACCGCCGACGCGTTGTGCGACGAACATCCCGACGGCGAATCCAGCCAGTGCACCGAGTACTACACCCGTTACGGTACCGGCAACGTGCGACTCGTCTTCGTCTCGGAAGCGCAGGTATGACATGGGATTAAGCCTGTGGCGTAGGGTCTGCCGCAAGGATAGCTTGCGAGAAGAGTTTCAGCGAACGCGGTGCAAGATCAAGGCCCGTCGTTTTTCACTCCAGACACCGACAGTTGCGCCTCTCGCGAATCTTCACGCCCGAAGACACCGCATCGATCGAGGAAGCGGTTCCGCTACGCCGTACCCTGTTCTGGATTGTGGTATGGGCGGCGGTGATCGCGGGTGTGGTGCTGTTCTTCAAATATGCGCGGTTTCTGACGCCGCTGCTCGACTGACGCCAACGGAATTCGTTTCACGATGATTGATCGTTTTGACGCCGCTCACGAGCTCACGCTCGTTCTCCCCGATGGTGCAACACGGGCTGTGCCCGTCGGCACCTTGCCGTCTGAAGTCGTGCGCTCGATCGGCGAACGTCTGCTCGGCGCAGCTGTCGCCGTCAGCGTCGATGGTGACGTGCAGGACTTGATGACGCCGTTCCGGAAGAGCGGTGCGTTCCGCGTGCTCACCGAGAAGGACCCAGAAGCGCTCGCCGTTCTGCGTCACTCGGCGGCGCACATTCTGGCGACGGCCGTGCGACGTCTGCGTCCCGATGCGAAGATTGGCTTCGGTCCCGCCATCGATGAGGGCTTCTACTACGACTTCGAAGTCGCGAAGCCGTTCACGCCCGAGGATCTCGAGGCGTTCGAGAAGGAGATGCGAAAGGTCGCGCAGGAGAAATTTCAGTTCGTGCGCGCCGAAGTGGACATGCCGGAGGCGCGAGTGCGGTTCGCGGATGATCCGCTCAAGCTGGAGCGTCTCGACGACTTTACGGATCCTGCGGAAATCATCTCGACGTACACGGACGGGCCCTTCATTGATCTCTGTCGCGGCCCGCACGTGCCGGACACCGGGCGCCTCAAGCACTTCAAGTTGCTGAGCGCTGCCGGTGCCTATTGGCGTGGCGACGAAAAACGTCAAATGCTACAACGCATTTATGGCACGGCGTTCTTCAAGAAGGACGAGCTGGACGCGCATCTCTTCCGTCTCGAAGAGGCGAAGAAGCGAGACCATCGCCGGTTAGGAAAAGAACTCGACCTGTTCATGCTCCATCCGTTCGCGCCTGGCGCAACGTTCTGGACGGAGCGCGGAACGATTCTGTACAACCTGCTCGTGGACTATGTGCGCGATCGGCAGCAGCGCGATTTCCAGGAGATCAAGACGCCCCTGATCTACAACAAGGAGCTGTGGGAGCTGTCAGGGCACTGGGGCAAGTACAAGGAGAACATGTTCCTCATTCTCGATAACGAGAGTGGCGAGCACAACTCCTCGCTCAAGCCGATGAACTGCCCCTCGCATTATCTGATGTACCTGAACAAGAAGCACTCGTATCGCGAGTTGCCGAAGCGCCTCGTCACCTTCGATGTGTTGCATCGCAACGAGGTAACTGGTGCGCTGAGCGGTCTCACACGCGTGCGCCAGTTCGCGCAAGACGACTGTCACTGCTTCATCCGCGAGGATCAGATCGAAAGCGAGGTGAAGTTCCTCATGGACTTCATCCTCGGCTACTACGAGTCGTTTGGTCTTACGGCGACGTTGAAGTTTGCGACCCGTCCCGAAACACGCATTGGCGAAGACGACATGTGGGATCGCGCCGAGGGCGCGTTGAAGGCTGCCTTGGAGAAGACAGGGAAGAGCTACGCGCTCAAGGAGGGCGATGGTGCGTTCTATGGTCCGAAGATCGACTTCGACGTGACCGATTCAATCGGCCGCGCGTGGCAGCTCGGCACCATTCAACTCGACTACGCCGCGCCGGAGCGCTTCGACCTCACCTATACTGGCGAAGACAACGCGACGCATCGCCCGGTGGTGATTCATCGCGCGGTGAGTGGTTCGTTCGAGCGATTCATTGCGATTTTGATCGAACACTTTGCTGGCGCATTCCCGACGTGGCTCGCGCCGGAGCAGGTGCGTGTGTTGCCGATTACGGCGGAGCAGGCTCCCGTTGCTGCCGCGATGGTTGAGCGGATGCTGCAGGCCGGCGTCCGGGCACATCTCGACGATCGCAACGAGACGTTGAAGTACCGAGTCGCCGAGGGCGCGCGCATGAAGGTGCCGTACATGTGCGTCATAGGGCGGCGCGAGGTGGAGTCCGATCAGGTGGCGGTGAACACACGCGGGGCGGGTGAGGGGCAGAAGCCGGCGCCCGTGGGCGTGGATGTGTTCATTCGCCGCGTGCGTGATGAGATGGCCCGCCGCGCGCTGACGCTCGAGGCGGGCCACTCGGCGTGATCCTCAGGGTTTCGGCGGCACCTGGAAGCGCTTCGGATACGGCTTGCTGCTCAGGCTGTCCGGAAGAATAGGCAACTTGAACGCCTCATCACCGCAGGTGGCTCTGCCAACCGACATATCTGGGCCGGGGGCCGAGAGGTATCGCTTGGTAATCTGCTCGGCGTCCAGCCCTCGTTGCATCAGGGAGTCCGTCATACGGTCCATGGCTCGAGTGTACGGGAACGTGCCGTACTTCATGGCCAGACGAAAACCCTCGCAGCCGATGGCCTGCCGAAGCCGCCACAAGTCGGCTGACGGCGTCCGCAGAACAAGGGCGTGAAGCCTGGCGAGGGAATCGATCGGGATCCTGTCGCTGACGTCAAGCAGATGCTGCATGCGCCGCTTGTACGTGGTATCGGTTTCCCGGTCCAATGCGGCGTTTTCCTCCCGCACGCGGAGCTGATAGTCCGTGAGGTGCTCTTCCTTGCCGGATGCGGCAACTGGCTTGCTTTGCGACTGTGCGCACGCGGAGAGGACGGCGGCGAGAAGAATGCCGACAGGCAGGCTGGAGTTCATGGCTTTGCGGTGGATGTCTGTCGTGGTGCTGAAAGACGCGTGCGACTCGGGAATGCTCGGGAGGGAAGGAACGTGCGCAAACCCGCGCCACCGCCTCCGACTGAAATAAGTGCCGAGCTCCCGACAAGCTCGTCGAGCTGGTCGTACAGTTGCAGCTCGAGGGATGCAATGCAGTAGTGCTCGTCACAGCCGGCTCCGACCTGCTGACCCGCCGCATTCCGCCAGATCGCGAGCGCAGTCACGGGGCGTCCACTCGCCAGCGCAGTCGGTGCACCAACGACACTGTATTGTCGTCCGCACCCCGCGAGTTGCCAGATCTCATATGCCGTGCCGGTGCTGTTCTTTCGCACCTGCGCGGCGCACGAGCCTTCGCTGCCGTCCCAGTGCGTCTGTGGAGGTGTGGTGGGTGGGGGCGAGTCCTGGTCACCATTTGACGAAAGCACCACAACCCAGCCGAGATCGTAGTCCTCCTCGGCAAAGGATGCCTGCACGCTGACGCGCGGCACCAGCACCTGGGCCGAGGGGAACAGGCGTCCATCCACGCTGGCGGAGATCGTCTGCGAGTCGGCGCGGGGAACCATTGCGCGGAATGTCGAACTTCCGCTGAGCTGAAAGAGGTACCCGTTGTATCCCCAGGTTGTCGTGCGCCCGAGCAGCGGACGCCCGTTCTGATTCCGCACGTCCAGGTTCGCATCGAACGTGGAGTTGACGGGCACCGTGGCGGCACTGAGCGTGAGATTGGCGCTGTTCATCACGCACTCGCGGTGCAGCTGCGTCAGGTCGTCCTTGACGAGATCGCCGATTGCGCCGGAGAGATAGGTCTCATCCACGGAGTGCGTTCGGTACCCATACACGGCGCCGGTGAGCGGCGGGAAAGCGCTGTTCGCGATCGCGCTATCGGCCTCGTGGGCGATGGGGACGTCTACGTCCGCACCCCAACCGGTCGGGGAAGTGGTGTGAATGATGTCGCCACGTGCGAGGTGTCCCCTGATGTGATAGTCGTCGAGCCCATAGTCACCCTTGGATCCCGGGGGTGCCAACGCGATGGCGGCAACAGCACGACCGCACCCTGTGTAGTGTGCACACCGATGTTCGGAAAGGAGGCGAGCACCTGCGCCCAGGAACAGGGGTGCGCCTGCACGCACGGATTGCTCACTGACACGCCGCCGCGTGATACCGTGGTCCTCGTGCCCCACCACTTGCCGGCCTTCGCATCCCACTCGTGCCACGTGTTGCGGGCTACGCCGCCGCCGTTGCCCTGATACGGCTCGAAGACGAGACGTCCCTGATAGCCAACCGCCGCATCGGTCAGGTCGAAGTCAACGTTCAGTTGCAGCGCGATTGCGAGGTTGTTCCCGGCATCAACCGACTGTCGGTAGGCCCAGTACTTCAGGGTCGTGATGTGGTCGAAGCGTACGCCCTTGAAGTCGGCGAGGATCAGCGCCTTGCCTTCGGTCGTCTGCGTCGTGGCGAGCTCGGCGCTTCCTATGCCGATGGGCGCGCCGATTGGTCCATCGACGAACCGGCAGACGGTCGGTGTGGTGCACAGGGCGCCCCCCTGATCGTCATAGAATGCCCATCCGCGCATGCTGTCGCTGGTCACCGCAACGGTACCGGTGGGCGAGACGAACTGCCGCGCGGCTGGAGGCGAGAGTAGTTGCCGGACAGGGTTGGTAATCCCATCACACCCAGAGAGCGTCAGGGCAGAGAGCAGGGCGCACGCGAGGAGTACGCGGGCCGCTGTAACGCGGCGCGCAGACGCGAAAACAATCATGTCGGAGGGGTGTCGTGGCAAGCCGCTCTTTTGAAGCGGAGTCTTGCGGCTGCGGATTACGCATCACAGCCAATGGCAGGAAGGCGAGCGATGTGGCCTCGACGGATCGCAACGTCTTCGTCGCGAGCGTGCGAACCAGATGCAACTAAGAGGCGACACTGTAAAGAGAAATTATTGCGCCTTCGACAGCGGCCGCGCCGTCACAATGGCAGCATCCGAGAACACACGCCCGGCCGAGCGGCTGCGCAGTAGCGACGACACCCAACGCGCCATAACCACACCCGAGGTCGATGACGCGATCATCTGCACGCACGTCCATGTGTTCGGCGAGGACGGCAGTGGCGTCGTCGAGGTGATCTCACGAGAAGACGCCGGGTCGTGCGCATCTCGACGATCGCAACGAGACGTTGAAAACCCGAGTCGCCGAGAACGCGCGAAGAAGCTGCCGTACATGTGCGTGATCGGTCGGCGTGAAGTCGAAGCGGATCAGGTGGCGGTGAACACACGCGGGGCGGGTGAGCTGGCAGAAGCCGGCGCCAGTAGCGGTGGATGAATGCATCGCTCGATCGCGTCCGAGACTCATTCGCGGGCGCTGAACCTCTCCGCTGGCCGGTGACGGCGGAGTCGTCGACCGCCCTCACGCACCGCGGATACGCGCGGCGAGCGCCGTTGTTTCTTCCGATGGTAGCGCGTCGAGCTCCGCGCGGAGCCGCTGTGATACGTCGCTGAAAAGGCGTAGCGCCCCCGCGCGATCGCCAAGCCGCTGGAGCATCAGCATCGCACGCCGGAGTACCCGCTCGTCGCTCCACAGATGGCGAGCAGTTTCGCGCGCGAGTTTGCTCGCCTTGGTAAGCTCCTGCGCCTCCTCCATCCGCTGGGCCATCGCCCAGGACGCCGCCGCCGCGCGCTCCACGGCCGAGTTGCGTTCGGTGTCGAGCCACATGCTGAACTCCGAACAGCCATGCAGGTGGAATCCCGGCATCAGCTCGCCGCGGTACAGCTCGATGGCGCGGCCGAGTCGACCGGCGTCCGCCGCCTCCGTGAATTCGACCGCATCGCACCAGAGACGCTCGCGCGAGAGGACGAACTCCTCGTCGCCGCGCGCAAGCAGGAGCGCATCCCCGAACAGCGCACGCGCGGCGAACACCGCCTTACGCAGGGCAGCGCGCGCGTGCTGCTGGTCGAGCTCCGGCCAAAGAAGGCCAACCAGACGATCTCGCCGCTGATAGCGGCCCGCGGGTGCCAAGGCGAGACAGGCGATCAGCGCAACCACCTTTGACTGCGCCAGCAGGCGATCGGCGAGGGCGGTCTCGACACCCTCGAGATGGATGCCTCCAAGCAGGAAGAGCGACGGCGGTGTCATGTGGAATAATGAAGCCAGCGAGGCGAATACGCATCCCGGAATGCAGACGGGCGCCAGGCTGTTGCCGGGCGCCCGTTGCGAGCCTTTTGTGATACGAGAGTCACATCACTCCTTGCCACTGATCACCCCAAAGATCGTTTTGCCATCGTCGGCTTCGCGCACCCAGAGCCGGTCACCAACGTGCTGTGCGAGTTCGTCCGACGCGGCGCCGATCTCGCGCATGGATCCGTCTGCCGTGAGGCGGAGCGCATAGCCGGACTCACTGACTTCGAGCACGCCGTCCGCGACCTCGGTGCCGCCCACAGCCACCACCAGGAAACTTTGGATCATGATGCCGCCCTCGAGATCGTTCGTGCCCTGGATAACGACATCGGCGCCGTCGAGCTGTGTCAGGAAGGCGCTTTGGGTACCGCCGAGCCGGTATTCGGAGCCGTCGGCGAGGAGAAGCGTGGGACCATCCTTGAACGCCTCAACCACGCCGCGCCACTCCTGCGGCGTTGCCGGTGCTGGATTGGTGATCGCAGGCCGGTCGGTGCGGGTGGGTGCGGTGGCGGACTTGTCGCAGCCCACCGCGATGATCAATGACACGAGAGCAAGAAGTCGGTTGCGCAACATGGTCGTATCCTCCGTGAGAGAGTCGAAGCCGCACGCCGCTGCGTGATTCGTGGAGGCACGTTACGAACGCTTTCGACCCGCTCTGTTCCTGAGGCTCTCTCTCTCCGTGCTTTTTGCGTTCTTTCCCGCGTGGGTTCAGCACATGCGTCACGCTCGTGGCGCACACTCAACCTCATCATCAGGGCTTCGGCGCTACTTGAAATCGTTTCGGATACGGCTTGTTACTCAGACTGCAATGGGAAACGCGCCATAGAGCCGTACCAGACGAAACCCTTCACATCCGATCGCCTGCCGAATGTGCCACAGCTGGACTTCGGGAGTGCATGGCACGAGCGCATAAAGTCTCGCCATGGAATCCATTGGAATTCTGTTGCTGACCTCGAGGCGGAGTTACGCGCTCAAGGAAGGCGACGGCGCGTTCCATGGTCCGAAAATCGACTTCGACGTCACCGATTCAATCGAGCGCGCGTGGCAGGCGCCTGTCGCCGCTGCGCAGTGGAGGAGTTCATTCGACGCGTGTAAGGTGAAGCGCGTGAGCGCTCGCTGACGCTGACCGCCGACGCGTGAGTATTCGACGCTGAACTGCACGCGCTCGATTCGAATGACGCGCGGTTCGTGTCAGTAAATCTCCTGACGTAGCTGTCTCGGTCCACCTGACAGTCCCGGCCGGTCGTCAGGTCGTACTCTCCTGACGTGTTGGTCAACAACCCGCAAGAGAGCCCTGATGACCGTGCCCCGCAGCGACTCTACCGTGCCGTCGCCACACATGCCGACGAGTGCAGTTCCGCTGGAGCAGTTTTCCTACGACGATGACGTCGTCCGCAAATTCCTCTTCGCTACGCTGCTGTGGGGCGTGGTGGGAATGCTTGTGGGACTGTTGATCGCGCTCCAGTTGGCCAACCCGATTTTCAACTTCAACACCTCGTGGTTGTCCTTCGGGCGACTCCGACCGCTGCATACGAACGCCGTGATCTTCGCCTTTGCGGGGAATGCGTTCTTCTGCGGCGCCTACTACTCGACGCAACGACTGCTCAAGGCACGGATGTTTTCCGATGGCTTGAGCCGCTTTCATTTCTGGGGCTGGCAGGCGATCATCGTGAGTGCGGCGCTCACGCTGCCCCTTGGCTACACGCAGGCCAAGGAGTACGCAGAGCTCGAGTGGCCGATTGACATTGCGATTGCCGTGGTGTGGGTGGCGTTCGCGATCAACTTCTTCGGCACCATCATCAAGCGTCGCGAGCGGCACATCTACGTGGCGATCTGGTTTTACATCGCCAGCATCGTGACCGTGGCCATACTGCACATCTTCAACAACCTGTCCATTCCGGTGGACTTCTTGAAGAGCTACAGCATCTATGCGGGCGTGCAGGATGCCTTCATGCAGTGGTGGTACGGGCACAACGCCGTGGCGTTCTTCCTCACCACGCCGTTCCTCGGCCTGATGTACTACTTCATGCCGAAGGCCGCCGAAGGGCCCGTGTTTTCGTACAAGCTGTCGATTCTGCATTTCTGGTCGCTGGTGTTCATGTACATCTGGGCCGGCCCGCACCACCTCCACTACACGGCACTGCCGGAGTGGGCGAGCACACTCGGCATGCTGTTCTCGGTGATGCTCTGGGCGCCGAGTTGGGGCGGCATGATCAACGGCCTGCTGACGCTGCGCGGGGCGTGGCACAAGGTCGCTGAGGATCCGATCCTCAAATTCTTCGTCGTGGCCGTGACCGCATACGGCATGTCCACGTTTGAAGGGCCAATGCTGTCGATCAAGAGCGTCAACGCGCTGGCGCACTACACGGACTGGATCATTGCGCACGTGCATACCGGTGCGCTGGGCTGGAACGGCTTCATGACGTTCGGCATGGTGTACTGGCTGCTGCCGCGCCTGTTCCAGACCAAGGTGTACAGCAAGAAGGCGATGGAGCTGCACTTCTGGATCGCGTCTGTCGGCATCGTGCTGTACGTCGTGGCGATCTACAGCGCGGGCGTCACGCAGGGTTTGATGTGGCGCGCATTCGACGAAACCGGCCGCCTGGCATATCCGGATTTCGTTGAGACCGTCGTGAAGTTGATACCGATGTACTGGATGCGCGTGGTCGGCGGCAGCCTGTACATCACGGGGATGTTCATCTTCGGATGGAACATCCTGATGACGTGGAGGACGCGGCCGGCGACGTACGCCGTGCCGGTCATCGAAGCGGCGCCGCTCGCAAAGAAATACGTACCGGAGGTTCACACGCCGCCTGTGGGTGCAGGCGTGTGGGCACGGTTCACGGCAGCGCACTGGCACCGCCGGTGGGAAGCGGCGCCGATGCTGTTCACGGCGCTGACGATCCTCGCCGTGGTGGTGGCGTCCCTGTTCGAGATAATCCCGACCTTCCTGATCAAGTCGAACGTTCCGACAATTGCGTCGGTGAAGCCGTACACACCGCTCGAGCTGGCGGGGCGCGACGTCTACATCGCGAATGGCTGCTTCAACTGCCACTCGCAGATGATCCGTCCGTTCCGCTACGAGACGGAGCGGTTCGGCGACTATTCAAAGCCCGGCGAGTCCGTCTACGATCATCCGTTCCTGTGGGGGTCACGCCGCATCGGTCCGGATCTCGCGCGCGAGGGCGGCAAGTATCCAGACCTGTGGCACGTGCGGCACTTCGAGAATCCGCGGAACATCACCGCGAAGTCGATCATGCCGTCGTACGCGTTCTTCCTCACGACCGCACTCGACTTCGACGGCATCCAGAAGCGCGTGGATGCGATGGCGATGCTCGGCGTGCCGTACGGCGACGCTGTCAACAACAAGGCGAACGCCATGGCGCACGCGCAGGCCAACGCGATCGCGGCTGGCATTGTGGAGCAGGGCGGACCGAAGGGCCTCGAAGACAAGCAGATCGTTGCCATCGTGGCGTACATGCAGCGGCTCGGCCACGACATCAAGGTGCAGCAAACGGCGGTCAGCGCTCAGCGCAGCGCACACGGAGGAGCGAATCAATGAGACTTTCCGACATCATGGCGAACGCTGGTCTCGCCATCTATGCGCAGGTCGCGCTGATCCTGTTCTTCGGCGTGTTCGTGCTGGTGGCAGTACGGACGTACTCACCGTCACGGCGGGCCGAGATGGACGCCGCCGCGCGCTTGCCGCTCGACGACGGGGACATCATTGCGCCGCGCGCGCGGGAGAATTGACCCATGGAACCACGCGAACCGGTACAGCAGGATCGGTTGCTGGAGCACGAGTACGACGGCATTCGGGAGTACGACAACCCAATGCCACGATGGTGGCTGCTCACGTTTGTCGTTACGATCGTCTTCTCCATTATCTATACGCTGAACGTCGGCCCAATCGGCAACGGAAAGGGTCGCATCGCGGATTACGAAGCGAGCATGCAGGCGTTCGCGGCGGCTCATCCTGCTCCAACCGGCAAGATATCGGGTGAGGCGTTGCTGGCACTGGCCAAGCGGCCGGAGACACGCGCGCTCGGCGAGAAGACATTCAAGGGCACGTGCGCTCCCTGTCATCGTCCCGACGGTGGGGGATTGATCGGCCCGAACCTCACGGATGATTACTGGCTGCACGGCGGCTCAATCACGGACGTCTACACGACGGTGACCTCCGGCGTGCTGGAGAAAGGCATGCCGGCGTGGGGAAAGATGCTCAAGCCCGCAGAACTCGAAGCGGTCGTTGCCTACGTGTGGACACTCAAGGGGACGAACCCGCCGAATCCGAAGGCGCCGCAGGGCGTACAGATCGCGCCATGACAACGGCTGCTGCGCCGGTCCGCCAAGGACGAGTGCTCCCCACGTTGAACGAAGACGGGACGCGTCGCTGGATTCGTCCAAAGCCTTCGCACGGTAAATGGTGGGAGCGTCGGCGCATCGTGGCGTACGCACTGATGGCGTGGTTCTTCGTGGCGCCGTTTCTCCGCGTGCACGGGAAGCCGATGATGCTGTTCGACTTCCCGCGCCGTCAGTTCATCATCGGTGGCCACACCTTTCTGCCCACCGACACGCTGTTGTTCATGTTCCTGCTGGGGAGCATCGTGTTCTCGATCTTCCTGCTGACGGCATTGTTCGGTCGCGTGTGGTGCGGCTGGGCGTGTCCCCAAACGGTGTTCCTGGAATTCCTGTATCGACCCATTGGCCGCTGGTTCGATGGCGGCTACACGGGCTCGCGTAAGCTCGATAACGAGCACCGCTGGTTCACGCCGAGGCGCGTCGGCAAGTACGTCACGTTCTTTCTGCTGGCGCTGTTCGTGTCGCACACCATGCTCGCGTTCTTCGTGGGCACGGAGACCCTCTATCACTGGATGCTCGGCTCGCCGGCGCTGCATCCCACGGCATTCACGTTCGTGGTGCTGTTCACAGGCGCCATCTGGTTCAACTTCACGTATTTCCGGGAACAGACTTGCCTGATCGTCTGTCCCTATGGCCGGATGCAGTCGGCATTGATCGATTCGCAATCGCTCATTGTGGCGTACGATGCGACGCGAGGCGAACCCCGTGCGCTCGGCGTCAAGAACCGTGATCCAAAGGCCGGTGACTGTATCGAGTGCAGTGCGTGCGTGCAGACCTGTCCAACGGGCATCGACATCCGGAATGGATTACAGATGGAATGCGTGCACTGCACGCAGTGCATCGACGCGTGTGACGACATCATGACGCGCGTCGGCAAGCCGCCGGGGTTGATCCGCTATTCCTCGCAGGACGACCTGGCAGGGAAGAGCCGCCGGCTGCTACGACCACGAACCGTGCTGTATCCGCTGGTTCTCGTGATTCTTCTTGGCGGACTCGTGACCGGATTGGCGGTCAAGGCGCCGGCGGACATCACGGTGCTGCGTGGCTTGGGTGCGCCATTTACCGAGGAGGCCGACGGACGCATTGCGAATCAGGTGCGCGTGCGCATCGTGAATCGGAGTGGAGCGATCGCCCAGTATCGCATCCAGTTCGACGGCCTGACGGATGGCGTGTCACCCGCGCAAGCGACGGTCATTGCGCCGGAGAATCCGATGACGGTGGCGGCGGGAGCAACGGGCGCCACGAGCGTCTTCATCATCCTGCCTCGAACGGCATTCCAACACCACGGTGAGCGGGACATGACACTCGTGTTCTCGGATGGTGCGGGCTACGTGGAGCGGGTGCCGTATCGGCTCCAGGGTCCATCGACGGAGGACGAGAAATGAAGAAAGGATCGTGGGGCTGGCCGCTGGGGATTACGCTGCTGCTCGCGACGTTCGTGGGTAGCAACCTGTTTTTGATGCACGTCGCCGGAAGCGACCCGTCGTTCGCCATCGAGCCCGACTACTACAAGAAGGCGATCGCGTTCGATTCTACCATGGCCGAAGAGCGCCGAAGCAACACGCTTGGCTGGCACGCCGAGGCGCGCATCGATGCGATGCACGCGACGCACACGGTGATCGTGGCGCTCACGGATGCGCAACAGAAGCCGTTGACCGGTGCGGTGGTGGTGGTACACGCGCGCTTCAACGCGCGCGCGAATGACGTGGTCGCCGACACGCTGACGGAAACGCCCGCCGGCGTGTACAGCGCGCCGTTGGTGGCCAGTCATGCAGGCGAGTGGGAAGTGCAGATCGATGCGCGGCGAGGCAGTGCTCACTTCATGACGAGTGTGCGAACCGACGTGCGGATCGCGGCTGTCGCCACGGAATCGCTGCGAGCGTCGGCGCCGTGATCACCTCTGTCGCCGCGATTCTCGTGGCGAGCCTGCTGGGGAGTGTGCACTGCGCTGCAATGTGTGGCGCGTTCTCGTGTTTTTATGCAGGTGCCGCTGTGCCGGGCGCTCGGATGGGGAAATCCCACGCGCTGTATCACCTCGGTCGCCTGCTCGCGTATGCGAGTCTCGGAGCGGTGGCGGGATTCGTGGGCGGACGCGTGGCGCACCTCGGTGCTTTGGTTGGCGTGGCGCACGCGGCAACCGTCGTGGCCGGCGCGCTCATGATCGGCTGGGGTGCAAGCACACTCGCGGCCATGGCGGGATGGCGCGTGCACCTCTCGCTCACGCCGGCAGGGTGGACGCACGTTCTCGTGAACGGAATGCGTTACCTCCGCGATCAGCAGCCGTCGACGCGTGCGTTCATCGTCGGTCTTACCACCAGCCTGCTGCCGTGCGGTTGGCTGTACGTGTTCGTTGCCGCAGCGGGTGGCACGGGCAACGCGCGCGACGGTGCATTGCTGATGATGGTGTTCTGGGCGGGGACCGTACCTGCACTGTTGGCAGTCGGGCTGAGCGCACAGCGGATTGCCGGACGATTTCGTCGCCGCCTGCCTGCTCTCTCGGCGGCGGTGGTGATGATCATCGGGCTGCTGGCGGTGAGTGGACGCCTCGCACTTTCCGTGGGAGGCATGACGCATGGCCACTGAGCTGCTGCGCAGCAGTGCGCGCGTTGCCAACGTCGCATGCGCTCACTGCGGATTGGACGTCCCGGATGGGCTCGCGCAGGACGAGCATGCATCCTACTGCTGCGATGGCTGCCGCACCGCG
>JBBQHJ010000047.1:0-19627 GCA_038323865.1 Gemmatimonadales bacterium
TGTCTGTCGTTGAGACACGGCGGTCGGTTATGAGCCCACCAAGCAACCGCACGTACGCCGGCAGTTGCTTCATGTAATAGATCACGGTGCGCCTGGCACCCGTGCGCGGCGCGGCGGGTACATCGTCTGCCTTTCCTGCGCGTGCGGTGCTCGACCGGCGTTTCACTGGGCTCACGTCGCTCTCCTACGAGGGATTGATGTCGCCTGCGGCACCGCTGGTGGGATTCTGCCCTGCCCCCGGTGTGCCCGCACCACTCGCACCACTCGTGCCGGGCGTGGAACCGGCCGGCGGCTTTGCGGCCGACGTCGCTGCATCCACGACGCGATTGGCCGAGGTCAGGAAATCGTTGGCGACCGACTTTCCGGCTGCGGCAGCACCGTTGAGCACACCCATCGCCTTGCCCATGAAGCCCATCGTCTCGGCGATGGTACTCGCACTCACTTTGCCGGCGCGAAGCTTTTCTTCAACTGCATCCGCGAAGCGCAGCAGTGGATTCGGTGTCTCGCTGCTCGGCGCAGGCCGTTCGGCGTACTTGGACTCGAGAAACTCCACGTAGTCCATGACCTGGTAGCCGCGCTCGTCGGAAAGCGACTCGAGCTTCTGGAGAAGCTTGTCCCTCAAGTAGACGTTCATGGGAGGGAAGCTAGTCGGCCAGTCATTACAGCGGGAAGTGCAGATTCCTCGACTGCGCTCGGAATGACACGGGCAGCCAGACCACCGATCAGCCCTTCCAGCGAGTGCGCTTGCCGCGTGCGTCGATGTGCACGTATGGCGTGGGATAGCGACGGCTGTAGTACAGCCCGAGGCCGCCGGTGAGGTCGGGATTCTTCTCCTCGACGCGCTCCACGGCGAGCATCACCAGCAACTCATCCGTCATGGTGATGCGACCGTCGTAGTCGGCGTCGATAGCCAGATCCGCCGCGTCGCCGTACTGGTGGCGACTGTCGTTGGCCGAGCGGGGCACGCGTGCGTTGTGCAGTGGTGTGCGGAAGCCGGAGTGCACATTGACGGCGAGTTCCGGGCGGACGCTCCCGCCGAGGTCGGCGAAGATCAGCTCGAGCTTGTCGAGGAGCTTGGGATTGAGTGCGACGTACTTGGGCCAGACGTCGCCCTGATCGTCGTGCGTGACAAAGTCCGCCAGGCGGAGATGCTTCGTGATCGGAAGCTCGAGCACTTCGGGCGTGACTTCGACGAAGCCGTCGGGACGATCGTGATCGCCTTGGCCGAAACGCTCCGCGATGTACGTGCCGATTCTGTAACCGTTCAGGCGGCCGGCAATTTTCTGGTTGAACGGCACCATGACGGCAAGAATTGGCTCCGGAATGATCTCGCGCTCGGCGCCTCGAATTAGCGCAATGCGATAGAAGCCGGGACGGACGGGAGCGACGGTCGCGTTGACGGTGAGTGGACGCGACTGCTCAAACTTCGTGGAGTCTTCGACGTGTACCCAGGCATACTGGAGGGAATCGAGCGTGCCGGAGACGTCAACGGGAAATGGAACGGCGAGTCCCGGCAGTGCGAAGCGCACCATGACGTTGCCGCTTCTGCCAAACGCCTCAGCGCTGGCGGACGCGCTTACGCGCGGCGCGCTGCTCGACGCCGAAACAGCGGCGTTGAACGAGGCGGGCATGACCTCGGACGGGCGCATGAAGCGCACGGCACCGACGGTTGCGAGGCAGAACAACAACCCGGCCCCGATGGCTCCGATAGGCGAACGTGACTCCCGACGCTCCAATGACCCTCCGTTGCGACGCGCTAACCGCTGACCGCTATCTGCTGCCCGCGGGCGAATACCCCCGGCACGTCGTTTCGTGCCCGACCACCGAATAGCCTTTCAATATAGAAGAAAAAGGCCCTGGCTGGAACCTTCTAACTATATGTTTTTGTGCATCTTACGGTTAGCTTTCCCTCCCCTTCACCCGGTGAGCATGGCTTCCTCGCGCGAAAAGCCTGTCGTACTCGTCGTCCTTGACGGATGGGGCTACCGAGCCGAGCGGGAAGGCAATGCCATCGCCATGGCCGACGTGCCGACCTGGGACCGCTTATGGGCTCGTGCTCCAAGGACGCTCCTGAACGCATCCGGTGAGGCTGTAGGGTTACCCGCCGGGCAGATGGGAAACAGTGAGGTCGGTCACCTCAATCTCGGCGCCGGCCGCGTGGTGATGCAGGATCTTGTGCGCATCTCGGCATCGATTGCCGACGGAAGCTTTTTCAAGAACGCTTCGTTCGTTACGGCGTGCGAGCAGGTGAAGCAGAACGGCGGCACGCTGCACCTCGTCGGGCTGATCGGCGCGGGCGGCGTGCATGCGATCGATACGCACCTCCTCGCGCTCATCGATCTCGCGGCCAAACAGCAGGTACCGCGCATCGCCATTCACGCCATGCTCGATGGACGCGACACCATGCCACGGTCGGGGCGTGGATATCTCGAGGAGCTGCTCAACAAGTCCAAGGGTCGCGCTACGGTTGCGAGCATTGGCGGCCGTTACTTCGGCATGGATCGCGATCGTCGCTGGGATCGCATCGAGAAGTGGTATCACTCCGTTGTCGACGGCACAGGCCCGGCCACGAGAGATCCGCTCGCGATGATCGTTGAAGCGTACGGCCGTGGCGAGACTGATGAATTCCTGACGCCCACGGCTGTTCTCGGCGAGGGCGGCAATGCCGCGGCGCCGATGCGCGATGGTGATGCCGTGATCTGCTTCAACTATCGCTCGGACCGTATGCGGCAGATCGTGCGCGCGCTCACGCAGCCCGACTTCGATGGATTTGACGTGTCGCGTCGTCCCAAGGTCTCAGTGGTGACCATGACAGTGTACGACCAGACCTTCAACCTCCCGGTCGGGTTCCAGCCGCAGTCCATGGCGAACATCGTGGGCGAAGTCGTTTCGCGCGCTGGCCTGTCGATGTTGCGCACGGCGGAAACCGAGAAGTACGCGCATGTGACTTACTTCTTCAACGGGGGCATCGAGACGCCCTTCAAGTGCGAAGACCGTCGTCTCGTGGATAGCCAGAAGGTGGCGACGTACGATCTGGCCCCCGAGATGAGCGCGCCCGGCATCACGGATGTGTTGACGAGCGCGATTGCCGCGGGCGAACACGATTTCATTCTTTGTAACTATGCGAACGGCGACATGGTGGGACACACTGGCTCCATTCCCGCCACGTTGAAGGCGTGCGAGGCGGTGGATCGGTGCCTCTCACGCGTGGTAGAAGCGGCACAGAAGACAGGCGCACGACTGCTCGTCACGGCCGATCACGGCAATTGCGAGATGATGATCGATCCGGAAACGGGCGGCCCACACACCGCGCACACGACCAATCCGGTACCTTTCCTGATTGTGGATGATGCCGGTGCACACGCATTCCGTGATGGGGGTGCGTTGTGCGATGTGGGACCAACGATTCTGCGGCTGCTCGGACTCGAGCAGCCGGGTGAAATGACGGGACGCGACCTGCGCGTCTCCTGACGAGACATACGAGTTGATAATGCGTGAACGTGTAAAGCTGGCCGTGTGGTCGTGCCTGTTTGTCCTGGCCGCGACAAATGTTCGGGCGCAGGTGGGACATGCGCCGGCTCAGAGCCCCTATGTGGATCTCGATTACAACCAGGAGCTCACGCTCATGGGCGGCTACGTGCGCACGCGCCACGACCCGGCCGGTGTTGCGCCGAAGGACTTTTCCACCCTTGGCCTCCGCTACGAGGTCACGGTTGCGGGTCCGCTCGCGCTGAGCATGGACGTCGTCAGCGGCCAAACCACCCGCGACGTAATCGACCCAAACAAGCCGGCAGCCACGCGCAAAGTTGGCACTCAGTCGAACACTGAATTCGCCGTGGATTTTGCGGGCGCCATGAACCTCACCGGCAAGCGCAGCTGGCATAGCCTGGTACCTCAACTGCGCGTCGGCCTTGGCCTTCTGAAGAACGCCGCCGCCGACGACTCGAGCGGGTTCAACGTCGGCACCTCGTTTGCATTCTCGTGGGGTGGCGGAGTGAAGTACGTGCGGCCAGGGAGCCGGTTGCAGTTACGGGCCGATGTGACCGACCGCCTGTTCAAGCTCAACTATCCGGACTCGTATTACCGATTTGCCTCGGACGGCACGTCACCACTGACGGGCACAACGGCAAAATCGTTCTACACGCACCACACGTTCTTGACGCTCGGCGTTTCGTACTTGTTTGCGCGTTAGGGTCAGCCAGTCGGCCGGTCGGCCGGTCGGCCAGCGCGTAAAAGCGACCGGCGGACTTGCAGACCGGCAAACTGGGAGGCCCAGATGGCACGCGACTACGAGAATATTGACGACATCGACGAACTGGATGACGTCGAGCTGCGAGACCTGGTGCGTGAGCGTCTTGGTGAGCATACGGCGCTCGATCTCAATGACATCAGTGTTCGAGTCAAAGACGGCCACATTGAATTGCGTGGACGCGTTGGCACCGACGGCGAACGTCGCGTGGCCGACCACGTCATCACCGATACACTCGGAATCATGGAGTTCTCGAACAACCTCGTGGTTGATTCG
This sequence comes from Gemmatimonadales bacterium, assembly GCA_038323865.1. Lineage (GTDB taxonomy): Bacteria > Gemmatimonadota > Gemmatimonadetes > Gemmatimonadales > Gemmatimonadaceae > AG11. The sequence continues at coordinate 4,526 of JBBQHJ010000047.1, forward strand.
AATGCTCGCGCCGAGAGCCCGATGGCGATCGACGAACAGCTGGCGGATGAGGCCGAGCGCAGTGGTACGCTGCTTGGCGACGTTCCTCTTTCGTACGAGCCGGGTGTCGAACATCTCGGCGCAGGCGCAGAAGATGATCTCACCGGAACCGCCGATTATGAGCAGGTGATGGAAGACGGCAAGACCTGGAATCCGCCGAATTCTCCAACGCCTGAGGGCATGGATGCAGGTCCTGGTGAGGTCGGGGAGAACCACTAGCTGACCGCATTTTGCTCACCGCTTACCGCAAGGGCACACCAGGCTAAATTCCGGTGTGCCCTTTTTTCTTACTCGACGAGTGACTTTCGCTGCCGCACATCGGTATCGCATTGCCGAGTGGAGCGATGCGAAGAACGCGGACGTGTTCGGCTTGTGTGCGCGGCCGAACTATCACGGGCATAGCTATACGTGCGATGTGACCGTGACGGGTGCGCTCGACCCCGTCACGGGATTTGTCGCGGATCTTGGCGTGCTCGACGAGGTGCTTCAGCGAGAGGTTCGCGTTCGCTTCGACCACGCAAATATCAATCTCGACATCCCGGAATTCGCTGACGGTAAACGCATGCCTACCGGCGAAAATCTGGCCGAATTCATCTGCGAGCGCGTGCAGGCGGGGGTTGGCGCGGCAATGCGCGTGGTGCGGATTGTCGTCGCCGAGGATGCCACCTTGAGCGCGATGTACGAACCGGGCTGAAAAAACGTGACGTTCGGGGCGGGAAGATCGTGCTGTGTGTACCCCCTGAGCGCGTTTTTCCCTCCCTGCCAGTGTCCACCCTGTCCACCCCCCGGACGCCGTCCGTTCGTTCGTCCACGGCCGAACAGTTCTCGCCTGTGCTCCGCGTTCACGCGGACGTGCAGCGCTCGAACGTTCCGGCCGTGGACGTCGCGTGCGCCCGTCATCGAATTTCCAATGGGCAGGTAGCCTACGACGCGCTGCGTATCATTGCAGCGTGTGGCGACCTGACTCCTGCGTTCCTGGGCGTACTGGAGTCGTTCGAGGTGGCAGGATTGCTGTCGAATGAGGAGCGGCGCTCGCTCGTTGGTCGCGAACTCGACGTGGAGGACATGATCACCGGTTGGCTAACGGGCGACCGCATTCCCCGTGACGCGCGCAAGCGACAGGCGCGTCAGGCAGCAATCGTGGTTGGCAACGCTGTATTGCGTCATGCGACAGAACAAGTTGGCGCGCCGTCCGTATGGAAAAGCTGGACGCGCGCGGCGTGCCCGTGCTGCGGCGGAGCACCTGATGTTGGATTGCTCGAACGCGGCGGGAATCGCACGCTTGTGTGTTCGCGATGTGATGCGCAATGGCGCGCTCCGCGCGCGGGATGTCTTGGCTGCGATGAAACCGACGAGACGTCCGTCGCACGCATCGCAAATCCAGCGGTGGGATACGATCTCGTGATGTGCAATTCATGCGGACGATTCCTCAAGGAACGTCCACGTCGCGGGCTGGAGGCGCTGATTGTCGAACGTGCGCTGACCATCGAGCTGGATATCGCAGCGGAGCAGCGGGGACTGCGCATCTGACGTCGCGTCCGCAACCCAGCCGATGTGTTGGCGCCCTGCTCGCAGGAGGTCAGGCACAACGCTTCGGTGGGTTTCCCAAGGGCCTCGCTCTCATCGAAGAGGAGCGCATTGCCGATCGTGTGCTGCGTGCGCTGCGCGGCGCGACGGACGAACAGATCGTTGTGGCCAATGATGCGCGCGCATCAGAGTGGTTTCCGGGGTTCCGAGTTGTGCCGGATGAGGAACAGGGTCTCGGCCCGCTCGCGGGCATTCGCACGGCGCTCGAGGCGGCCGATGGTGCGTCGGTGATCGTGGTCGCTTGGGATATGCCGTACGTGGAAGCTCCCCTGCTCCGCGGCATGCGTGCCCTGTGTGATATCGGCGCCGATGCAGTTGTGCCGGAGCACGGTGCCGGGCAGGTGCTCGAGCCGCTGTGCGCCTGCTATGCAGCGAGTGCGTTGCCGGTGGTTCGCGAGCTATTGGCCAATGGCGAACGGAGAGCGAGCGCGCTGATCGAAGTGCTTCCGACTGTGGTGCGCATTCCCGATCGGCTCCTCGAGTCGCACGGCGAACTCGACAAGTTGTTCGCCAGCGTTGATGACCTTCCGACACTGATTGGTCTGGGCGGTCAGATGCCATGACTGACGGGCGAGGTGCGAGGGTAAGGGCGATTCGTCATCTTTCCCGTATGCGCACAACTCGACTCCTTGCACTCCTCCTCGCTTGCGGCTGTGCCTCGGCCACGCCGGTAGTCAGCGTACCGACACCGACAGCGACTGTTTCGGGTATGTCGCTCAAGCACTTCGTCGACTCGCTGATCGACGTTCCTGATTTTCGGAGCGCGCAGTGGGGGATCCTGATCGTGGATCCCGGCCGAGGAGAGACGTTGTATTCGCGCAACGCGGACAAACTCTTCATGCCGGCGAGCAACATGAAGTTGCTTACCGGATCAACTGCGCTTACGCAGCTGGGTGGCGACTATCGGTGGCGCACGTCGGTGTATGCGCGCGGTGCCGTGCGCGACAGCGTGCTGGCGGGTGACCTGATCATCCGCGGCACCGGTGATCCGTCGGTGAGCGCGCACATGCATCGCGGCGACGCACTCACGCCGCTCAAAGCGTTCGCCGATTCGCTGCGGGCACACGGCATCTCTCGCATTCAGGGTCGGCTCATTGCTGCACCGTCGCCGTTCGTGGATTCGCCGCTGGGCATGGGCTGGGCATGGGATGATCTCGACGAATCGTACTCCGCGGGCGTGGACGCGCTCTACTTCAACGAAGGGTTCACGGAGATCGTGGTGCACGGTGGCGCGCGCGCCGGTGATCCGGTGCGCGCAGAAACGCGTCCAGCGTCGACGTATCCATCGCTGATTGTGCGCGCACAGACGGTTGGTGGTGACAGCGCGGCCGCCCACAGAAAGATCGTGGTTGGCCACGATTCATCTCGCGCCGGAGTATTGGTCACGGGTTCGATTGCCGCGGGCGACTCCATGGTGATCGAGCTCGCGTTTCGCGATCAGGCCGCAGCGTACCTCGCCGCGATGAAGGAAGCGCTCGTTTCGCGCGGCGTCGTGGTCTATGAGACGCGTGGTGACACCACGCAGCGCGCAGATCCACTGTTCGACGTGATGTCGCCCACGCTTCGCGAGGTGCTCCCCTTCTTCGAAAAGCCATCGCAGAATCAGATTGGCGAGATTTTGTTCAAGACGCTCGCGCTCGAGAAGACAGGCGTCGGACGCGCGGACAGTGCGTCGCGTCTGGTATCGCGGCAGATGATCGCGTGGGGGGCATCGCCAGATGGGTTTGCCATCCGCGACGGCAGCGGGCTCTCGCGACATGATTATCTGGCGCCGCGCACGATCATTCACGTGCTCGACGCAATTCGAAAGAACCCTGACTTCAAGTTCTTCTACGATGCGCTGCCAATTGCGGGCGTTGACGGAACGATCGGCAGCCGTATGAAGAACACGCCGGCACAGGGCAACGTTCACGCAAAGACGGGTACGCTCGACAAGGCGCGTTCGCTCTCCGGATATGTCACGACTGCCGACGGGCGACTGCTGCTTTTCAGCGCGTTGTGCAACAACTACGTCGTTCCGACCCGCCGAGTAGATCAGGTCACCGATGCACTCAGTGCTCGGCTGGCATCGCTTCGCGCCGACCGCTGATTGTGACGGTCACTCGGCTCGATGTCGGTGAGGCGAGCGCGCACATGCTCGCTGGTGTGAAGCGCGTCGGAGTAGCCGAGGTGTCGCTGGAGCACTCGTTCGGTAGAGTGCTCGCGGCAGACGTCACGTCGACGGTTGCGCTGCCTCCGCGCGACAACGCCAGTATGGATGGCTTTGCGGTGCGTGCCGATGATGTGCGAGCCGCGACGGCCAAAGCACCGGTGCGTTTGCGCATCGTCGAGACGATTGCCGCGGGCTCGCTGCCGGTTGAGACAGTCGCGAGCGGGACTGCATCGCGGATCATGACGGGCGCATATATCCCGAGTGGTGCCGACTCCGTTATTCGCGTGGAAGACACGTCCACCGACGCGGACGGCGTCCTCATTCGCGATGTGCGCGACGCGCGCCGCAATATCCGCTTGCGCGGCGAGGACGTGATGCCTGGCGCGACGGTCATACGCGATGGCACGGCTATCGGCGCCGCGCACATCGGTGTGCTCGCGAGCGTCGGACGTGGTGTGGTATCCGTCTACCGGAAGCCGCGCGTCGCAATTCTTGCCACCGGCGATGAGCTTGTGCGACTCGATCACTTTGAACGCGTTCAGCGTGGCGAACGAATCGTGTCATCGAACAGCTACGCGTTGAGCGCGGCCGTGCGAGCAGCCGGCGGCGATGCTGTTGATCTTGGCATCGCACCTGACGATCCCGAACTGCTGGCGAACTGTTTGCGAGATGCCGAGGGATGCGATCTCGTGTTGACGTCGGGCGGCGTGTCGGTTGGCGACTTTGACTACACGCGCACCGTGATTGAAAAGCTTGGCGGTGAACTCTCGCTGTGGCGCGTGCGCATGCGTCCGGGTGCGCCACTCGGATTCGGTTCGGTGCTTGGCGCGCCGTGGTTGGGCCTTCCGGGCAATCCCGTGTCGGCGCTGGTCACGTTCGAGCTGTTCGGCCGCCCGTTGCTGCGCGCACTTGGCGGGCATGCGCGACCACATCGTCGCACGATTGCCGTCACTCTCGGTGACGACATTCAACTCAGTGCGCCGCTCACGCATTTCCTGCGAGTAGTACTCGAACCGAGCGGCGACGCACTGCCGATCGTGCGTCTCACCGGCGCACAGAGTTCCGGGATGCTGACGTCGATGTCTGCGGCCGATGCATTGTTGATCGTGCCGCCAGAGCCGCAGACCATTGCCGCCGGCACTGTGCTCCGGGCATTGCCGCTCGACGGCGACATGGGCGGAAGCGACCGGTTCCTCTCGTGAATACAGCAGATGGTTTCGATGCCGAGGCTCTACGCTCCGAGCTGACGACGCGTTTTGTCACGAAGACACGCATCGCGAGAATCGCCGAGCGTCAGTTCACGCTGCTGAGTCCCCGGAATGCGGATGACCTGATCAACGAAGAGGACTTCGTCGCTGATGAGCGTATGCCGTATTGGGCAGACCTCTGGCCGTCGGCGGTGATACTCGCGAACGAGGCCGCGTTGATGCGCTGGTCGGGATTGCGCGTGCTGGAGTTGGGTTGTGGACTCGGCGCAGTGGCGATTGGTGCGTCGCTTGCCGGGGCGTCCGTCACCGCGACAGACTATTACGACGACGCCCTGCACTTTGCTCGGCTCAATGTGTTCGATGCGACCGGCGCGGTGATCGACACGCGCATGGTGGATTGGACGCGGCTGCCGCCGGATCTGGGACGCTTTGATGTGGTGCTCGCATCGGACGTGCTGTACGAACATCGGTACGCGCCGCTTGTCGCGCACACGATTGCGATGACGCTCGTCCGCGGCGGCGAGGCGATCGTTGCAGATCCAGGACGTATTGCAGTCAATGCATTTCTGGAGGAATGCTCGGACCGCAAGATTACGTCAGAGGCGGATCCGCGAGCGTTTGTTGAGGGTGAGATCAAGCAGACCGTCACCCTTTATCGGTTGCACTGGCGGAGCTAAAAGCAGGTCCCTCGCTTCGCTCAGGACGACAGCGTGCGGGACCCTCTCCTTCGGCTCCGCTCAGGACGACATCGCTCCAAACACTACCTCGGAGATATCGAGGACCGGCACTTCTGATCCCGCTGCCTTCACGCCATCGGAAATCATCGTCATACAGAATGGACATGCGACGGCCAGCGTGTCGGCACCTGTGGCGAGCAGCTCTTCGGTGCGCTCGGTGTTGATGCGCTTGCCCGTACGCTCTTCCATGAACATGCGACCACCGCCGGCACCGCAGCACAATCCGCGATCCTTTGTGCGTGGTGGCTCGACGAGATTGATGACGGGAAGCGCGCGCTTGAGTGTCTCACGCGGGGCATCGTACACGTCGTTGTAGCGGCCGAGGTAGCAGCTGTCGTGATAGGCGACGGTGAGCTTCTTCCCGTCGTCGGTGCGGAGCGGAACGCGGTTCTCCTCGAGCAGCTTCTGGATAAATGTCGAGTGATGGACGACTTCGTAGTTGCCGCCAAACTGCGGGAACTCATTGCCGATCTGATGGAAGCAGTGCGGGCAATGCGTGACGATGGTCTTTACTTCGTAGCGATCGAGCGTCTCGATGGTGTTCTTCGCGAGCATCTGGTACAGATACTCGTTGCCCATGCGGCGCGCGGGATCGCCGTGGCAGCTCTCTTCCTGCCCGAGAATCGCGAACTTGATGTCGCACGCCTGCATGATGCGCGCGAACGCGACTGTGATCTTCTTGGCGCGATCGTCGAACGAACCCATGCAGCCGACCCAGAACAGGATGTCGGGCTTGTCGCCGCGCTCCATGAGCTCGGCCATTGTGCTGATGTGCAGACCATCGGCCCACTGTGCGCGATCACCGGCATTGAAGGCCCACGGCGAACCGTTACGCTCGAGCGACTCGAACACCGGCTGGAGCTCTTCCGGAAAACGCGACTCGGTGAGCACCAGGTTCTGGCGCATCTGGTTGATGACGTCGAGCTGGTCGATCGACACCGGGCACTCAACGACGCACGCGCGGCAACTCGTGCAGGCCCAGAGTTCGTCTTCGGTAATGAAGTTATCGAGCAGCCGATGCGTGAGGACGTCGCCCGTGGAGGCGGGCATGGCGTCTTCGCCCTCGCCGTGCAGCAGTGCCGACGTCATGAAGTCCATGCGATCGCCGGTGACCACCGGCGCCTTCTCCATGAGGCGCTGCCGCGTATTCACCATGATCTTGCGCGGGCTCAGCGGCTTGCCGGTGATGTTGGCGGGGCACGCGGCCGTGCACCGTCCGCATTCAGTGCATGAATAGCCGTCGAGCAGGTTCTTCCACGACAGTTGATCGACATCAGCCGCACCGAACGATTCGACCTCGGCCTCGAGATCCAACGGCCGCATCGCACCCTTCGTGGCCGGTCCGTTCGTGTTCGAGAAGAAGACGTTGATCAACGACGTCACGACATGCAGATGCTTCGAGTACGGCAGGTAGTTCAGGAACGTGAGAATGAGCAGCGCGTGCAGCCACCAGAAAATGTGCGACCGGAAGATCGCGGCGCCGGGTGGCATTGTCTTCGAAATCAGTGTGCCGAGCGGATGCGAGATGATCTTCTCCGGCCCAAACACCGTCGGCACCGCTGCGAGCACGAACGCATTCGTCAACAGCAACGTGAGCATGAGGCCCGCGATCATGCTCAGAATGATGATGGCATCGGTGTGCTCGAGGTCATCGCCTTCCAGGCGGCGGGGGTGCAGCACGAGCCGGCGGAACAATGCGAAGCCAACGGCAGCGAGAACCAGCGCCGCGAAGATGTCCTGCGACGCCGAGTAGAGAACGTAGATCGGATGCGGCAGGATGCTGTCGAAGCTGAACCACGGGAACACGCCGGCGATGAGAATCTCGACCGTTCCTGCGGTGAGCACCATGAAGCCCCAAAAGATCATGGCGTGCATCGGACCGGCGATGGGATCGCGGAAGATCTTTTTCTGCGCGATGCCGATCTCGAACAGGTTCTTGAACCGCGTGCCGAGATGATCGAGGCGATTCTCGGCGTAGCCCAGCCCGAGGTAGCTGACGAGCCGCTGCACGTTCAGCGCGAAGAAGCCCATCGCGAGAACGAGGACGAACAGGAAGACGATGTTGCCGGTTGTCATGGCCACAAGCTATTTCGCCGTGCGTCGTTGGGGGAGCGGGAGGTGCGGATTCCTCGACTTCGCTCGGAATGACACCCTTCGCACGGAATGACACCTTTCGCAAGGAATGACACCCTTGGCAAGGAATGACGCCCTTCGCTCGCAGGACACACTTGACAGTTTGCTCTACAGGTGTAAATCTACAGCTGTAGAACAACCCAACGGTCAGATGACAGAGCGACAGCAGCTCACAGAACTCCAGATTGCCATTCTCCGACTCCTCTGGGAGCGGGGCGAAGCGTCCGTCGCCGAGTTGTGGGAGACTCTCCACGCGGAGCGCGGGCTCGCACAGACGACTATCGCGACACTCGTGGCGCGGCTCCAGCGACGAGGGATCGTCGCTCGGCGCACGCAGGAACGGCAGTTCGTCTACCGCGCCCTTATTACGGAAGCGGATGTCCAACACTCGATGGTGCGCGAGCTCACCGAGCGGGTTTTCGCCGGTGACATTTCGGCCCTGGTGAATCACCTGCTCTCCGCCCGAGACATGACACCTGGCGATCTGGCTCGCGTAAAGGAAATGATCGACAAGACGTCGACATCCACGCGGGAGGACAAATGAGCGGCACATTCTCCGGAGACCTGCTCTCCTGGTTGCTGACGTACGCGGTTCATAGCACCGCACTCCTTGGCGCCGCATGGTTGATCACGCGTGCGCGTCGGCTGATGCCAGCGGCCTCTGAGATCATTTGGAAGTCCGCGTTGATAGGCGGTTTGTTCACTGCGTCGCTTCAACTGTGGCTCGATCTCAGGCCAGCGGGCTCTGTCGCGCTCGGAACGCAACAACAGTACATCAGCGTCCCACCAGCGCCCGTCACGCGATCGGTTGGATTCGAGAACGTGCAGGCTCCGAGCGTCGACCTCCCCGTGGGCATCGCACCACCTGCAATTGAAGCGTCCAGCAGTGCATCGTCGTGGTCGATGCCGTCGAAGGGGGAGGCGGCACTCGTCGCGTGGATTGTGATTGCTGCCGTGTTGGCAACGGCATACGCGGCACGACGACTCATTCTCATTGGACGACTCGGCGATCGCGCGCGCCTGACGGATGGTCCATTGCCCGACATGCTCGCGACTCTCGCGAAGACAGCAGGTGTGCGCGAACCATTTCTCACGGTCACCACGCGCATTTCGAGCCCCGTTGCGCTCGGCATGCGCGAGATCTGCCTGCCTGAGAGTGCGCTTACGGAATTGAGTGCGGAGCAACAACGGAGCATGCTCGCGCACGAGTTGGCGCACGTCGCCCGGCACGATCCGCTGTGGCTCGTCGTGTCGTTTGCCGTTGAGCGCGTGTTCTGGTTCCAGCCGCTCAATCGCATTGCGCGAACGGAGATCGCAACGGCAGCGGAATACCTGAGCGACGATTGGGCTGTGCGTCGAACGGGTTCCGGTGTGCCGCTCGCGGAGTGTCTCGCTCGCGTTGCCGAATGGATTCAGATGTCGCCGCTTGGCGTACCGGTGTCCGGTATGGCCGAGGAGCGTTCGCTCCTGGTGACTCGTGTTGCCCGACTATTGGAGAATCGCATGCCCACCATGACCAAGCGACGTGTTGTCGCGCTCTCTGCCTTTGCCGTGTTGCTCGCGACGGTGGTGCTTGTACCGACTGTGGCCGGTCGGCCTGTGACAGCTGTAAGTGCAGATTCCTCGACTTCGCTCGGAATGACACCGCGTGCAGATTCCTCGACTTCGCTCGGAATGACACCGAGTGCAAATGCCTCGACATCGCTCGGAATGGCCGCTGCCGGCGAGGGACGTCGTGTGCTCACCCCGGGAGACAGCGCGGTGGTGATTGCGCTGATCGCGCGTCTCAAGGATGAAGACGTCGAGGTACGGAAGGCGGCTGCGGAGGCGCTGGCGAAGCTGGAGGATGCGCGAGCGGTGCCGGGCCTTGTTGATGCGATGAAGGATGCCAACGCGGAAGTCCGCGTTGCCGCGGCCGAGGCGCTGGCGCAGTTCAAGGATCGACGCGCAGTGCCTGCACTCGAGAACGCGCTCAGCGATCAATCGGTCGAAGTGCAGAAGCATGCGATTGAAGCACTGTCGAACTTCACGGAGGTTGGCGGCATCCAGAGCGGGCCGATCGTCAAGCTGCTCGACGGCAAGCACCACGATGAGGTCGTGCACAGTGCAATCCATCTCCTCGCGGAGTTGAAGGATCGCAGTACGGCGCCGGCGATACGTGCGCAGTTGAATTCATCGAACAGCGATGTTCGTCAGGCGGCCATTCAGGCGCTCACAGAGTTGAAGGACAGCGAGTCGTCTGGCCTGATTTCGCAGAAGCTCTCCGATTCGAACTCCGATGTGCGCAATGCGGCCCTGAGCGCGATGGAAGAATTGCGCGTCGGCCTGTCCGATCCAGTGATGGTCGCATTGCTGAAGGATCGCGATGCGGACGTACGTCAGCGCGCGGCGCAGCTGGCAGGTGAGCGTCAGATGGTTGGCGTGGTGTCTACGCTCGCAGCGCTCGTGGAAGACAATGATTCCGATGTACGTGTGTCCGCTGTGCAGGCGTTAGCAAACATCGCCGATAACTCCGCGCAGGCGGCGCTGAAGAAGGCGTTGAGCTCCAAGGACGCGAAGGTGCGTCGCGCGGTTGTTGAAGCGCTGGGCGACCGGAGGCCGTGATTATGCGCCTGCCGTTGATGCTGGCGGTGTCGGCAGTTGTTGGTGCCGCCGCGATTGGCGCGGCTACGACACTGAAGTCACCGGCCGCCGTTTCGGATTGGCCAGCGACGCGCGATCACGAGCGCGCGGGACCAGACGCGGCGCGCGTGGCGCAGTTGTTCGCGTCACTTCAGGCGACGGATCCAGTGATTTGCGAATTGATCGCGGACCAGGTCGGGAATTTCTGGGGATCAGATCATCGGGACATTGGGCGTTTTGCCGGCGCGCCAGTGAATCTGCAGCCGGTGAAGGATTCGATCAGCGGTCGCGTCACGCAGCCGCACGCGATCGAACTGCTCGTCAAGAATCTCAATGCGCCCAACGTCTGCGTGCGTCGCCTGGCCAGCAAGATGCTCGGCAACAGCAACGTAGATGCGAAGCGACTGGCAACCTTGCTGGCAAGCAGTGATGCGACCGTACGCGAGAGTGCTGCGTATGCGGCGGGCCATCGTGATTCACTCGACGTGCGCGGCGCGCTGGAGTCGGCGTTGGATGATCGCACGCCGGCCGTGGTCGCAATGGCGGCGTGGGCGTTGGGCGGAGGAGAAGATGGGCGCGCAATCCCTGCACTGCTTCGCGCGGCACGTCACACGGATGCACATGTGCGCGCGACCGCGGTGTGGGCGCTTGGACAGTTGAAGGAGAAGGAGCACGATGGACAGTCCAGCATCTTGCCGGCGATGGAAGCAGCGCTTACCGATCGCGACATCACAGTGCAACGCGTGGCGGCCGATGCGTTCTCGTCGATCGAAGATTTGCACGTCGCGCCGACGGCACTTGTGAAGGCGCTCGGGTCGCCGGATGTCGAACTGCGGTACTACGCAGCGCGTGCGCTGGCGGAGATTGCCGACCCGGCAACGACGAAGGATCTCGTCTCACTCATCGTCAGCCCCGATCGTGAAGTGCGGAAGTCGGCGGTAGAGGCGCTTGGCAAGATCGGGACGTCCGAGGCAATTGCCGGCCTGACTCGCGCGCTCACCGACAAGGACCGCGAAGTGCGTAAAGCGGCAGTCGAGGCGCTCGGCGAGACGAAGGAGCACTAGCGTGTTAGTGGACGCCCCACGCGCTGGTGACCACGCGCGGTGATCCGCGGAGGTCGCTCGCACGGAAGCCTACATCGACCATGCGTTTTTCACCGGGCATGAGCGAGATGTAGTTGTCCTCCCAGAACACCGGGAGGACTTCTTCGTTTTTGGCATCGACGACCTGGAGTCGGAGAAACAACGCGACCGTCGCTCCCCTGTTTGTGAGCGTGATATGGCCGACCGTGTTGCCGTTTGTGCCAGGGCGAAATTGCGCACTGGTGGTGACCTTGGCTGCCGGCAGGGTGCGAAGTGCCGTGTAGTCGGCGAACTGTTTCACGGGTGTCATGTAGTAATTCGACGTATCGGCCAGTACGTCCTGCTTCGTCGACTGCCAGTAGACATTCGTGCTGAGCGTCTTGTTGTTGGCATCGCTGAGTCTCAGATCGACGAAGTACGCCCCGAGGACGCCCGCCGGCTCGGGGAGCGTGAACGTCGTGAGGCTCGAATCCGCGGGCAACGTGAGCGTGGTGTCGCGCGTGAGTTTCGCGGTGCCGTCGAGTCCGATGATGCGCGTACGGAGATGCACGTCACGAAGTGGCGTGCGAAGATCATTCACGACCACAATGGAACGATCGTCGTACGAGTACATCGCGTGCACGGCCTCGTTGCCCTTCTTGGCACCGAAGTAGCCGCCGCCGGGGAGCAGATACCAATCGAAGAGATGCCAGTAGATTGACGGCCACGCGTTATTGAGCATCCACTGGATCACGCCGGTGGATGTGTACTTGTTCCGGCGATATGCCTCGAACATCGCGCGCTCATTCTCGTACGTCATGAGCTGCGACGTCGCCGCATAATCCTCGACAGTTGTCGGTTCGCCGAAGCGCGTGGAGAGCGCGGTGTTGAAGCGTCCGAGCAGCTTCGAGAATTGACCGCTCGCCGAGTGGTAGGACCACATGCTGTCGGTGGGCCATGCGACGCTACTCGCGGGCATCATGCGACGAATGCTCTCGATCGGCGGCACGGCGGGGCCGGGACTTGTTTCCGTGTTGAATCCCCACCCCCCGCCGTTCTTACTGTCCTGGAGCCAATAGGAAGGAGGAACCCAATCGTATGGCCCGGTCATCTTGACGCCGCTGCGGCCGGAGACGCGCGTCGCTCGCGCGCTTGCCGACGAGACGACGGGATTAGGCCAGAACTCGGCGCGTTCGATGTCGAGATACGTCTGCTCGACGTTTGCCGGCGGCGGACCGTCGCTGCCATTCAACCAGACGAACACACTCGGATGCGACCGCAGCCGTCTGATTTGATCCCGCAGCGAAGCAGCGGACACGGCATATTGCTCGGCCTTCCATTTCGTCCACTCTTCCCAGGCGTCGCAGCATACCCAGCCGGTCATCACGAGGAGACCGAGGCTGTCGGTGGTCTGGAAGAAGCGATCGTCCTCGTAGTTGCCCTCGAGGCGAATGGTGTTGAGATGCATGTCCTTTGCGTAGCGCAGCTGTGTGAGCTGCCGAGCCGGCTGCGGGCGGAAGAACATGTCGTTGGCCCAACCACCGCCGCGAATGAGAATGCGCTTTCCATTCACGGAGAAGAGCCGGCCGCCGCGCGCCGTGGTGTCATTCGTGATCTCTCGAATGCCGAAGCGCACGCGTTGCGAGTCGGTGCGACGCGCATTCGCCACGAAGGTGAGATCGAGATTATTGAGCGACGGCTTTCCCAACTCCCATGGCCACCAGAGTCGTGGATTCACGAAACGCAGCCGCGGAAAGCTGTCTGGCGTGAAGCGCACGACGGCACTGTCGTTCGCGCTGACACGTACCTCGCGTGAGACCGACACGGTGCCGATGCGCGCACGGAGTGTGCCCTTTACTTCGCGAGACGAGAGATTCTTTAGAACCGTACCGACGGTGAGGTCGGCCGTCTTCAGTGTTGCGGTATCGACGCGACTGGAAACGATCGGATGGCGAATGACTACGTCACCACTCGAGGAGAGCCACACTGGCTGCCACAGGCCCATCATCTTGTCTGGCGGCGACGGATTCCAGTCGACCCACGTGAGCTGCAAATCCGCCGGCGTAGGCGCGAACACCTCGACAGCGAGCACGTTCACTCGGCCCTTGGCGAGGTCGTCGGTGACGTCGAGTTCGTAACGGCGATGCGAACCGGCGATCTGGCTGGAATCGGCGAGGCGGTGGCCGTTGAGCCAGATGTTCGCGCGATAGTTGATGCCGTCGAACTGCAGCGTGACGCGACCGCGGCGTTGATCCGCAGACACACTGAAGGTCGTGCGGTACCACCAGGAGACGTTGTACGGACTCGTCGAGTCCATCGGCGAATGCACGAATAGTCCACCGATCTTATAGGTCATGCCCGGCAGTTTCCGGAGGTTCATGCCGAAGAAAGGATCGCAGAAAGCAGATTCTTCGCTTCGCTCAGAATGACAACCATCTACAAGTGCGCCCACCACCGTTGAAGGAACGGTCGCGCTCGACCATTCGCGCGGCTGGTAGGCGGAAGCCGAGATCGCCGCACCGTCGTGACCAGCCGTCGCCGACGACTGAATCTGCCAGCCTGCATGGAGCATGCGCCGCGATTGCGCGCGCACGGCGTGTGACGCGAACAGCATTAGCACAGATACCACAACCGCGAATGGCCACTTCCTCGTGCGCTGCGACCAGAGCAGGAACGCCACGACTCCCGCGCCAAGCACCGCCACGCCGAACGCGATGACCTTCGGATCAGTCGTCGCGAACACAAAGAGCCAGCCGAGCAGCGCGACCAACGCCGGCAGCGGATAGAGCCACATGCGATACGGCCGCTCCATGTTCGGCGCATTCCGGCGCAACAGCACCAAGCCCGCAATCTGACCGATGAACTGCACGAGAATACGCGTGACGATGAGCGCGTCGATCACCGTGCCGAGTGAGAAGAATCCGGCAACAATGGAGATGGCGCCGAGTACGAGGAGGGAGACGTACGGGAATCCTTTCGTCGGATGCAACTTCCCGAACACTGGAAAGAAGTACCCCTGCTTTGCCGCGGCGAGCGGAATCCGTGAGTAGCCGAGCAGGAGCGCGAATACCGAGCCGAATGCCGTCCACAGCACGAGCAGTGTGAAGACCGTCGCAACGCCCGTGCCGTACAACTTCTGCATGAAGATCGAGACGATGAAGTTCGACTCGAGATGCTGCGCTGCCGGCACGAACTCACGCCACGGCACCACGCCGATGATCGAGAGATTGATGCCAAAGTAGATCACGGCAACTGCAGCGGTGCTGATCAGAATGGAGCGCGGAATCACGCGACCGGGATTCTGCACCTCGTCGCCGATGTAGCAGACATCGTAATAGCCGAGGTAGTCGTAGATGCCAATGCGAGACGCTGCGCCAATTCCAAGAAAGAATCCAATCGAGAAGTTGAACGCGCCCGGCGGGAAATCAAACGCGATGTGGGGATTGAAGTTCAGCGCGCCGGCGAGAATCACGACGGCGACGGTGATCAGCGTACCGATCCACAGCGTGATCGTGAGCTTCGCAATGGAGCCGATGTGCCGGTACAGCAGCGCGACGTTGATG
>JBBQHJ010000048.1:0-19541 GCA_038323865.1 Gemmatimonadales bacterium
GAGCCCCACGAGTGCGCTTCCTGAAAGCTGAAGTCCAACGCATCGGTATACTCGGCGCCGAGGTTCGGATTGCCACGGAAGACGTTGCGGGTATCCTGCTTGAACTCGATCGGGCTGAGCTGATACGGATTGGGACGCGACACGCGACGCGAATAACTCACGCGCACGGAGCGCAGGTCGGTGATGTTGTACGTCACGATCCCGCTCGGATACGCACTGTTGTACTGCTTCTCGAAATGCTGATTCGTGATCGGAAGATCGAACTGCGTGTGAGCCGTTTCGAGACGCAGTCCGGCCTGCGTCTGGAACTTGCCCACGGCACGAGAGAAGAGACCGTACGCGCCGCCAATGTGCTCGTTGTACGAGAACGATGTGGTCCGAGCCGGTTGCACTTCGTACACACCACTGCCCACGTTCAGGTACGACGCCATGAAGTCGTTGATCGTACTGCGGTCCTGGTACTTTGCACCCGTTTCGAATTTCATCTTGGGATTGAACGGATACGAGTAGTCCAGCTTTGCATTGAAGTACGGATAGCGGCCCTTCGTGTGATCGCGTTCCGTCGGAATCGCCGCCGGCGTCGACGCGTCGGCCTGTGTCACCCTGCCTGACAGGTCCACATCGTTCGTATTGAGGTTGTTCGCGTATTCGGCTTCGACCGTCAGCTGCGGAATCGTCGGCTTGCCTTGCCGACGAAAGGCAAAGTCGAGATCGAAACTGCCATTGCGCGAGTCGCCCTCGTTGAGCTGGTTGAACGCACCGATCTGCGTTCGCGCGGAGCTGAAATCGCTGTAGAAAGACGCGTTGCTGTTGGTGAAATGGCCGCCTGAACCATATCCGTCGAAGGTCAGCGCGTCGGTGTCGTTGAAGCGGTACTCACCACGAACGTTGCCGCCGAGGAACAAGGGCCGCTGCTTTCCCGCGAGGCTCGTCTCCACGAAGTTCGGCGTTGGAATGAACAGGTTCTCGCGCGAGATGGTGCCTGACGTCGCGCGGTGATCACTGAACACATACGCCGAGCCGAAGCCTGTGACCTTGCCCTGCTGCTTGCCGATATTTCCACCCGCGTTGACCGAACCGGTGGTCGAGGTACCGGCGTTCACACCGCCACTCAATCCGAGCTCGGCTTCCTGATTGAGCACGATGTTGATGATGCCCGCCGTTCCTTCAGGATCATCCTTGGCCGATGGATTCGCGGCGACTTCAACCGTCTTTACCGTGCCGGCAGGCATCTGTGAGAGGAACGTTCCGAGCTGGTCACCCTTGAGCGGCGTGGAACGTCCATTGATCTGGACAACGACGTTTCCGTTGCCGCGCAGGCTCACTTTGTTGGAGCCATCAACTTCGACCTGCGGAATGTTGCGCAGCACATCGATGGCAGTACCACCCGCAGCCGCCGTCATGTTCTTGGTGCTGTAACTCGTACGATCCGGCTGCACCACCGTCTCTTCACGGTCGGCCACCACTTCCTCACCGGCAAGCTTGAATGCGGCGTTGTGGAGCACGAGCGTGCCGAGATCGAGCATCGGCTTTTCCGCTGTGATGATCAGGTTGCCGCGACTCAACTGCACGAAGCCGATCGCACGAACCCGAATGACGTAAGCGCCGGGCGCGAGGCCGTCGACGCGAAATGTGCCGTCTTCTTTTGGAAGCGCTCCGCCGGCAAACGCTGTATCTCGCGCGCGCCGAATGGTGATGGAGCCGCTTGTAATGGGCCGACCAGTCGCCGAGTCCGCGAGCTGGCCGCGGATTTCGCCGACACCACTGGCCACCGGGCGTTGCGCCGCGGGAGCCGCCTGCGCGTTTGAGGAGTGGCGCGGAACGGCCACAAGAGCGAGCAGAAAGAGAACGAGAAAGCTGTGTCGACGCATTTGAAAGACGTTGGGTTGGCCTGACGATATGATGCCACCGGTAGACGAATGCCTACAGTGATTCATCAAATGATCATGACGTGCTAATGTAGACACGGCGGACCCACGAAAAGGTTGGCAAGACCGATCTAAGGCCGCTTGGGATGGATTTCGAGCACGTTGCCGGCGCGTGACACGTCCGCGCGGACTGCCTCGACGGTTGCTCGCGGTGCTACGAGCTTAAACGTGGTCAGGTCGCGCCGAGTTTCGCCGTCGCGGATAATGAGTGGTTGGCCGTTGGAGGTCAACTTTACGCTGGCTTCGTCGCCAATCACGGCGCTCACCGTTCCATGTGCCTCGTCGTGCACGGACGGGACATTGAACTCGGCGTACGTCGGTCCACCTGCACACGGGCGCCACCATCGCATCTGTATCTGCGTTGTTTCGCTCACTTGCAGCAGGTTCTGTGGATCGTATCCGCAGGAATTGAAGTCTTTTCCCGGCAATGAATCGGCGCTCAAGATCAACTTTAGACCTGGAAGGGACAGCAAGCTGTCGGCGTTGGCCTGCCGCGCGGATTTCAGGTGATTTATCTGCGCAACTATCTGCTCGTGAAGTGCTGACGCGCGCTTCTCTGCGATGTCGCGGGCAGCAATGGCGGCATCATCAATACCGGACGCGACGGCAAGCATGTCCTCCAACGTTGCATCGCGCGCGAGCATGTCGGACTTCCAGTTCGGTCCAGCAAGTTCGTCCAGGAGCAACCCTTGGGCGGGGCCGGTCTGATAAAACCGAAAACGCAGCGACAGATTCTCGGAGCGCGTGACCTCCTCCAAGAGCGGCAGGCGACTGTTCATCTCGCGAATGGCGCCGGCACGCCATGCGGCCGGGCCGTCCGCCGCAACAATCTGAAGCGCACGCACCAACGCGTACTCGGCGAGGCCCTCGTTGAGTTCACTCATCTCATCGAACTCCGCGAACTGAGACGGCAAGGTGCGATGCCGCTCTCTGCGGACGGCAACGAATTGCCGAACGAGTGAGCGCTTCTCAGAGTTGCGTGGCGCTGTGAGTGCGGAAGCCAGCAGCTTTCCCTCGAGCGCAAAGGCAATCTCATTGCGCTCATCGAAGACGGGATATGTCGACACGAGCATCGCGTTCTCTCCCTGCCCGAACTTCCTGTTCGGTCTGCGCGATGCTCCCTCGAAGACGTGAAACGCTTCGTGAACGGCAGTGGCCGCGAGCATGGACGGAGAAAGCGTGTTGATCACGACCTGCGCGACGCTGCGTCCTTCGAGTGATGTCGCGGTGCTTGCAGCGCCAAGTGCGCGTTGCTCTCTCCAGGCCGCACCAGGAATTTCGGCGATCGCCGTGTATCCGGTGGGCAACGCACCGCGCCAGCCAATCAACGCGTCACCGCGTGAGGGAATCACGAACGAGAGCGGAATCGTGTCCGGCCTGAACGAGGGCCAGATGTTGTTTCCGTTTCGTTCGCCAACTCGCACGACCTCCCTTGCGACGGCGGCGGCGATGCGGACGGTGTCGAGTGGCGCCTGCGCATTCAGGGCGCGCGAGAATATAACTACTAGTGTAGTTATAGAGATTCGATGAAAACGCATCTTTCCCTCGAGTGTGGTTAACGGTTGGCGACTAGCGTGCGGGTCTCGACTGCCAGCTCATTCCACCAGAGGTGTTGAGCTTGAGTTCGAGCGCGGCACCGCGCGGATCGCGCACATGCACGCGACCACCGGTTTGTTGCACGTGATCAAACGGGAGCCGTACACCGTCTACGCTCACGCCAATCACTTTGCCCTGCTCTACCGTAACGGTGAACGGACCGGCCGCATCGAACGCGCTGATCGTGTACGGATACGGAAAGCCGCCTTTCGCCGAGATGCCTGGCACCAGCAGAACGGTCGCCACAAGCAACAGCAAGGCGCTGGTCCGCGCCCGCTTGGGCGCGAGCGAGTTCGTGTGCGTGCGTCCATCGAGAATGCGTCGCACGCGCGCGAGTGCCAGCGACTCACGAGAAGCCATGGCAATCACAACTGCGTGCGCTGGTGTACGCACAATCCATTCAGTGACACGCGCCAGCGCCGAGGCGAGTGCGAGAGGATTCCCCGTACGCGCCAGCGCCCAGTCGTCACACGAACACTCGGCGAGTGCGCGCATGCGTGTTGACGCCAGCGCGTTGAGCGGCTGCATGAAGAGCGCGCGTTGTACGACCGCGGCAAGCGTCAGCCAGAACGGGTCGCGACGAAGCACATGTGCAACCTCGTGCGCCAGCACGGCGTCCACTTCGTCGGTGCTCAACTCATGGAGTGTGCGCGTTGGCAGGCATAGTTCCCGGGTGCCGAGCACCATTGGTGTCGCAATTTCACTCGAGAGCGACAGACGAATTGTGGCGCCACCAGCCATTTCGTTGGCACGTGCGCCAATGTGTAAATCGTAGGCGCGGCCGGCGAGACGGCGGCGCACTGTCCACAGCGAAAGCACGAGCGCCGTAACGCGCAGCGAGGCGATCACCAACCAGAACCCAATGATCAACGGCACGACTCCCAACGTGACTCGCGTTATCGAGCCGGCAGGCTCCGTGACGATAAACGTCGGAAGAGCCATTTGTACAACCGAGGTCACTACTGCGCCGAACATCGCAACGCGCCACGCAAGTTCCGCCCACGTCTCGAGTCGGCGTCCGCCAATGCGAAGCACGATGAACACGCCGCCGAGCAGCAACGTGCTGTGAATGAGGTAGGTGAGCAGCCAGGCGGCGAGGTAGAGTGCGAGGCCATCCGTCATGTGCGCGCCTTGCCGTCATTGCGCCGCGCATCGATGAGCTGCTGCATGCGATCGAGATCGTCGTCGGACACATCGCGGGCGGTGAGGAGTTGGCTCATCACCGCTGCGGGATCACCGGAGAACAACGAGTTCACGAGCGAGCGTAGCATTGATCGTTTCACGTCGCGCGCAGCGACCGCCGACCGATAGAAAAACGTTCGGCCTTCGGCGCGATGTGTAATGACGCCCTTTTTCTCGAGCCGCTGGAGCAGCGTGGCCACTGTGGTCACGGCCAGATCGCGATCGGCAAGCGCGGCATGGACGTCGGCCGTTGTGGCCTCACGCCGTTTCCACAGCACGTTCATGATGGCAAGCTGTAGCTCGCTCAGGCTAGAGGGGTCGCCCATAGCGCTAAACTACATGTGTCGTTGATTCTCGTCAAGCGTGTTGCTGGGCCGCTGACCTCAGCGCTTCAACGCTTTTGCCGCGTACATCGCCTCATCGGCTTGATGCAGCGCAGTCTCGGCGTCGCCACCGGGGTCCATCAGGGCAATGCCTGCGGAGAACGCTACTACGACGCCGCTCTCGTCAGGTAGCTCGAGCCGTTCGCGCATTCGTGCGATGCGTTCATCAACCATTCCGACTTTCATCGCAGGCGCGACCACGACAAACTCGTCACCTGCGTAGCGAACAATGCAGTCGCCCGGGCGGAACGACGATTTCATCGCGGCAGCAAATCGTTCGAGACACTGATCGCCCACGGCGTGACCATACGTATCGTTGATGGCCTTGAAGGAATCGAGATCGAAGAAGACGAAAACCGCTCCCGTCTGAAACACGGTTCGAAACATCTCCGGCAGTGCTCGGCGATTGGCGAGACCGGTGAGAGGATCGCGATCGGCAAGATTGCGCAGCTGCGCCTGTACGTTGAGCAGATCGGTATTCGCTGTTTCGATCTCGTGCTGCGCACGCTGCGTGATCGCGAGCACGCCGCCGAGTGCAAGCAGCCATTCACCACCCAGATCGATCAGGGTGTGTGCGCCGAGAAAAGCCTGAATGATGTGGATGGCGCGCGGCGGGAGTTGTCCGGCGGGCACCATGTAGGCGCCGTAGGCGAGCGCCTCAATGGCGGCGAGCCCGCCACGGACGACAAAGCCCGCCGCGAGCCAGGAGATCGCCGAGCCGCGCGACGTAAGAAGTGTTGATGCACTCCACAGGAAGAGGAGGGCGAGCGTTCCCTGTACGACAACGCCGAGATCATTGATCGTTGGCAGTGCGAAAGCACCGAGAACGACGGCAGCACTCGCAATCGCAATGATGGTTCGCTTGCCGAGCCAGTCGGAACCGGGGCGACACATCGCACGCGCGCCTTGCACGAGCAACACGGCGAACACCACCTTGCCGCCAACGTACGCGCCGCGCAGCACAGGATTGACGCTGGACGTGGGCACGAACACCCAATATGTGACGGTCACCGCCATGGCGAGCGCATTGCTCCACCAGCTACGCGCCCACCACACCAACTCTGCGCGCTTGAGCGAGCGCGCGAGCGTGGCGTAGAAGAGGGCGATCATTATCACCGAGGCGAGCTGCGCGCTGGTACTCCAGCGATACAGGAGCGCGCCCATCAGTCAGCGCGCTCCTGAGGTGGACTGCCGTCAGTGATGCTCAGGCTCATCGTCCAGATTGTTGCTGATCGTGCCGGGTGGCGCCGGGACATCGGCTGGATGCGGAACGATCTCCGGAAGATTGTTCGCTCGCAGCGTGGCATTGATTGCTGGAAGTTTTGAGTCGAACGCCTTCTTCATCTTCGAGAGCTCAACGTCGAGCTGTTTCGAAAGTACGGTGTACACATCACCCGTCTGCTTGGTTGGCGCTGCCTCGTAGCTGCCGGCAACACCGGCGAGGGCGGCACTCTTGTTGTTGAGGCGAATTGGATAGTTCAGCGGATCCTGTCCGCTGCGGTTCTTCGTCTGGTAAACGGAGTCTTCCACCACGGCAATCTCTGCGCGGAGCGCCTCCGCCATGATGTGAAACTGCTGCTGCGCCGCGCCGGTGAGTTTCTTTTCACGATTGTCGAGCTGGTTCTTCACCCACCGAATGGTCTTCACCGCGTTGTTCGCGGCCGTGGTGCGATCGCGGACGTCGATGAGAAAGGCAAATTGCTTGTTGAGGTCGGCCTGTGTGGCCTTGGTGCGCGGATCCTTCTTGAGATGGAACGTCTCCGTCGCAACAGCTTTTCCATCCACGAGCATGCGCACCTTATACAAACCCGGTGGTGCAACGGGACCCTGCGTGCCGGCGGCCCACATGATGAGGCCGTCGAAGGTCACAGCATCCGGGTAGCGCATGTTCCAGTTGAACTGATTGACGCCCAGTCGATTCGCGACGCGCGGCGCGGGCGCGGCACGCGCCGGGCCATCGTCCTCACCCACCGGTTGTCCCGGTGCCGCTGCCGGACGTCCAGCACGTGCGATGGAATCCGCAGCCGTTGCAGAGTCCTGTTTGCTGGTGAATGTCCGAATCACCTTGCTGTTCGCATCCATGAACTCGAGCACGACTTCGCGACCTGGGCGCTTGAGCCAATACTGCACGACCGGCCCACCACTCGGACTCGACGCAATAGGATGCACGGCAGGTGGTGCATCTCCACCCCGGCCCGCCGCCGGTGCACCACCGCCGCCACCACCGCGTCCACCCGCGAAGCTCACGCGATATGCGTCCCGCGGCTTGAAGAGATGCGCGTCTTCCTGCGTGAGTGTTGGCGTCATCTGACGCAGCGGGGAGATGTCGTCGATCACCCAGAAGCTGCGGCCATGTGTTGCGGCGATGAGATCACCGTCGCGAATGGCAAGATCGTGCACAGGAACGGGCGGAAGATTGAGATTCAATTTCTGCCACGTCGACCCGTCATCGCGTGAGAACCACACGCCGCGCTCGGTACCGGCGAACAACATGCCGGGCATCTCGTCATCCTCGCGAATGGCGCGAGTGAATTCCGTTTGGTCGATGCCTGCATCAATGCGCGTCCAGCTCTGGCCGTAGTTCGTTGTCTTCCAGAGGTACGGCTTGTTGTCGCTCAGCTGAAAACGATTCGCCGCAATGTACGCCGTTCCCGCGCTGAACCTCGATGGCTCGATGAGCGACACGCGCGTGTAGATCGCCATGTCCTTTGGCGTCACGTTCTGCCACGACTTGCCGTTGTCGCGCGACACGTGCACGAGCCCGTCATCCGAACCCGCCCACAACACTCCGCGCTGTTTCGGCGACTCGGCGAACGCGAAGATCACACCGTAGTACTCGACCGATGTCTGGTCCTTCGTGATCGGACCGCCGGATGGACCGAGTGTCTTTGGATCGTTGCGCGTGAGATCCGGAGAGATCACCTCCCAGCTCTGCCCTTCATTAGTAGTGCGATGCACGTAGTTCGACGTCGCATACAGCACGTTCGGACTGTGCGGCGAGAGCATGATCGGGTAGGTCCACTGGAATCGATACTTGAGATCGATGGCCGAGTGGCCCATGGGGTTGTCGGGCCATGGATTGATGTTGCGCGAGAGACCGGTGCGCAGATCCTTTCGCGTGAGCAGCGCGCCATAGCTGCCGGCGTAGACGATGTCCGGATCGTCGGAGCGTGATGCGATGTAGCCCGACTCACCGCCACCGGCTTCGATCCAGTCACGGATGTCGATACCACCGGCCTTCTTGCTCGGCCCGCAGAGCGTGCTGTTGTCCTGCTGCGCGCCGCAGATCCAATAGGGAAAGTGATTTGTGGTGATGACGTGGTAGAACTGGGCGGTGGCAAAATCTTCGTCAGTCCACGTACGACCGCCGTCCGTCGACACCTCAGCGCCGCCATCATCTGCCTCGATCATGCGCTGGTTGTTTTCCGGCGCAATCCAGAAACCGTGCGAGTCGCCGTGACCCATGCCGCGCACGGCAGTGAATCGCTTTCCACCGTCCGACGACTTCATGAACGACACGTTGTTCACGTAGACGATGTTGGTGTCCTTCGTGTCGGCGTGAATTTTCGTGTAGTACCACGCGCGCTGGCGCAGTGCGCGATCGGTATTCGTGCGCGTCCACGTTGCACCAGCGTCAGACGACTTGAACACGCCGCCTTCATCATTCTCGATGATCGCCCACACGATGTTCGAGTTCACGGGCGAGACGGAGAGTCCCATGTTGCCGAACAGGCCGGGCGGAAGGCCTTTGTTGCGTGTGATCTCTGTCCAGTGATCACCGCCGTCTGTCGTCTTGAAGATGCCGCTGCCATTGCCGCCCGAGACGAGCATCCACGGCGTGCGTCCCGACTGCCACATGGCGGCATACAGGATGTTCGGATCTTTCGGATCCATGGCGAGATCTGCTGCGCCCGTTGAATCGTTGCGAAAGAAAATCTTGTCCCAGTTCTTCCCGCCGTCCTTTGAGCGATAGATCCCGCGCTCAGGTGTTGGGGCCCACACATCGCCTGCCGCCGCCATGAACACGATGTCGGGATTGGTGGGATGCACGAGTACTCGCGCGATCTGACGTGTTCCCTTGAGGCCGAGTGACGTCCAGGTGCGACCTGCGTCGCTCGAACGCCACATGCCGTCGCCGTGCGAGACGTTGCCGCGAATGGGAAACTCGCCGCCGCCGACGTAAACGACATCGGGGTTCGAAGGCGCCACCGCGACGGCACCGATGGTTCCGCCGAAGTACTTGTCCGTCATCGGCGCCCACGACTGTCCGCCATCGGTGGTCTTGAACACGCCGCCACCGGTGGTGCCCATGAAGTATTCATTGGGCCGAGCGGTGGATCCGGACACCGCGACGGATCGTCCGCCGCGGAAGGGGCCGATCTCGCGCCATCGAAGTGTGTTGAGTGCGGTGGTATCGAGCACACCACTCCGCAGTAGCGGAGGGTTGAGCGGGATGCTCGGCTTGGTGTCGTTTGGTGGCGCAGGTCTGATCTGCGCGCTCGCTACGACCGGACAAATCAGGAGTACAACAGGCAGAATTCGGCGGATCAAGAACGGTTCTCCGATGGGGGAGTCGAGAACGTTCATTTACTGAGATTTCATCTCGATGCGCAAGACGCAACTGCGGGAGCTTTGGGAACTGCGGGAACTGCGTGTTGCGCCGTCGGCGCTTTTATCGGATGTGACGGATGTGACGGAAACTGCCGGATAGAGCACCACCGGCCAGCGGTTGCGCACCGAGTGTTTCACAACAGCAGGAAGAGCTTTCCTTCTTCTTTGATAGGTACGGAACTGCTTCACTGCAGAGGAGCAATCCGCCCATTCGATTTCACATCCGCCCCATCCGTGTTCCGCCGAAGGCGGAGATGGTTGGTGCGAAAGGGCGTAAGAGCAGATTCCTCGACTTCGCTCGGAATGACACCTTGAGTGCAGATTCCTCGACTTCGCTCGGAATGACACCTGGAAAGCAGATTCCTCGACTTCGCTCGGAATGACACGTTGAATGCAGATTCCTCGACGTCGCTCGGAATGACACCTGACGCAAAACGGGGCTGGCGCTCCATGAGCGCCAGCCCCGTGCAATGGCCGCGATGTCTGTTAGTCCGGCTGGCACTCCTGTGTGCCGTCGGCCCTGGTGGCTACGTGGTAACCCGAGCGACATGTAATGATGTCGTCATGAGATCCTGCGTCCGGCTTGAGCTGCTGCGGGGCGGTGGACGTGTCGCTGTTGCAGGCTGCCAACGCTAGTGTGGCTGCCGCCGCGAGGAGAATGCGAACTCGCATACGCGTACCTCAGTGTCTGACCTCGGCTACATCACCCATGTGGCTGCCCGCCGGAGTCTCACAGCGGTGACCATTTGCCAGAGGCGTGCCAGATGCCGAAGTCGTACTCGAACGACGCGCTGTCATTCCTGCATCGGACAACGATTCAGCCTTCGTCGCTCCCTTGCAATTTCAACACTGCAAGCTGCTCGCCAATGAGGCGCAACTCTCTTGGCAATTCAGCAGACTCAGCAACTCCGCGCGCGTGCGTGAGACAAACACGAGCTCCTGAATACTCGCCACGCGCCGCGGCGAGCGTGGCTAACTGCGTAAGACAGCGCACGCGTTGTGTGGGATTATCAGCGATGGTGAATTGTCCATACGCCGTGGAGATGCGTTCTTCGGCATCGCTCGTAAGGCCGAGTGCGCCAAGTGCCATGCCGAGATTGAGCTGGGCGGCGGCGAGCATTTCGAGATCGCCACACTGCTTTGCGCCGTATACAGCGCTTTCGAGTGTTTCGCGTGCCGCATCGAGCTCACCGCGATCCATCTGGAGCCGGCCGATGTTGAGCAACGACACCGCTTCGCCGCGTTGATCGCCAGCCTGGTGGTACGCCTCGCGCGACTCGGCGAACAGGCGCTCACCCCCTTCGAGATCGCCCTGCTCCGCGGTGATGCTGCCGAGATTCTGAAGTGCCTTCGCGCGGGTATCGGGAGTGCGCGCGAGCTCCAGCATGCGGAGAAACAACGGCTGCGCCCTGTGGTACTCACCGCGCGTCCAGTACACCGCGCCTTCGATGTTCAGCGCATTCGCTTCGGAATCGACCAGGCCATGCTCGCGCGCGAGTTCGGCGCCGCGATGTGCCGCGTCGATGGAATTGTCCCACGACGAATGCAGGCGATGCAGGTTGGCGAGATGCCACCACGCTTCGGCGGCGGCGGCGGGATGATCCTTCGCGCGACGCGTGACGGCTTCAAAGCACTCCCGCGCGCGCTGTACGACACCACCGCGTTCATAGCGAACGCCGTCGGCGAGAAGATCAGCTATGTCTGCGTCATGCGGTGGCGTTGCGGAGGACATCATTCGCACTATGCTTGCGCGGACGCCACTCCGTCAAGCAACAAATGCGCTAACGCGATCCTCTGAGTTGCAGCTCGAGGTCCAACGGGTTTGACGCGAGCTTGATCGCCATTTCGAAGGACACTTCGTTCGTTAGGACCAGATCGGCAAGCGACTGATCGTACGTCTGTGTTCCGTACTGATCGCGGCCCTTTCGCAAGGCCTCGTTCAGGTTCTCGAAGGCACTGGAATCGAGAATGGATTCGCGCACATAGGGCGTCATGAACAGCATCTGCGTCGCGAGTACGCGACGTCCACCGTTCATGCGTGGCACCAACTTCTGCCCGATAATGGAGTGCAGCGCCTCGGCGAGACGAAGGCGGTGTGCCTGCTGGTCATCGCCTTCCATGCGTGCGAGCAGCGAACGGATGGCAGCGCCGGCGTCGGCCGCTTGCATGCGCCCGATCACGAGACGACCAGCTTCCACCGCACGGAGTGCCGCTTCGACAACGGTCGGCTCTTCCATGGCGCCAATGATGATGGCGTCGGCGTCCTGCATGATGGCGGCGCGTACGGCTTCCTCGAAGGTATCGGTGTCGCTGCCGACTTCGCGCTGCGTCATGCTCCACTTCTGGCTCTTGTGGAGAAACTCGATCGGTTGCTCGATCAAGACGCAGTGGCGTCGCGTGGTGGCCGTGGTGTTGAGGTAGTTCACCATGGCGGCAATCGTAGTAGCACGTCCCGATTCCGGCGCGCCGCAGACGACGATCAGTCCCGACTCCACGCGCGTGACCTGCGCGATGGCGCGTGGAAGATTCAGCTGCTCGAAGGTGGGGAGCACGTCGGAGATGACGCGCATGACCACCATGAAGCTGGAGCGCTGGCGGAGAATGTTGATGCGGAAGCGCCCGACGCCGCGCACGCTCCACGAGCCGTCGTATTCCTTGAGGTCATCGAGCGAACGGGTATTCCCGTTTGCCTCGATGATGCGCAACGCGAGATCGCGGGTGTCGTTGGTGCTCAGGATTGGCGTGTCGAGCCGAATCAGCGCGCCGTCGATGCGGGCCTGCACCAAATCGCCGGCGCGAACGTGAATGTCCGTTGCGCCGCGTCGCAGTGCGTCGTCGAGAACGGCATCGAACTGCTGTTCGAAGGACCCCGGCTCGAAACCGCCGCGTGCGCGGGTGCCGGCATCAGGGGCCCGACCGGGATTTGGCGTGAAATCGGGAGCAGTCAGCGGACGCCACTCTGTTTAAGGAAGTAGGACGAAGGCTATACGTATGGAAGCGGCGGCGCGGACCTCGAGAGCCGTAATTGCTCTTTTTGGTCATTTCGTCCACTTTGGGATTATAGTTTTTTAAGCAGAGTCCGGTCAATACAGACGGCCTCCATAGCGGTATCCTGCCATGACTCGAAGTGCCCGGCGGACTGGCGACGAAGCCGGTTCGAGTCGGCCTCAGATCACCCCCCCGTCGCAAATCACGTCGCGGCTCGAAGGACGCCATCGCGTCCTTGCGTTGCAGCGCCGTCGTTTCTGGCGTGAACTCGCGTTTGCGGCGGCGATCCTGGCCGCCGACGCCGTCTCGATCGCAGTGGTGTTCGTGATCCTGGCGCAGCTGCCCATCCAGTTACAGCCACTTCACGGCGAGTTCGCCCGGGGACTCCTTCCGCTCAACCCGCCTGCACTTCTGCGCCGAGTGACGCTGCTGCTGGTCTGCCTGGCGGCCACGAGGTCCTACAATACCACCTTGGTTGAAGAGCAACGCGGGCGGATTGCACTAGGAATAGTCCTGGGAATTGTCCTGCCACGTTGGACCGAGCTGCTGACGGCAGCCTTCGTTCCTCGGTTGGCGTTGCTTTCGGGGGTCATCCTGCTGCTCTGGGTGGCCCTCGTGCTTCAGCGCCGGGGGATGGGCGTGGCGCTTCAGCCGTATGATCCGCGGCGCCTGGATCAGGAACGGACGCTGATTGTCGGCCTGCACCAGCAGCTCCGGACTTTTCTGAGCGAACATGTCGACGCCACGCTGCCGCGTCCGTCCTCATACGAAATTGCCGCCGATTGGCCGACTGACCTCCAAGTGAGTTGGCAGCAACTTTATGAAGAAATCGACCTCGCCAAGGCAGATGCAATCATTCTTGTGGGCCCGCTCACAGACGACGCGCTGCAAACAGCACTAATTGCCGGGTCGAGCGCGGGGTGTCGCGTGTACGGTCTGCGCCGCCGCCCCCTTCGCGAAATGAACAACCCCACGCTGATCCGGCGGGGTGAGGGTCCGATAGCGTTGCTGAGCAGCCCGGCGCTGCTCGGATGGCAGCTCGTAGCAAAGCGTTCGCTGGATCTCGTCGGTGCCACGGTCGGCTTCATCGTGCTGTCGCCGGTGCTGGCTGTCTGTGCGGTGCTCGTGAAGCTCACGTCGCCAGGTCCGGTGTTGTTCGAACAGATGCGTGTTGGGCTGGGCGGGGAGCCATTCCCGATGCTGAAGCTGCGCACCATGGTGCAGAACGCCGAGGAACAGGAGGCTCACCTCGCGCATTCGAGCGTATATCGCGACCCGCAGCTTTTCAAAATCGACGGCGACCCGCGCATCACCCCAGTGGGTCGTTTCCTTCGCCGGAGTAGTCTCGACGAGCTGCCGCAGCTCTGGAATGTGCTGCGCGGCGAGATGTCTCTTGTAGGTCCGCGACCTCCGTTACCGCGAGAAGTCGCGCGGTATAGCCTCCGGCACTACGTCCGGTTCGAAGTGGTTCCCGGAATTACCGGTCCATGGCAGGTCGGCGGGCGTAACGAGATCACGAGCTTCGAGGCAGTCATAAAGCTCGAGCAGGACTACATAAATGGTTGGACCGTGTGGCGCGATCTGATACTGTTGCTGCGTACGGTACCGGCCGTTCTGTCAATGCGAGGGGCGCTCTAGTGATTCGAAAGTTTTTCGCCGTAATGGTTCCGTTGGTTCTTGTTGCCTGTGTCCCCGCGGTTCCAGTCGCACCGAGTGCGGCTCCGGTGCCACGAGGTGCAACCCAGTGGTTGGTGGAATCCGGTGATGTGATTCGCCTTCGCGTCTGGCTGGCGGCGGATCAATCCGGCGATCTCCCTGTGAATGAGCGGGGGCAGATCCTCATTCCCACTGTGGGCCGACTACAGGTCGCGGGCCTCACGCCGATTCAGGCGGAGTCGCAAATCATCCGCAGCCTCTCGGCGCGTCTGGACTCGTCGCGGGTGGAAGTCACCTTTCTGCGGCCGGTGGCGGTCCTGGGCGGGGTGCGCGGCCCTGGCGTCCAGCTCGCCGATCCTTCGGCGACGGTGTTGTCATTGATTGCCCGAGCCGGCGGTCCGACACGTCCGGGCGGCGAGCTTCGAGCGTACCTGCTCAGGATTGGCGAACCTGTGCGCGAGATCTCCACGGCGGACCGCGTGGCGGACCTCGGCATTCGTGCGAGCGATCAGCTCTACGCGCAGGATCCGCCTTTTGCCGTTCGCAATGAGATAGCCATCCGACTCATCACGGAAGTGGTCTCGATTGTGGGCTCGCTTGTGACAATCGTACTTCTCATTACTCGTAAGTGATCGCATGGAAGCGCTTCCCGGCCCTCTTCTCACCGATTCAGCGCCAGACATCGACCTGCGTCGCGTCTGGGCCACGATCGCGCGAAGCGCATGGTTGATCCTCGGCTGCGTGGTGTTGTCGCTGGGCGCTGGTGTAGTTGCGGTGCGTCGTATGGAGCCGGTGTATCAGGCCACGGCATCCATTCGCCTTGATCCGCGGAACGATGCGAATCCCGCTGCCGCGCTGTACGGCTACACCACGGACAACACCACGCTCATGGCCACGGCCATGGAAGTGTTGACGAGCCGTTCACTGTCGACAGAAGTCGCCGATTCGCTCGGCTTGCGTGTGCGTCTCGAAGAGCCGCGTCGCATGGCGCGCAGTTCGGCCATTGCGATTGCGCGCGTCGACACGACGGCTCCGCTCAATTCGTATCGCCTCACAGCGTCTGGTCGCGGCAAGGTCACTGTGCAGGACTTCGGCGGCCGAGCGATTGGTGTGTTCAGCGGTGGAGGGCCGATCGCGCTGCCCGGTGTGGTGCTGCGACTCTCCGACAGCATGCTGAGTGCGGGACCGGCGCTCATTCGCGTGACGTCGCGCGAGGAGGCCTCGGCGTACGTGCGAGCGCGCATGACGGTGAACCAACCAAACGCCAACGCGAACATTCTCACGGTCACGTACGAGGGGAACGATCCCATTCTCGTGCGCGATGTGACGAACGTGCTGGCCGCGCGCTACGTGAGGAAGCGTCTCGATGCGGAGAAGGCGGGTGCGCGGAGTCGTGTTGCACTCCTGCGGACGCAGCTCGACACGCTCTCGCGCGAGATGGCAGTACGCGAAGAAGAGACGACGAAATTCCTCGAGCAGCACCAGATCACCAGCGTTCAGAACGCCGAGGCGCAGCAAACGTCGGAGCTCTCGCACCTGACGGATGTTCGTCAGGCCTATGCGATTGATCGTGACGCCATGGTTGCGTCACTGCGCCAGCTCAGTGCAACGCGCGATCCCGAAGAAACGCGGCAGGCATTTGAGCGCGTGCTTGCCACTCCTGCATTTCAGCGAGCGCAGAATACTTTCAGCCCAGCTACGCAATTCGTGGAGCGGCTGCGGCACCAGGAGGACGATCTCACTGCGGCGCGTCGTCGCTTGAACCCGAACGACCCTGACATCAAGGTGCTGGAACAGCAGATCGCGCTGTCGAAGCGCGACATCCAGACGACCGTCCGCAGTTATATCGATGGTACTACGGAGCAGATCAACGGAGTTGATCGTCGCATTGCGCAGTTGCGACAGTCCGTGAGCCTACTCCCCGCGCAGGGTGCGGAATATCAGCGACTGACGCGAAACCAGAAGGGCGTTGAAGAAATCATGACGCAGGTGCAGAGCCGGCTGAAGGAAGCCGAGATCACGGCGGCGGTTCAGGACTCGACGGCGGAAGTGCTCGATCACGCCGTGCTGCCTGGTGGCTCACTCGGTACGTCGAGCCCCGTGATCTTTGCGGTGGCGTTGTTCTCGGGTCTCATTGTCGGTGTGGGTGTGGCGTTCCTGCGAGACTGGCTCGACACCACCGTGCACAACGAGCAGGACGTGGCGTCCATCGCGAATGCGCCCGTCATTGGCATCATTCCAAGCCTGCGGCACGACGCGTTGGCGGGTCGATACCGATCCATCGTGAACGGCGACTTCCCATCACTCGCGCTGTCCGCGGGAAGTCCACGCGAAGGTGAGACGCAGACGATGGCGGCCGAGGCGTATCGCGCGCTCCGTACGAACCTGAGCTATGTGAGTCCGTCGCGTCCGCCGCGCGTGATTGTGCTTACGAGCGCTCTATCGGGTGACGGAAAGACCACGAGCGCAGCAAATCTCGCGGTGACGTTGGCACAGCAGAACAAACGCGTGTTGTTGATCGATGCGGAAACGCGTCGCGGCAACCTGCACACCTTGTTCGGCATCGAGGCGCAGCCTGGGTTCTTCGATCTGCTGTATGGGCAGGCCACGCCGGGTGAGTGCATTCGTCGTGTAGCACTCGAGGGCACCGGTCATCTCGACGTGTTGCCGTCCGGTGGTGCACCGCACGCGAATGCGGCTGATCTGCTGGTTGGAAGCCGCCTCGCGCCATTCTTCGATCGCTTACGGCAGCAGTACGACTATGTGCTGATTGATACGCCGCCGTTGAATCTCTTCACGGACGCGGCACTCATTGGTGCACATGCGGACGCCACGTTGCTCGTTGCGCGCGCGGACCGCACGGAGCGTCAAGCGCTGCGCTTTGCGGTGTTGCAGCTCCAGCATGTGAAGGCGAACCTGGCCGGTGCGATTCTCAACGGCGTGGATCTGCGTCGCAATTCGCGCTACCGCGGTGGCTACGACTTCGGTCGTTACGGCGCGTACTACAATTGAGGGGCGAGGGGCGAGGGGCGAGGAGCCAGGACTGATGCCACGACGTCGTCACAGCTTTGCCTGGCGGGCCACGAAGGCCATCGAGCATGTCTCGTCGAGCCGTCCGATGCTCTCGCGCACGGGTCCGGCGTGGCTGTTTGGCATCTTCGGCATTGGCACCGAGTTGCTCATTGCGCCGGTGATCCTGCTCGCGACCCTTGGTATTGGACTTATCAGCTATCTGCTGCTCGATACGCCGTGGGCTCGTGTGCGCGCGCAGCAGCGTCCGCGATTTGTTTCCGTGCGCATTCTGTATTTGAACACACTGATCGTGGCCGGATTCTGGCTGGCGGTGATGTTCACGTTCAGCGCGGCGGATCCGCTCGTGAGCGGAGGCATGGAGCAGCGGTTGCCACGGCTGCTGGAAGTGGCCACGACGCACGACTTACGCACGCTGGTGAAGCAGATGCGAGATGCGGGTATCAAGCCGGTGCTCAATTCGGTCGGCAATGCCTCCACCTGGTTCGATGTCTTTCTGCACGGGTTGATTTCGGCGTTGGCGCTCAACTTCCTGCTGTACGGCATCGTGATTGCTCGCCGGCGGCTGCGTGCGCGGCGCCATTCACATCGCAGTGCGCGTCATTCGCTGCGATACGATCGCATGGCCGGCCTCTTCGTCGATGGGGACTCAGGCGTCGCCCGCTGAGACCACTGGCTCGGAGCGCACGCGGCACGACCCTGCTGCGCTCTTTGTAGCAATCGCCTTTGCGCTCTACACAGCCATAGCGTTGTGGGGAGCTGGTGGGCGCGTGCTCACCATTGCCTATCCGGCCGGATGCCTTGTGGTGGCACTGCTCGCGTATGCGCGCGATCCTGCGACGTACGTGGGCTTCGTGTGGTGGACATGGCTCCTGACGCCATTCGTGCGACGACTGTTCGACTTGCACTATGGCTTTCACCCCACGAACACGATTCTTCTCGGGCCGCTGATCGCGAGCCTGATTTCCCTTGCCACCATCAGCCGCCGCGCGCGCATGCTGCGCAGCAGCGCGTACGTGCCGTTTCTGGTGGCGGCGGCGGCATTGACGTATGCGTTCCTGATCGGAGTAATTCGCCAGTCTTTCGCGGCGGCGACGTACGATCTCGTCACGTGGGTGGCACCGCTGGCATTCGGGCTGCACCTGGCACTCGAGTGGCGCCAGTTCCCGCGCGTCCGCGCGACCATCACCTCGTGCGTGCTGTGGGGTGTGTTGTTTACGTCGCTATACGGCATCTACCAGTTCATTGCGCCGCCCCTCTGGGATCGCGTCTGGGTCGTTGCCGCAGAGATGGCGAGCGTCGGCAATCCGGCGCCGTTCGTGATTCGCGTGTTCAGCACGCTCAATGCGCCCGGTCCTTTCTCTGTATTCCTGATTTTCGGTTTGCTTATTGGACTCGCGTCGCCACAGCGTTGGCGCGCGCTACCGCTCGCACTCGGGCTCGTGGCGTTCATTCTCTGCAAGGGTCGCTCGGCGTGGGGTGCGTTCGTACTCGGCGCCATCGTCATGCAGCTCCGCCAACCCTTGCGCTCATTGCCCAAGCAATGGGTGGCATTTGTCGCGATGATTCTGCTGGCAGCGCCCATCATCACGACCCCCAAGGTCATGAGTGTGCTCACGCGCCGAGCGGCCACGCTGCGTGATGTGAAGTCGGACAACAGTTTTCAGACGCGCGTGACCTTTACGCGCTCGGTGCTCTCGAGCATGTCGGCGAATCCGTCCGGAGCGGGACTTGGTGCACTGGGCGGCGCCAGCAAGATCGGTGGCGTACGAGGTGGCTTTGCGCTCGACAGCGGGCCCCTGGAGATCTACGCTGTGATGGGGTGGCTCGGAGGAACGCTGTTCATGCTCTCGCTGGCGGCGATCCTCCTCCCGATTCTTCGCAGCAGGCGAGTACGTTTCGAGCCGATCACCAGTGCCGCAGTGTCGGTTGTCGTGGCGCTCCTGTTTGCTTCGTTGTTCGGGAACATCTTCAATAGCGTGTCCGGCTTCTTTTTCTGGAGTGCGGTGGGTCTGGCGACGGCGGGGCGCACGTATGCGCACGCCGCCGATCTCATTGCGCGCTATGGCAACCGTCCGGATATGCTCGCGCAGCTGTCGCGGCGTCCAGCGGCATGACGACCCCTTCCAGCGGCCTGCGGTCCGCGGTCCGCGAAAACGTTCCGTTG